>JAFLJQ010000256.1 GCA_022712915.1 Gammaproteobacteria bacterium | reverse complement strand
CCGCGCCAGCATGCTTGGCATAGATCGTCTGATAACGTTCGACGTCCTTACCAGATGGTTCGTGACCTATATAAGGAGGTAAAGGAATACGCCCGATTTGAGCCAAAATAGATTCAACAGGTTGATCAGACATAAATACCAGTACAAACAAATCCCCTTCTCGGCGCAGCATACGGGCCGAAAACCCATCATCAAAATACACAACTGCGTCTTCTTTTAGGCCCTTACTGGTGCGAACATGCGCCAAAATGTGTCCATCTTGCAAAATACGTTCAACCAGGACTTCAACCTGGCCACCCGTTTCCTTTCTACCCCGTAACCGGGCTGGAATCACCCTGGTATTATTTAGTACCAACAAATCCCCGGCCCTAAGAAAACCGGCAAATTGCCTGAACTGTCCATCTTGCCGCACACCACTTATTCGATCCAACACCAACAACCGCGAATCAGGCCGCTGCTCGGCAGGCACCTGGGCAATCAGACCTTCAGGCAGGTCAAAGTGAAAGTCACTTCGTTTCATTTCTCAGGATTTTACTTGTCGGCGTTTCATGACGCGGGATATTAACAGATTTTACTTATTTGTCAGGAGGCCTTTCCGATCGGCTTGGTATTCCCTATAATGCGCGCTCTTGTCTACACCTGACTGGCCGAGTGGTGGAATTGGTAGACACGCAGCACTCAAAATGCTGTGCCTTCGGGCGTGTCGGTTCGAGTCCGACCTCGGCTACCATCTTACAATTATTACTAGCGATCCCGAATTGACCGCTGTTGCTTATAGTAACTGATCAAGCCATTGGTCGATGAGTCATGGCTGGTTACTGCGGCATCACCCTCAAGTTCTGGCAAAATATTTTTAGCTAACTGCTTACCTAGTTCCACACCCCACTGATCATAGGAATTGATATTCCAGATAATACCCTGCACAAAAATCTTGTGTTCATACATGGCAATCAAGGAGCCCAGAGTTCTAGGGGTAAGAGTATTGAACAGAATGGTTGAGGTAGGTTTATTACCGGGGAAGATTTTATAAGGCAGAAGCTTTTCCAGTTCCTCACCAACATACCCATCAGCCTCCAGTTCGGCTCGCGCTTCCTGTTCTGTCTTGCCCTTCATAAAGGCTTCGGCCTGAGCAAAGACATTCGACATGAGAAGACGATGGTGTGCTTGGATACAATAATAACTTGAGACAGGGGCAATAATATCAGCCGGAATCAATTCAGTTCCCTGATGCATGAGTTGATAAAAGGCATGTTGACCAGTAATACCCAACTGGCCAAAGATCACCGGGCCGGTGCTATAATCCACCCCTTCGCCATTGCGATCCATGCTCTTACCGTTACTTTCCATATCGGCCTGGCGCAGGTAATCCGGCAAATAGCGCAAATGTTCGTCATAGGGCAACACGGCATGGGTATGGGCCTGAAAAAAGTTGTTGTACCAGATCCCCAGCAAACCCATGATCACCGGGATATTTTTTTCCAGTGGTGCTGTTTTAAAGTGTTCATCCATTTCCCAGGCACCTTGCAGCATATCCTCAAATTGATCCATGCCCACCGCAATCGCCGTGGACAAACCAACCGCTGACCAAAGGGAGTACCGTCCCCCTACCCAATCCCACATTTTAAAGACATTGTCCGCACTCACCCCAAACAAGGTCGCGGCTTCCACATTATCGGTTACTGCTACAAAATGACTGGCCAGTGCAGCCTCATCCTCCGCTGTTTTCAAAAACCAGTCGCGAGCAGTGTTCGCATTGACTAACGTATCCTGCGTAGTGAAGCTCTTTGAGACAAGAATAAACAACGTAGTCTCAGGTTTAAGCCGCTCCAGCGTGTCTGAGATATGATTTTCATCCACATTTGAAACAAAATGAATGCCAAGATCATGAATAGCATAGGGCCTAAGAGCCTCAGTGGCCATCACAGGCCCCAAATCAGAACCACCCACACCAATATTGACCACAGCAGTAATCGGTTGGCCGGTATAACCGCGCCACTTTCGAGTACGTACCGCCTCACTCAAATCACGCATTTGTGCTCTCACCTTCCGAACCTCAGGCATGACATCCTTGCCATCCAGCTTCATGGCTTGCTCACCGCGATTACGGAGTGCAACATGCAGAACTGCCCGTTGCTCGGTATGGTTTATTTTTTCCCCCTGGAACATGCGCTCAATCCAACCAGTCACATCTGCCTGTCTGGCCAGATCAAATAACCGTAACATGGTTTCTTCAGTCACACGATGTTTGGAGTAATCAAACAAAAAATCATTAATTTGAACCGAGAATTCCTCAAATCTTTTCGGGTCAACCTCAAACAAATCCCGCACATGCAGGTCACTGACCACATCAAAATGCGTTTGCAGGGCCTGCCAGGCAGGGGAATCAATTAATGACGACATAAAACCAACCTTTTTTTAATCTTGCTTATTATTCCAAATAATAAGCCCGATTGTAGCGAGAATTCTCACTTAATCCCAATAGCATTTTCATATCCGAGTCAATTTCATAACTGAGCAGATATCTACTAATTTGATTAATTTTTGCTTATCAAGGGGCGATCTCATAGATTGAGACAGGTACAATACGTGGTCTTTTAAAATAAAGTTAGTAAATATAATGAATGCGCAAATCAAACACCTCCCCTACACACGAACCTTACCCACAGTAAAATCAGCCATTGATAAGCCACTACGTGCTCGTGTCAAGTTATTTGGTAATATACTAGGGAAAATCCTTCTGGATCACGCAGGGCAAAGGGTGTTTGCCGCAGTTGAAACCCTGCGCAAGGGGCACATCAGCCTGCGCAAAACCGAAAATTTACGCAAGCGCCAACAACTGGTAAGATTAATTGAATCTCTGGATCCAAAAACCCTATCCCATGTTATCAGGGCCTTCAGCATCTACTTTGGCCTGGTCAATATTGCCGAGGAATCCCAACGACACCAACAACGGCGTAAAGCCGAAAAACGTACCAGTGCCAACTGGCCGGGTTCCTATGATGAAACTCTGCGGGAAATGCAGGGACTCGGGATAACCGCCAACCAGCTACAAGACATGCTACACCATCTGGCCTATATTCCAGTCATTACAGCCCACCCAACTGAATCCAAACGCCGTTCGGTACTGGAAGAACTACGTCGTATCTACACCATTAGTGAAAAACTGGACAGCAACCTGATTAGTCCACTCGAAAAAGAGGCCGTAATCGAGCAACTGCAGCGGCATATTCAGATCCTCTATAAAACCAACGAAGTACGCTCACGCAAACTACAGGTCATTGATGAAGTCAAAAATGGCCTATTCTATTTCAGGAACAGTCTGTTCAGGGCCATTCCGACAACCTATCGCCGTTTGGAACGGGCCATCCATCGAGTCTATGGACAACCCGATGGACACATGCCGGGCATTACCGTACCCAGTTTCATCCGGTTTGGCTCATGGATAGGTGGTGATCGGGATGGTAATCCCTTTGTAAAACCAGAAACAACGATCACGACTCTGCGTATGCAAGCACGGGAGGTCACTCAGGAATATGTCATTCGCGCCGCCCGACTAAGCCATATCCTGTCTCATTCAAGCAAGTTATGCCAACCCAGCCAGGCTTTTCTGGATAAACTAGCAAAGGATGAAAAAGAAATCCCGGAAGCCTTCAAAGAAAATCCGGAACACCTAAATCAAGAACCCTATCGCCGCAAGCTTTTCATGATGAACTGGCGGCTAAAACGCAATTTGCGATATATTAATGCCCTGCTTGACGATGAAACATTACAACCAAAAAACTACCACTATCAGGATGAAAAGGAATTACTGGATGATCTATATTTGATCCGGGACTCCCTCATCAGCCATGGCGATGCCAATGTCGCCAGTGGTGAATTGCAGGACTTTATCCGTCTTGCAGAATCATTCGGTTTTTATCTGGTTCAGCTCGATATCCGTCAGGAGTCCACTATTCACACCCAGACCATCAAAGAAGTCTTGCAACAACTTGATGGTACCGATTATGAAAGCCTTGATGAGGAGAGCAGGCTGACACTACTGGCCAAATACATCAAAACCGATCGTCCATCCTTCGACCCCTCGGCACTGAGTGACAAATCAAAAGAGACGGTCAAACTCTGCCAGGTCATGGCCCAAATGCGAGAAGAAATCAGCCCAAATGCCTTTGGTAGCTATGTCATCTCTATGACGCACGAAGCCAGTCATGTGATGGAAGTGATGTTTCTGGGCTGGCTTGCTGGGTTGGCGGGTAAAAAAGATGGGCAGTGGTTCTGTAACCTGCGTGTTTCCCCTTTGTTTGAGACCGTCAATGATCTGGAACGTATCGAGCCGGTCATGACCAGCTTGCTCGACAATAATACCTACGCCCATTTATTACAGGCATCAGGCAATACTCAGGAAGTCATGCTTGGTTATTCTGATTCCTGTAAAGACGGCGGTATTCTCGCCTCAGGCTGGAACCTGTACAAGGCCCAGCAAGAAATCACCACTTTGACCAAATCTCGGCAGATAAAATGCCGGCTATTCCATGGCCGCGGCGGCACCATCGGCCGCGGGGGCGGCCCAACACGTGAGGCAATTCTGTCTCAACCTACCGGCACCGTTCATGGTGAAATCAAATTTACCGAACAAGGTGAAGTCTTGTCCTATAAATATGGTAACGCGTCAACCGCCACTTACGAATTAACCATGGGTATTACCGGTCTACTAAAGGCAAGCCGCAATATCATTACACCACCAGAACCGGATCGGCAAGAGTTCAAGCAAATCATGTCCGAACTAACCAAACTGGGTGAACAGAGCTATCGCACCCTGACTGACGAAACACCCGGATTCCTCGATTACTTCTATGAGGCCACACCGGTCTCTGAAATCGCCCTGATGAATATTGGCTCACGACCATCCCATCGCAAAAAAATGGATCGTTCCAAAAATTCGGTACGCGCCATCGGCTGGGTATTTGGCTGGGCTCAATCACGACACACCCTGCCCGCCTGGTATGGTATCGGCACAGCCCTCAAGAATTGGTGTGGAGAAGATCCTGCAAAACTTGCCAAACTACGAGAGATGTACCAGGCATGGCCTTATTTCCGCGCCTTACTGAGTAATTCTCAAATGGCCCTGTTCAAAGCTGAAATGGGTATTGCCCGAACCTATGTAGAATTATGCACAGATCAAAAAACGGCCAAAAACGTCTACGAAATGATCGCCAGTGAATACATCAAGACGGTACAAAGTGTTTTTGACATAGCACAGATTGATGCCCTTATGGGTGAAACCCCACAACTTGCCCTCTCCCTTGGCCGCCGCGATCCTTATCTTGATCCACTCAATCAAATACAACTGATGTTACTCAAACGTTTTCGAGATGAAAGTCTGACGGAAGAACAACGTGAAGTCTGGCTGGATCCTCTGTTACGCAGTATCAATGCCATAGCCGCTGGTATGCGTAACACAGGTTGATAGAACCTCAAACACTCTCATACTGCTGCGTTAGAAACCAAATTCAAAATGCTCATTTACCAATGTAAACTCCGCTTTTGAATTTGATTTCTGCCTTGTCTGAAAGTGTCTGTGGCTCATTCAAGAAACAATTCAGGCCACCTCATACTACGTGCGGAAACAAACTCAAAATACAAAACTTTATTTTTGAGTTTGATTTCTGTCTTGTCTGAAAATATCTAGAGCTTTACTAGTCAGCAATATAACAGAGAACGTAATATTCAGGCGACCTGTACAGGGATGGTATTACGCGTATGGGTAATGTTGTTATTCTCATCGACATAAACCAGCTTGGGTTTATAACTGAGAAGCTCTTGTTGATTGAGGCCGACATAAGCACAGATGATAATCAAGTCACCAGGATTGGCTTTGTGCGCTGCCGCACCATTGACAGAAATAATGCCCGAGTGGTCTTCGGCACGAATAGCATAAGTCGTGAGGCGTTCACCGTTTGTAATGTTATAAATTTCAATCTGTTCATACTCACGTATACCCGCCGTATCCAGCAACTTACCATCAATCGCGCAAGAACCTTCATACTCCAATTCCGAATGAGTAACGGTTACGCGGTGCAACTTGGCTTTTAGCATCGTACTTAACATTAACAAATCCTGCCTTTCTTATCTGATACTAGTTGATTTTACCATGCCTAAACGACTATGCCACCCATTAAAAACAAGGCTATAAAAGAATATTGTCGATCAAGCGTGTTTCACCCAACCAAACTGCGGTTAATATAACCCACTTGTCCGACTTAGTAGCCTCTCTGCTAAGATTGGTCGCATCACGAATTTCCAGATAATCGACCTTAAAACCCTCATCACTTAGCTGTTCCCTCGTTTGCCGTATCAGAGATTCATAATTCAACTCACCGAAGATGACCCGTTCTCGCATAATTTGTAAATTTATGTATAGTCTCGGTGCCAACGCCCTTTGCACCTCTGATAAATAGGCATTACGTGAACTCATCGCCAATCCATCCTTCTCACGAACCGTGTCTACGCCCTGCAATATGATCGGCATGGCAAGATCCGATACCATCTGTTGAATGATGGCAAACTGCTGATAGTCTTTTGTACCAAATACAGCCACATCCGGTTGCACAATATTAAACAGTTTGTTTACTACCGTCGTCACCCCACGAAAATGTCTGGGTCGAGATGCCCCACAGAGTGTGTCAGACAGCCCCGGCACTTCAACAAAAGTGGTCATATTTTTTTCTTTTTTATAAAACTTGCTTTCATCTGGGGCAAAGACAACATCAACCGCCAGCACCTTAAGCTTTGCCATATCGGCATCTAATGTGCGTGGATATAAATCAAGATCTTCATTCGGACCAAATTGTAACGGATTCACAAAAATACTCACCACCAACCTGTCTGCATTTTTTTTTGCCTGTTCGACCAACCTTAAATGACCAGCATGCAAATTACCCATGGTTGGAACAAAGGCAATACGCAAACCTGCTTGTCGCCATTGTCGACTGATGGACTGCATACTTTCAATAGACGTAATTAATTGAGTACTCATAAGAAGACAAAAAGAATAGCTGACTAATTAAAAGTATGTTCTGTGGCAGGAAACGTACCAGCCTTGACAGCCTTCACATAGGCTTTGACTGCCGTCTGTATAGACCCCGTTTCAACCAGAAAATCCTTGGCGAACTTCGGCACCTTGCCAAATGAAATACCCAGCAAATCGTACAAAACCAGTACCTGAGCATCACAATCCACCCCGGCACCAATACCTATGGTTGGAATAGTCAGTGACTGACTGATCAGTTCAGCCAACCCAGCAGGGACGCATTCAAGCAACAGCATGTCTGCCCCACTGTCCTGCATGGTTTTGGCCTCTTGTAACATTCGCTTTGCACTGGGCTCATCCCGTCCCTGTACCCGATATCCACCCAGCTTGTTGACATACTGGGGCTGCAAACCAAGATGGGCACAGACCGGGATACCGTATTTTGCCAGCGCCTCCACCACAGGTAAGACATGCCCCCCCCCTTCGAGTTTCACAGCATGGGCCCCCCCTTCCTGCATAAAGCGAGTGGCATTTTCCAGCGCCCGTGGTACATCCCGAAAACTCATAAAAGGCATATCAGCCATGATCATAGAGCGCTGACAAACATTGCTGACACAGCGAGCATGGTAAAGGATATCCTCAACCTTCACGGGCACAGTGCTATCTCTCCCCTGTATCACCATGCCCAATGAATCACCCACCAGAATAATATCCACCCCAGCCTGATCAATCACCGCCGCAAAACTTGCATCGTAGGCCGTCAACATAGTGAATTTTTCACCGGCCTGTTTAAGTTTGAGTAAAGACGTAACCGTCACTTTACTGTTGTCCGTTTTTGACAGTGTACTCATATCTAAAGTGCTACCTGACTTGGGTTGAGGTAATGTCGGCCACGTTGTATTTGGCAAACATGATCCAGTATCAATTGGTAATCGTCTTCATTCTCGGCAAAATCGATCTCAGCAGCGTTGACGATCAATAATGGCGAAGCATTATAATCATAGAAAAACTGGGTATAGGCCTCATTCAGTCGTTGCAGATAATCTGCGGCCAGTGCTTGCTCATACTTGCGTCCCCGCTTTACCACGCGTCGCATTAAAATATCCACTGGTGCCTGAAGGTATATCACCAAATCAGGCACCGGCGCATCAGGAGACAAATGCGCATAAACCTGATCATAGAGCTTAAACTCTTCTTCATCGAGAGTCAGCCGGGCAAACAAACGATCTTTTTCCAGGATAAAATCAGCCACCCGAACCGGCTGAAACATATCGGACTGTTTTAGCCCATCAATCTGTTTTGCACGCTGAAACAGGAAAAAAAGCTGCGTCTGCAAGGCAACATTGTGCGGCTCTTTGTAAAAACGTTCCATAAATGGATTTTCATCTGAGTCTTCCAACAGCAAATCTGACTCAAAGGATTCAGCAAGGCGGTGTGCCAGGGTTGTTTTACCCACCCCTAATGGCCCTTCAATGACAATAAAATCGTGTGGTGATGTGCTCATACCGTTATTATTTTCAGGCCATCCGCTGGACAATTTTCTTTTAACACGGCGACGTTAGCTTTACCCGGAATCATTAACTCAGGATTAATTTCATACAAAGGATACAGGACAAAGGCCCGTTCATGTAAGCCCGGATGAGGAATGCGCAAGCTAACTGAATTGATTGTTTTTTCGCCATACAACAAAATATCCAGATCCAGTGTACGTGAACCCCAGCGGGGTCCGCTCCGAACCCGGCCATGTTCTGTTTCAATTTGCTGTAATTCATCCAGCAAATCAAGGGCCGACAACGATGTCTTTATCGAGACAACAGCGTTAATATAGTCAGGCTGTTCAACAGACCCCATTGGCTTACTGGCATAAAGTGATGAACGGCTGATTAATTTACTTTGTATTAGAGCGGCCAGTTGCTCAATGGCTCGTCTGACCTGACTAAGAGGATCTTCCAGGTTACTGCCAATACCAATATAAACAAGATGATCTGTCACAGTCTGAATTATGTTTGTTTGCCCATTTATTACGAACCCTTTTTACCGCCCCGGCGTTTAGGCCCCCCCATGGCCTTGCACATCGCATGACGCTCATCTTCACTCACTTCCTGAAATCGAGTCCACCAGTCGCATAATTCCTGTAAATCTTCACCGGTATCATTACGCAATAACATAAAATCATAAGCGGCCCGAAAACGAGGGTGACTTACTAATCGTATTGGTCGTTTGCCACGACGCTGAGCAAGTCGAGCCTGAAATACCCAAATATCAATCATCATTTGCCGAAAGCGCTTGGGTATTGCAATCTGAGATAACTGCACATTAATGACATCCCTGCCAGCCTCAAGCAGGGATTGTAATGCCGGATGATCGGGGGTCTGCAACAAACCACTTTGCTGATGAACTGCCGGCCACAACAGCGCTGCAAATAAAAAGGCCGGGTTAACCGGCTTCTCTATCTGTATCCGCTTGTCTGTGTTGATCAAGGCCAACGAAACAAACCGTTTGGTATAATTATCCGGTTGTTCAAGAAATTCAGCCGTCTGTGCGAACAAATGTTGAAAGAGTTGATACTCTGTTAACAGGTAAAATGTTTTCTCGGCATAACCGGATAAAAATAACTTTAAAACTTCATCAAACAAACGGGCAGCGGGTACCAAATCAAGCCTGTCACCCTGTAACTCAATTTGTTGTTTAAGGCCAGCTTCCAGGCCAAACTGTAATTTTGCGGCAAAACGAATCGCCCGTAACATTCGCACAGGGTCTTCCTGCAATCGTAATTCTGGTTCACCGATCATGCAAAGTGTTTGAGCTTGCAAATCGGCCATCCCTTTAGTGAAATCAACCACAGAAAAATCTGCAATGTTGTAATAAAGGGCATTAACCGTAAAATCTCGTCGAAAGGCATCATCTTCAAGCGTGCCATAGACATTGTTACGCAGGATAAAACCATCCTCTACTAAGGCTTGACCTTCATTCTCGGCCTGCTCATGGTGAGAACGAAAAGTCGCCACCTCAATTATTTCTCGACCATAGCGAACATGAACCAAACGGAAACGCCGCCCAATAATACGACTATTACCAAAAAGCGCCCTCACCTGTTCCGGTAAGGCATCTGTCGCCACATCAAAATCTTTTGGCTTGCCACCCAACAGTAAATCCCGCACCCCACCTCCCACAAGATAGGATTCAAAACCGGCTTTTTTAAGCTTATAGAGAACCTTGAGGGCGCTCTCACTGATATTTGAACGTGAAATAGAATGTTCGGGGCGAGGAATAACCGAGGCTGTGTTGTTAATGACGATAACCTTCGTTGTAATACACAAAATTAATGGCATGATGACTCATGCTAACGCCAAATGATACCATGACCACCCAGCAAGCTTAAACGACACCAGCCTAAATGCTATTTACCTGCAATCCCACTCAGCTTAAACACGTGCAATTAATATGGTTAATTGCTATTTCCTGCCAATATGGATGTTAAATATCCAAACCCAAAAATAGTTTATATTAGATATTTTATCTATATGTTTTAAAAGAAAATATACTAATTTATCCCACCGTTTTCATCCCTTATTCCCGTAAAAAGTTACTTTTATTAACTAAAGCCGCCCGTATCCAGGCCGAAGCAGACGTATTGCAAGTGGTTTCACCTCTCGATTAATGTCATGGAGTAATACGCTGTGAACAAGATATCACGATTTATCCCCGTTTTTCTTGGCATGCTGTTGGGCATGCTGCCTGTGCTTACCAACGCGGCCACATTTGGCTCCTACGACCCACGCTCTTTGGCCATGGGAGGTACAGGTGTATCCCATGCCAATATTGACCATGCGGCCTATTATAATCCGGCCTTATTATCTGTGGCCCAGGAAGATGATGATTTCAGCCTATTGATCCCAACTATTGGTGTCAGAGCCTATGATCCGGATAAACTGCTGGATGCCCTCGAGTCTCATCAGGATGGCAATTATGAAACTGCTGTAGATAATTCAATGGACAATCTTGATACCGCCACCGCTGGTGGTGTCCCCTCCGAAATACAAACTGCCGCAATAGAAGCCGCTAGTACTACACAACGTCTTCTCGACAGCTATGTCAACATCTCAGACAAGGCCCTGGATTTTGAACTCCATGCAGGTGTGGGAATGGCCATACCCAGTAAAAGCCTTGGCTTTGCGGTATCAGCCAGTGGCCGTGTAATGGGCGGTGTCGTCCTTAATATTACTGATGCTGACAGGATCTTGATACAAAGATACGTTGATGAAATGCAGTATGTAGCCACGAATGGCGTAGCCAGTGATACGGGGGTATATGTTGGTGGTGTTCCCTCAAATGGTTTTATCGACCTTCAACCACGACTAACCTCCAACGCCAGTGTTCGTGGTGCCATGATTATAGAAGGTGGCCTGTCCCTGTCTCATGAATTTGAGTCATTGGACAACTGGTCTATCGGTATCACCCCCAAGACAGTCCAGATCAACACCTACGACTACCTAGTATCTATCGAAAATTCTGAAATCGATGAAGACAAAGGCAAACTTTCATACGACGATCAAAATATCGATATCGGTTTTGCTAAAAAAATCAGTGAAGGCTGGAAGTTTGGTCTAGTGGTCAAAAATGCCGTCAAGAAAGAGTACAAAACCGTACTGGGTAATACCATTGTCCTGGAACCTACCGCCAGAGCAGGTATATCCCATCACACAAACTGGACAACCGTCGCCCTGGACGTGGATCTAACTGAGAACGACCGAACCGGTTTGACTGGTGAAAAAACCCAATATGCCGCCCTTGGCATGGAGTTTGATTTATCGCTTATTCAACTTCGAATTGGTGCTCGCCACAACATGAGCACAGAAGCCAATCGAGAAAGTAATATCCTGTCTGCCGGTGTTGGCCTATATCTCATCGGTTTTCATCTTGATGCTGGTGTAGCCAAAAATGATGATGAAGCCGCCGCCGCCGTTCAATTAGGCTTCCAATTCTAGATTCACAATACCCACAAATATGCTCACATCTGACTATCAAGTAATTTGATAGTCAGACGCTAGAGCTTACGTTCCAAACTATTTGTACGGAGTATACCGAATGCTAAAAAAATGGACTCTCATCCTGATAATGAGCATCGTCTATCAATCAGGAGCTTATGCCCTACCTTTTGGCAGCTATGACCCCCGCTCGCTGGGCATGGGAGGAACCGGTGTGTCTTCAGGAACCAGCGCCAATGCCGGTTATTACAACCCGGCCCTGCTGGCGTCAACTCGTGATGACAATTTCAGCTTGGAGCTACCAGTCGTCGGCATGCGAGTTGCCGACCCTGAAGACCTTGAAGGTGCTCTAGATACCTATCAGGCAAGTAACTATGAAGGGGCACTATCAACTGCAATTGATAATTTTAATGCTAGCCCCACGACAACTACCGCCAATACCGCTGCAACTACCCTCACCAATCTAAATACGGGCATCCAAACCTTGTCAAACAAACCGATCATACTTGAAGCGAACCTGGGCCTAACAATCGGCGTTCCTAATCGTAGTGTGGGTGTCAGCGTTATGTCCAATGCACGCGTCCTGGCCGGAGCTGAACTTAACTATACAACAGCTGATAGTGATCTAATTAGCGCCTACGCTACAGAGCTTGCTTGGGTAGGAGCCGGCAATGCACCAAATGTTGCCGATACCAACCTGTATAGTGCTGGGCAACTACAGGATTTATCCAGTCGCCTGACATCCACCGTCAATGTCAGAGGGGCACTCATCCATGAAACTGGCATCTCATTGGGTACTATGTTTGAATTGGGCCGATTTCCAATCGCCCTTGGTATCACACCCAAGACCGTCAACGTCACCACCTTCGATTATGCCCTTGGTATGCAAAATGCGACGTTTGATAAAAACAGAGGCAAGGTAGAATATTCTAATTCCAATGTTGATATTGGTGCCGTAACCTACCTGGGTGGCGGTTTCAAACTCGGTGTAGTCGGAAAAAATCTGGTGCAAAAATCCTATACAACCGCACTTGGCAATGAAATAGTTATCAAGCCCCAAGCCCGCGCCGGGGTGTCACATCACAGCCATTGGGCAACCATTGCCGTTGATGTCGATATAACACAAAATGATCCGCTAGGCCTGGACGAGAAAACCCAGTACATCGGAGCAGGAATAGAAATAAACCTGCTGGATACGCTACAGGTTCGTGCCGGTATTAAACAAAACCGCCTGGCAACCACAACCAGTAAAGACAAGAATGTTTCATCAATTGGTATAGGGTTTTCACCCTTTGGCATTCATGTCGATGCGGCCTACGCCGAAAGTGATGCAGAAAAAGCAGCCTCTTTACAACTCGGTTTTCATTTCTGACATAAATTCACAGGACAAACAAAAAAGGCCATTATTAAATAATGGCCTTTTTTGTTTATTCCGCTATTCCTTCTGCTATCAATCTGCTGCTTCCACAACAGGATCATAGTCATGCTCACCCCAGGCAAAACCATCTCTGGCAGCATTAATCGTATTTACAAGATTCAGGTAATCATCTTTATCATTTCGGGCCTCCCGAGACTCAAGGGCTTGAGATGAAACAGGTGATAATTCTGCAGACTTCTCCATGTCATTTACTTCACTATGTCCGTCATTCATAAACATCTAACTGCTCCTACTTTTTTTAATACGATCAACCAGAAGAATTGTGAGCAAGTACCTTGCCAACTCTTATCTTATTGTTTCCTGTAAGTATATTATTTTTGTAAGAGTATAATGTAAAGAATATCGACACAATTATTCGGTCTGACAACGTAAAAACCTGCACCCCGACAAAACCTCCCTGATAAATCATACACTTGACCAAACACAAAGAGTGTCAAAAAACACGACACCTCCGATAGGTCATTTTTTATATCATTTTAAAACAAGCTGGCCGGAATACGGAGCCGATCCCGGCAATGAGGTAAACAGCAGCGTTTTAATCAAAATCAGCGCTTAGAGAATCACGAACAGGCTTGGCAAGCGAATCCACGGTAAAAGAATAATTTTCATGTTCAACACCCACTGAGATATCCTGCCCTGCTTTTACAGCCTGTGCCATCTCATCGCTTAGTTCAAAGCGCATAAAATGCACGGCTGAGGTCTTTTCCGCATTATCACGTTCCAGGTCTTCATCGGCGATGGCATAGGCCTTATCAAAGCCCTTCACTTGCACCCAGACCTTATCCTCAACACCCATTAATTTACCCAGTGCGTCCTTACGTTCATCCACATCATCGTATTCCACCATGAAAGTGGCCTTCAGATTGCGGCCATCAGGAATTAAAGGGGCATAGGTATCCAGCTCTTCCTGAATGCCGTCTTTTTCGAAAATCTTTTCAATCCGCAACATTTCCTGGATCTGATACTGCATCGTCAAACGATCTTCAAAATAGAGTGTCATATTTTCGCCCAAATGAACCTTGCGGTGCTTTTTGTGTTCCATCACCATAGCGCGGAAGTCAGGCCGCTTCTCAGCGTACTCTTCCAGGCTGAACAAATCATCTCGTGTTAACTTTGACATAACGCTTTACCTGTAAATTCGTGAGTTAGATGCCATAAGCCTTGCGCAACAAACTAAGTGGATGCTCAGGCAAACGCCCATCACGCAGACCATTCTCAATCTGATGCCCTGCCATAGGACAGTCACTACCATAATGATCGGCCTCAGCCTGTTTGACTCTATTGACCACAGGCTTGGCGATCTTCATTGAGGCCGCATGAAATTCTTTTTTCACCGCATAAGTACCATCATGGCCAGAGCAACGCTCAATCGGCTCAACGGTGGTATCCGGTATCAGTTGCAAAACATCACGAGTCTTCATGCCTATATTTTGCACCCGTTGGTGGCAGGCCACATGATAAGAGACCTTACCCAATGGATTTTTAAATTCGATATTTAGCTTACCTTCCTTGTGGCGCAGCATCAGATATTCAAAAGGATCATACATGGCCGCTTTGACCTTCTGCACATCCTCATCTTCGGGAAACATCAAAGGCAGTTCCTGCTTAAACATCAGGACACAGGACGGCACCGGAGCCACAATATCCCAACCGGCATCAACCAGTTTAATAAGCACCGGAATATTGGCCTCCTTGGCCTTTCGCACGGATTCAAGATCACCCAGTTCCATCTTGGGCATGCCACAACACTGTTCCTTCTCGGCCAGGGTGACAGGAATACCATTATGTTCAAACACAGCCGTCAGGTCTTCACCCAAATGGGGTTCATTATAATTACCATAACAAGTGGCAAACAGAGCCACCTTGCCACGGGTAGTTTCACCCGGCTGGACTTCAATATTTGAGGCATGGTCGGCCAGGCGTTTGCGTAAGGTCGAGCTGTGATACTTTGGTAACGTAGCATCGGCATGGACACCCAGCGTCACTTGAAGAACTTTACGCAGCGGTTTAATGCTGTTAACAGCATTGACAGTTTGAGCCACTACCGGAATGCTGGCCAATTTGCCGATAGTATCCGTGGAGGTCAGAATTTTGTCACGAGTACTGACACCCTGTTTTTTAAATTTGACGGCCTTGGCGCGCAACATCAAATGCGGGAAATCCAGGTTCCACTCATGAGGTGGAACGTAAGGACACTTGGTCATGTAACAAAGATCGCATAGATAACAGTGGTCAACCACCTTCCAGTAAGCCTGTTTCGCAACACCATCAACTTCCATGCTGTCCGATTCATCCACCAGATCAAACAGGGTTGGAAATGACTTACACAGGCTGACACAACGACGACAGCCATGACAGATGTCATAGACACGTTCCAGTTCTTTGAATAAAGACTCCTCATTATAGAAATCTTCATTTTGCCAATCAAGTGGATGACGTGTTGGTGCTCCGAGGCTGCCTTCTCTGGTGCTCATCGTATCGATCCTTATATGAAATTATTTGAACAATATTTAAAGTCGGGGTATTTACCCCGACCATAAAAAATCTAAACAGATTAACTGTCCAGATTATCCAGTGCTTTCTGAAAACGGTTGGCGTGTGAACGCTCAGCCTTGGCCAGCGTTTCAAACCAATCAGCAATCTCATCAAACCCTTCATCACGAGCCGATTTAGCCATACCAGGATACATGTCGGTGTACTCGTGAGTTTCACCAGCAATTGAGGCCTTGAGGTTATCGGACGTAGCGCCAATGGGCAGGCCAGTAGCAGGGTCGCCAACTTCTTCCAAATATTCCAGGTGACCATGGGCATGGCCAGTTTCACCTTCAGCCGTTGAGCGGAATACCGCAGCAACATCGTTATAACCTTCAACGTCAGCCTTAGCTGCAAAGTAGAGATAACGACGGTTAGCCTGAGATTCACCCGCAAAGGCATCCTTCAGACTCTGTTCAGTTTTACTGCCTTTCAAATTAGCCATAACAGTTTCTCCATTAATTTGTGTATAATTGGCCCTTTCGGACGATTTAAATTTAGACTTATTCTAAACTCAGACAAAGAAGATAGAACAACACCATAAATGTGTCAAGACTTATTCCAACAGCACTTACGCTTTACCCAAAAAAAGCTAGTTGTGCATTGATTTATATGGTTTTTTAGTTAAATTTGACCCTCTCCGATAAAGAGGCTAACTTACCCGACTTTAATTTTTCTTACCTGTATCAAGATCAACTTATGCCAAAAAAATCAAGCAAAAAATCTTCAACCGCCGCCGCACCAGCAGACTTTGAAAAGGCCCTCAATGAACTGGAAAGCCTAGTTGAAAAAATGGAAAAGGGTGAATTATCTCTTGAACAGGCTCTGACCGATTTTCAGCGCGGCATTGAACTCTCCCGAATTTGCCAGGACACACTCAAAACCGCCGAACAAAAGGTTCTACTTCTCATGGATCAAGGTGAAAATGGGCAACTTGTTGACTTTGATACTAATTAATTAAACCTGACCTACGAATTACTTAACGTGTCATTACAAAATATTATAGAAATCTGGCAACAACGTGTTGACGATGCACTTGCCCATTACTTGCCAGATGAAAAAACCACCCCTGTTGACCTACACCAGGCCATGCGCTATTCGGTGCTCAATGGTGGCAAACGAGTGCGCCCATTTCTGGTCTATGCCGCAGGGGCTGCCGTACAGGCCGATGATACAGCACTGGATGTCACAGCCTGTGCCGTCGAGCTTATTCATGCCTATTCCCTGATCCATGATGATTTACCGGCCATGGATAACGACGACCTGCGACGAGGCAAACCCACCTGTCACCGAGCCTTTAACGAAGCGACGGCTATCCTGGCGGGCGATGCCCTACAAGCTTTGACCTTTCACCTCTTGGCCCACCACCTGCCAACAATGATCCCCGCAGAACAACGGCTCGATATGCTGGATTTACTGGCCATAGCAAGTGGCTCCCGAGGCATGGCCGGTGGTCAAGCCATTGATCTTGCCGCAGTTGGCAAACAATTGACCATTGCAGAACTGGAAAATATGCATATTCATAAAACTGGTGCCCTGATACGAGCCAGTGTCAAAATGGGCGCTATGTGTCGGCCGGACATTGATAACACGTTATTACAAAAACTGGATCACTATGCCAAGTGTATTGGCCTCGCCTTTCAGATTCAGGATGATATCCTTGATGAAATTGCCGATACTGAGACCTTAGGTAAAACTCAGGGTGCGGATAAAGCCCTCAACAAGCCGACTTACCCATCCATATTAGGACTTAAAGAAGCCAAAAATATGGCCATCGGCCTGCATGATGATGCCATCCAGAGTCTGGCTGAGTTCAACCACAGGGCCGATCCATTACGCTGGTTAGCTCAATATATTGTCAAACGAGTAAGTTAAGCCTCATTAAACCCTTTCTAAACATGGGTATTAACTTGCATGTTTTGACAGATGGTTACATGATACGCAAATAAAGACGGATAGACGAACACGATGCCACCAGAACCCATATTTACATTACTTGAATCCATTGATGATCCCATTCAGCTACGTGCGCTTAAGGAGAATCAGCTTCAGACCTTATCGAATGAGTTACGAGAATTTCTGATTCATTCCATCAGTAATACCGGCGGTCACCTGGCTGCCGGACTTGGTACAATCGAGCTAACTGTCGCTTTACACTATGTATTCAACACGCCCGACGACCGTTTAGTCTGGGACGTGGGCCACCAAAGCTATCCTCACAAAATCCTCACCGGCCGCCGCAAACAAATGAATAGCTTGCGGCAAAAAGACGGTCTGGCGGGTTTCCCACGCCGCGACGAGAGCCCTTATGACACCTTCGGCGTCGGCCACTCCAGCACCTCCATTAGCGCCGCCCTCGGTATGGCCCTGGCTAGCAAACAAAAAAACGAAGATCGCAATGTCATTGCGGTGATTGGAGATGGTGCCATGACAGCAGGCATGGCTTTTGAGGCCCTGAACCATGCAGGTGATCTAGATGCCAACCTATTAGTCGTCCTAAACGATAACGATATGTCTATCTCACAGAACGTAGGCGGACTGTCCAACCATCTGGCCCGCTTACTTTCCGGTAAATTTTATGCGTCCATGCGTGAGGGTAGTAAGAAGGTTCTGAGTAATATCCCTTCAGTCTGGGAACTGGCAAAACGTACCGAAGAACATGTCAAGGGCATGGTAGTACCCAGTACCTTGTTTGAGGAACTAGGATTCAACTACATTGGGCCTATTGATGGCCATGACATGGACACCCTGGTCAAGACCCTGAGAAACCTGCGTAACCTGAAAGGTCCGCGCTTTTTACATGTTGTAACCAAAAAGGGCAAAGGCTTTAAACCTGCTGAAGAAGACCCCTGTACCTATCATGCTATTGGGCCCTTCCACCCTGAATCAGGCAAATTAAAAAAGACCTCAAACGCCACCGGCCCCAGCTATACAGAAGTCTTTGGTAACTGGTTGTGTGATATGGCCAGACTAGATCAGCGTCTGGTCGGCATTACCCCTGCCATGCGGGAAGGCTCAGGTCTGGTCGAATTTTCAGAACAATTCCCTGATCGCTACTACGATGTGGGTATTGCCGAACAACATGCCGTCACCCTGGCAGGGGGACTAGCCTGCGAAGGCTTAAAGCCTGTCGTCGCCATTTATTCGACCTTCCTGCAACGCGCATACGATCAACTCATTCATGATGTTGCCGTCCAGAATTTACCCGTTTTATTTGCAATTGACCGAGCAGGTGTCGTTGGCCCCGATGGTGCCACCCACGCAGGCAGTTTTGATCTCAGTTATTTACGTTGTATCCCCAATATGATGATCATGGCACCCGCCGACGAAAATGAATGTCGGCAAATGCTCTACACAGGCTTTAAACATCAAGGTCCCAGCGCCGTCCGTTATCCCCGAGGGCAAGGTTCCGGTGTTGAAATCCAGAGCAAGATGACCAGCTTACCCATTGGCAAGGGTGAAATTCGACATAAAGGCAAATCCATCGCCCTGCTGTCATTTGGGTGCATGCTGGACACGGCTTTGGCTGTGGGTCAACAACTTAATGCCACCGTAGCCAATATGCGTTTTGTAAAACCATTGGATGAAGAACTGATTATCCACCTGGCAAACAAGCATGATCTACTGGTCACACTGGAAGACAATGTTGTTCTAGGCGGAGCAGGCAGTGCCATAAATGAGGTACTACTGGCAAACAACCTCAGTACACGCACAATAAACATTGGTTTGCCCGATACCTTCCAGGAACATGGCAGCCGGAGCGAATTATTAGCTGACGCGGGCTTGAACACAGATGGTATAATGTCTCGAATTGAAGAATTTAGACAACAACCCCTTGCTAAACACGTGACACTCGCATAAAGTCCCACCATCTAAGTCAGGTATTATCATGAGCGCTCTTTACACAATTAAGGTTATTACAGATTTTGCTGCTGCTCATTTACTGCGGGGCTATACAGGAGAATGCAGTCGTTTACATGGCCATAACTGGAAAGTTGAGGTTGAAGTCACAGCACGAATCCTCAATGAAGTGGGCATGGGTGTTGACTTCAAAGACATCAAGGCAAGTACCCGTGAGGTTATCGGAAAAATGGATCACCGTAACCTCAATGATCTACCTCCATTTGACAAGATAAATCCAACGGCTGAAAACATTGCCGCCTATATTTACAATACATTAGCGGCAAATCTAAATAATGAACGGGCACAGGTCTCTGCCGTCACCATCTGGGAAACCGAACGGGCCTGTGTAAAATACACTAACGAGAACTGACAAAAATAGTCATTGTTCATGACAGCACACAGCTGAGACCACGATCATATACGCTATCATTTAACAAAACGCCATTTTTAAAAGTAACCTGAACAAGAGTAGTTCAACCATGAGCCAGGTAATCGAAGACGTGATTGAAGACGTACAAAATCGAGAAGATACCCGCCGCATCCCCATCAACAAAGTTGGGATAAAGGATATTCGCCACCCCGTGCGTGTCCGCGACCGTAACGGCGATGATCAAAATACCATTGCCTCGTTCAGCATGTACGTAAACTTGCCACACAATTTCAAGGGCACCCACATGTCACGCTTTGTGGAGATCCTCAATAACCACGAACGAGAAATCTCGGTTCAATCATTCAAGAACATGATGGAGGAAATGACCGAGCGACTGGAAGCCGAATCGGGTCATATCGAAATGTCTTTCCCTTATTTTGTTAACAAAACTGCCCCCGTATCAGGTGTACAAAGCCTGATGGATTATGACGTAACTTTCATCGGTGAGATCACCAGGGGCCAACATCAAATAAACATCAAAGTAGTCGTACCAGTTACCAGCCTCTGCCCCTGCTCAAAGAAAATTTCTGACTACGGTGCCCACAATCAGCGCTCACATGTTACGGTAACAGCCCGGGTCACCGATTTTGTCTGGATTGAAGAACTCATAGATATGGTCGAACAAGAAGCATCCTGTGAACTGTACGGCTTGTTAAAACGACCTGATGAAAAAAATGTCACCGAACGAGCCTATGACAATCCCAAGTTTGTCGAAGACATGGTGCGTGATGTTGCATCCGTCTTAAACAAGGATGAACGTATATCAGCTTATATAGTTGAATCAGAGAATTTTGAGTCTATTCACAATCATTCGGCCTATGCCCTGATTGAGAAAAATAAGCTCGAAGACAGATAATAGAAGTATCCCCTTTCAATTCACGAACCTAATTCAATTAGTGTTTTAGTTGTAGCTGTAATAAATTTCCTTCCCGCTGCATTTTAACATGTTTCAGGAAAGACATACCAAGCAGGATAGTGGATGGCCCTTGTCCCTCAACCACCGCACCTTCTACATTATGTAACTCAATATCCCCTACCTTAACCGTTTTGAGTTTTATCAACCAGGTGTTCACCATGCCACTGGCCGTTCTGGCAACCCCTCGTTTACCCGTATAACGATAATTTATTCCCAAACGTTTGGCATCTGTCATATTCATAGCAACCAAACTGGCCCCAGTATCCACCAGAAGATCGACTGGCAAGCCGTTTATTAAGCCTGCCGTCAGATACATACCCCCGCTCGACCAAACTCTGGCTTCTGACACTGTTTTTTTCTGCACCAACGAACGTGCATTTTGATGCATGCCCAAAGTATATGTTTGTTGTACACCGCCAAACTCCAGAATGGCTTCATCGCTGTCAGCGGCAATCAATTTTATTCCTTCAGAACTGGTTTCCCCTACACGCAGTTTGTGCTGCGCATCACCCACTTTAAGGATGACCATATCCTTGAATAACCCCAGCACAAGTATATCATTAGCAAGGACCCATGATGTTCCACACGCCATTACCCCTGCCAACATCAAACTAAGCAGTTTTATCCTGTGATATTGCCGCGTTGCACTCATATTGCAGGTTCCTTATCACCGTACTGTAAAGCGTTCTCCACTACGTTTTGTTAAATCAACCAATACCCTGTCCATACTCCAACCATGTACGTTATCACGCGCCTCAATATAGACTTTGGTCATTTTAGCGGGAATATTCACACCAGACAGACTACGAGTAAAGGGTTGTTCATTTACATGGGGATGATAAAGGGTAAGCATGCCAAGAATTTTTCCTTTAGTATCCACCACGCGCCAACCGTCTGCATAATGCTTCCAACCGACATCATCATGTTTGAGTGTAACATTAATAGTCCAGTCAGCAGGGCCTCGCGTAAATTTCACGGCCTTAATGCTAACTTCTCCAGCTTGCAACAACGATGCCGTTAAAGCACATCCTATGAGGCCTATAATCGTTCGTATCAACATAAAGGGCACTTCTAAAAATCCACTGAAGCAGCTTTGGCTGCGTTAAAAACAAGCTCAAAATGCTCATTTACATAAAAATTATTCACTCCCTCCCATCCATGGGCTTCGCGAAATAAATACATCCATGTACAAAACTGCGCTTCTTCGCTTGTTTTTGCCTTGCCATTATCTGCTTGATTGAATTTTCAGACGCGCCCATAAACATACCTGACTGTAATTCAGCATTCATTAATTCACTACTCAATTGGCAAAACAAACTCACAAAACGAAATTCAGGATGAGTTGTAAGATAACCAGGGCAAACAAACCGGCCAACACATCATCCAACATAATACCCAGACCACCATGAACATGTTTGTCCAATAGATTAATTGGCCAGGGTTTCCATATATCAAACAAACGAAACAAAACAAAACCTGCACAGATATTTAAAAATGTCGGCGGCACCATGAGCATGGTGATCATGTAGCCTACCACCTCATCCCAGACAATGGCCTTATGATCATGCACCCCAAGAGCATGGCTGGTATAGCCACAAACCCAGATACCCAGGAAAAACATGACGACCAATATTGCAGCATATAAGCCTGTATCAAACTGCGACAGTAACAAAAAAACCGGAATGGCCACGAGGGTGCCAAAGGTGCCGGGGGCCACCGGCATATAACCACTACCAAAACCAAAACTCAAAAAATGCAACGGATTTAGCAATAATTTGAATCGCAGGGGATGATGTCTAATTGAGTTCATATCTCTATCCTGTAAAATGCTCAAAACCCTGAGCTTGATTAACACTGATAGATTTATCACCATCACGCAAGCTTATCCCTCTTTTCACTTCAATCTGTCCAATTTTTGTGATGCTCACATCACTATCTGTCGCAATGGCTTTAAGCTTGGCATCATTTTCTGGCGCGACACAAAAACAAAGTTCATAGTCATCCCCACCAGATAATGCCAACGCATAATCAAACTCATAACGGTCACAAACTCGCTTAACACTATTGGACAAGGGGATCGCATTTCGATCCAGACGGGCCCCAACATAGCTGGCATCCAGGATATGTCCCAAGTCAGCCAGCAAACCATCGGAGACATCAATACAGGCAGTTGCAATTTCTCTCAATACCAAACCCATTTCGATTCGGGCTTGTGGACGGTTCAATCTATTGATGGCTTGCTGATCAAAATGATATTCATCCGGCCGTTGCAGGCAACGCAAGCCCAGTGCAGCATCACCCAGGGTACCGGTAACATAAATACCATCACCGGCCTTTGCGCCACTACGTGTCAGGGCCATATCAAAAGGAACATAACCGGCAACCTGTATAGAAATCGTCAACGGCCCTTGTGTGGTATCACCACCAACCAGTTGCAGTTTGTATTGTTCAGCCAGTGTGAACAGCCCTTTGGCAAATCCTTGCAACCATAGGCTATCGACTTTTGGTAGGGTTAGCGCCAGGGTAAACCAGGCAGGCTCGGCGCCCATGGCGGCTAAATCACTAAGGTTGACCGCCAGCGCCTTGTAAGCAATGTCTTCTGCGCAAGAATCAGTAAGAAAATGTACCCCCGCAACCAGCGTATCGATCGCTATCACCAGTTGTTGATTATGAGGCACCGTGATAATGGCGGCATCATCACCAATCCCCAGTGATACATCATCACGTTTTACTCGCTGACCGGTAAAATAATCTTTGATAATGTCAAATTCAGATTGTGGCATGAAGCCGTTATCCACTTATTATTTTCTTACCGTTCTCGCCTCACCTGAACGCAAACTGTTGGCCAGTTTATCCAGAATACCGTTAATAAACTTGTGTCCCTGTTCGCCACCAAAGGTCTTGGCCAGTTCGACCCCCTCATTAATAACGACACGATAAGGTATGTCACGCCGATGTACTAGCTCATAGGTGGACAGACGCAGGATGGCGTGTTCAACCCGATCAATCTCATTCAACGGTCGTTTCAAAAAGGGCGTGATGGTTTCATCGAGTTCCACTGCCTTGTTGATCACACCCGAAATCAACTCCTGAAAATATTCCTTATCAATTTTTTTATCACTTTTGTCTTCTAAAAAGCGTATTTTGATGTCTTTCTCATGGGTACCGGTCATCTGCCATTCATACAGAGCCTGTACCGCGAGGCGGCGCGCACCATTGCGAGCTTTACTCATATTTTTTATTCAGCCTTAATCAAAGTTACGCAACAAATTTACCATCTCAATGGCCGACATCGCTGCTTCAGCACCCTTGTTGCCAGCCTTGGTACCGGAACGTTCTATGGCCTGTTCTATGGTATCGACTGTCAATACGCCGAATGAAACCGGAATTTCTTTTTGCATCATGGTCATCGCCAGTCCCTTCACACATTCACCAGCAACATATTCAAAATGCGGTGTGCCACCGCGAATCACTGCACCTAGAGCGATAATGGCATCATATTTCTTACTGCCGGCCATGCGTTGCACGGCAAGTGGCAATTCAAAGGCACCGGGAACACGTACAATTTCCAGATCGACCTCATCGCAACCGTGCCTTTTCAAGGTATCAATAGCACCCTGCAAAAGAGGTTCAACCACAAAACTGTTAAAGCGAGCTACGGCTAGGCCAAAACGAGCACCCTTGATCGTTAATTCACCCTCAATCGTTTTAATCGACATAACAGACTTCCTTTACCTTCAAATTACGTTAAAACCAAACGCAAAATAATAATGCTATTTTTAACATCATCCACGTATTATTAGTTAGCTTTAATCCTGAACATATTCAACCACCTCAAGATCAAAACCCGACAGTGCATGCATTTTCTTGGGCGCACTGAGAACACGCATCTGCTTGATCCCCAGATCACGCAAAATCTGTGCACCGATACCAAAGGTTCGTAGATCCTCAGCATTGTCTGTACTTATAATATCTTCACCGCGATCTTTCTTTTCATAATTATTGATCTGATCGGCAAGCACATCAGACTCCTCAGACAAGCGCAAGATAATCACGATACCCTTGCCCTCTTTTGCAATACGGCACATAGCATCACGTAATGGCCAACCACAGTCTTCACGCAAACTACCCAACATATCACACAGGGTATTTTCAACATGGACACGTACCAGAACAGGTTCTTCCGGTTTAAGCTCACCCATGACCAGAGCCAAATGTACCTGTCCATCAATAACATTCTTGTAAGCATGCAAACGAAACTGACCATGTTCGGTAGGCAAATCAGAACTAGCCACCCGTTCAACTGTCTTTTCATGTTGCATACGATAGTGAATCAGATCCGCTACCGTGCCAATATTCAGGCCGTGCTGCTGAGCAAACCTTTCCAGATCCGCACGACGGGCCATACTGCCGTCCTCATTGAGGATCTCGACAATTACCGATGCCGGTTCAAGATTTGCCATTCGAGCCAGGTCGCAACCGGCCTCGGTATGACCGGCTCGGGTTAAAACACCGCCCGGTTGAGCCTTCAAGGGAAAGATATGACCCGGTTGCACGATATCAGCGGGCTTGGCATCCACAGCAACGGCCGCACGAATGGTCACGGCCCGATCCGCCGCCGAGATACCGGTTGTCACACCGCTGGCGGCTTCAATCGAGAGCGTAAAATTGGTTGAATGCAGGTCATTATTCGTCTTGACCATCAGGGGCAGATTCAATTGCTCACAACGTTCCTGGGTCAGAGTCAGACAAATCAGGCCACGGCCATATTTAGCCATGAAATTAATATCATCAGCACGCACCATCTCGGCAGCCATGATGAGATCACCTTCATTTTCACGGTCTTCATCATCCATCAAAATAACCATCTTGCCCTGACGGATGTCTTCAACAATCTCTTCTACACTATTCAATTGCATAATCGGCTCTTAACTCACTAGGACAACAATCTATTTCACAAAACCGTGTTCAGCCAACAATTCTTTACTTATACCCTTGGCATCGGGCTCGGCGGCTTTATCACCCAATAACAAACGTTCCAGGTAACGGGCGATTATATCGACTTCCAGGTTCACATGATCACCTGTTTTCATTTTACCCAGGGTGGTTTCCTGCAAGGTATGGGGGACAATATTGAGGCTAAATTCAGCACCCGTGACCGAATTGATAGTCAGGCTGATGCCATCGATGCAGATCGAACCCTTTTCTGCGATATATTTTGCCAGTTCGGCCGGGACCTTAATATGATAACGGATGGAACGGCCGTCATTATAGCGCTGAGTGATCTCACCAACACCATCAACGTGGCCACTGACCAGGTGGCCACCCAGGCGAGCATTGGCCATCAAAGCCTTTTCCAAATTTACCGCCAGACCGATCTTGATCTGCTTGAAAGTAGTACAGGCCAGGGTCTCACCCGAGACATCGGCCCAGAAACCATCACCGGATAATTCCACGGCGGTCAGACAAACCCCGTTCACAGCAATGCTATCACCTAGCTGTACATCATCCAGATCCAGCTTGTTAGTCAAAACCCGCACGCGGGCATCGTCACCCTTCGGTTCAATAGCCGCAATCTGACCAATGGATTGTATGATACCGGTAAACATAAATTATTTCCTGATGACCCTGGCGGTAATACGCATATCCTGGCCTACCATTCGCCGGTCAATAATATCCAACTCAATTTTCTGCTGCATTGTCTCCATACCCGGCAAACGAAACAGAGCGCGGGCACTGTCACCCATCAAATGCGGTGCAACATAAATAACCAATTCATCAATTAAACCCGCTTGCAGAAAACTACCGCTCAGGGTCGCCCCCGTCTCCACCAGCACCTCATTGATCTGCATTTCACCGAGTTGGTCCAAGACAGATTCCAGATCCACGTCTGCGGCACAAAATGGCATGCGAACAACTTTGGCACCCGCCGCCTCAAGTTCACTTTTCCCAGCATCATCCCTACAGGTAAAGACATAAGTCTCACCAGGCTCAGAAAGCATTTTTGCATCTGTCGGCATACTTAGGTGCGTATCCACAACCACTCGCATTGGCTGATGTCTAACCTCTTCTGAACGCACGGTCATGGACGGATCATCGGTCAATACCGTGCCAACCCCCATCAAAATAGCAGAGCTACGGGCTCGAAAGCGTTGCACATCCAACCGAGCAGGCTCTGACGTAATCCATTTGCTTTCACCGCTGGCCATCGCCGTACGCCCATCAAAACTCATGGCCAGCTTAATGCGGACAAAGGGTCGGCCAAAACGCATCCGCTTGATGAAGCCCGGATTCAAGGCTTCGGCCTGAGCCTCCAGCAAACCTGAGGCCGGTTCAATGCCTGCGGCCTTTAACTGTTCCAAACCATTGCCCGCCACTCTGGAATGGGGATCCACCATGGCGGCGATGACTTTCACCACTCCTGCCTTGATCAGGGCCTCGGTACAGGGTGGCGTGCGTCCCTCATGGCAACAGGGTTCCAGAGTGACATAAACTGTCGCACCTTTTGCTTTATCACCTGCCTGTTGTAGGGCATTAATCTCAGCATGGGGGCCGCCTGCATATTCATGCCAACCTTCACCAACAATCTGCTTGTCCTTAACAATGACACAACCCACACGAGGATTAGGGTGCGCTGTGTATAAGCCCTTTTTCGCCAATTGCAGGGCATGCGCCATACACTCATAATCATTAGCTGAAAATTCCACTACACGCTCACTACGGTTAATCGTCATCAGGCAACAAGGATTGCTGCTGTTTTTTTTCTTCAGGGGTGGGTTCCTGCCGTAACCGCTCAATCTCTTCTTCGAAGGCACTCACATCCTGGAAACTACGATAGACCGAAGCAAAACGCACATAGGCGACCTGATCCAGATCACGCAGTTCCAACATCACCCATTCACCGATTTGCAGGGAGGGAAGCTCTCGCTCCCCTATCGAACGAATTTTCTTTAAAATACGATTAACGGCCAGTTCCACATCTTCCGTATCCACCGGTCGTTTTTCCAAGGCACGCCAGATACCAGTACTCAACTTTTCTTCATCAAAAGGTTCGCGCCGTCCATCACTTTTCACCACACGAGGCATAACCAGCTCGGCCGTTTCAAAGGTCGTAAAACGCTCACTACAGGTCAAACACTCCCGCCGCCGCCGCACCATCGCGCCTTCACCCGCCAGACGGGAATCGTTAACCTTGGTATCCTCGGCACCACAAAAAGGGCAATGCATAGCTAATTCAGATGCAGGCTAAAAGGTACGAGTAACGGCCGGTATGACTATCCATGAGTATCTATATTATTTAGCTTTTATAAACCGGATAACGGGAACAGAGATCCAGTACCTTGCTCTGGGTACTTTCAATTGCTGCATTATCACCCTTGGAATCGATCACATCACACATCCAGCCCGCCAGCACTTTGGCCTCAGCTTCACCAAAACCACGCGTGGTAATGGCTGGGGTACCCACACGGATACCACTGGTAACAAAAGGCGACTGTGGATCATTTGGCACAGAATTCATATTAATCGTGATATTGGCCGCACCTAGCCAGGCATCAACTTCCTTACCCGTCAGGCCCTGATTAATGAAACTCACCAGGAACAAATGGTTTTCGGTACCACCGGAAACCACATCAAAACCACGCTCGACAAACACCTTGGCCATGGCCTTGGCATTGATCACAACCTGCTGTTGATAGACTTTGAAATCATCCTGTAAGGCCTCCTTGAAAGCCACGGCCTTGGCCGCAATCACATGCATCAGAGGGCCACCCTGAGTACCAGGGAAGATCATAGAGTTGAATTTTTTCTCCAGCTCAGGATTCGACTTGGCTAGGATAATCCCACCACGCGGGCCGCGCAGGGTCTTGTGGGTAGTCGAAGTGGTGACATCGGCAATCTGCACCGGGTTGGGATAAACGCCAGCGGCAATCAACCCGGCAACGTGGGCCATATCCACCATCAGGTAGGCCCCCACTGCATCGGCAATGTCGCGAAAACGCTGCCAATCCACAACTTGAGAGTACGCAGAGAAGCCCGCCACAATCATTTTGGGCTTGTGTTCCTTAGCCAATTGCTCGACCTGCTCATAATCGATTTTCCCTGTAGCCTCATTCAGGCCATACTGAATGGCATTAAACAGCTTGCCCGAAAAACTGACCTTGGATCCGTGGGTCAGATGACCACCATGGGCCAGGCTCATGCCCAACACGGTATCACCCGGCTGTAACAGGGCAAAATAAACGGCGGCATTGGCCTGTGAACCGGAGTGCGGTTGCACATTGGCATAATCGGCACCAAACAATTCTTTTACCCGATCAATGGCCAGTTGCTCAGCCACATCCACATTCTCACAACCACCGTAATAACGCTTGCCGGGATAACCCTCGGCATACTTATTGGTCAGTACCGAACCCTGGGCTTCCATCACCCGTGGACTAGCATAATTTTCAGATGCAATGAGTTCGATATGCTCTTCCTGCCGAACCTGTTCCTTTTCCATCGCACGCCACAATTCATCATCAAAACCAGCAACCGTCATATCTTTACTGAACATGGATATCCTCAATAATTTAATTGTAAATTTTTACTTCCGGAAAACACCGTATCGTTCATTTTAATGATGCCGATGCTTTAAAAAAAGGGGTAGATATTA
The DNA here is from genome assembly GCA_022712915.1 of Gammaproteobacteria bacterium. GTDB lineage: Bacteria > Pseudomonadota > Gammaproteobacteria > UBA6429 > Thiohalophilaceae > JAHEDB01. The sequence continues at coordinate 61,772 of JAFLJQ010000256.1, read as the reverse complement.
ACCTATCTGACCTTTAAAAGCATTCCCGTATAAAGACTTAACCATAATAGGCGCAATATTAATAAGGATTACTGCCATGTTTTATTTCAATATCCCGCCCAATAGCCGCGCAACAAATGTTGACATACATTACTGAAGTTAGGCTCATCAAGTCACGATACCCACACTAGCCCATATATCGAAAGGGGATACAAACCCATTATTTGAAGCTTAATGTAAGGAGAACAAATATGAATAAGCTACTCGCAAGATACAAACACTATCTGCTTACGGCATGCTTTGCCCTACTTGTAGGCTTGACCGGCTGTAGCAGTGATGATGCAGCAACAGGTTCAACCAACGCCCTGCCCCAACCTAGTGTGGACTGTAGTGGCAGCAGCTGTGTCGAGTAATCATTTGTGAGGAGATATAAAATGAAAACTGTAAACAAAATAAGCAAAATACTCGGCACAGCCACACTGGTGCTTGCCCTGAGTATGTTAAATATAAACCTGAAACCCAAAACGGCATCCCAAGCCAGCAATGACCTTACCAGCTTTGTTGAACGTTTGAGCTTAATTAATGAGGCGATGGCTGGAACCGATATCCTGACCGGTGGCCCAGGCAATCTCGCTCACCACATTCGTTTCATGTACTTTCTCATAAACGGCGCACCCAATAATGTCTACCCATCAGGCATGGGCGGTCCAGATGGAGGTTTCCTGGGTATGATTCGTGACATTACCGGCCCAACAGCACTGGGGGGCGGCTTAAAGACAGCAGGCTTTAGCACCTGTACCAGTGTCCCCGCGACAGGTAATGCCAGTATGACGGACACAGACGGTACGTTTAAAATGTACTTCGAAACACCAATAAAAACCATCCCCACGGGCTATACCGGTGCCGGTAATGCATTCGAGAAACGTGTTGTTGTACAACACAATGGCACCACCTTCATGAATATCGAATTCAACTGTACAAACACCGTCGGCTGGATGCGTATGGCGATGGGTGATGAAGGCGTATCAACGGGTACACTGCGTCAAATCGAGGTCTATTACGATACAGAGGTGGCTGCTGACAGCCACCTCGAGTTGTATATGACAAACGAGCCAGGTGTAGCAACCGGCAATGAATATTTCGTTGCCAAGTTCCAGACCTTAACCAGCAGCACATACAAATTCTGGATTGTTCGTTCCCAGAACAAGACCGCAGAAATTATGGGTTTCCGTGCGGCTGCTTATGGTGATTCAAACACCAAAAATATCAATGCCTTTTTTATGTTTGAAAGTGGTAGCTTGAGCGATACGTCAACCACTCATACAGATGGTGATGACATCTCAGCCCCTAATGGAGATGTTCAGTGTATTGATTACACGACTCCAACAACACCCGTCGCGGGTTCAGGTTGTGGATCACTTACACTGGATGCCACAGCAGGAAATCCGATCAGTGACGTGGCAGATGGATTCAGCATCAGTTGGGCAGGTGATACGAGCAATGGTTTGAAGAACGACATGACAGCTCTGGCTGCTCCAACCAACCCATAATACTAGCTTTTGTTCTAAGCAATAAAACTAAGGGCCATGTAACATGGCCCTTTTTCTTTAACGTTGCAGTCAAATATAGGGCTTAACTTAATGAATCAAACGACAAGCTGATCGACTCCTGATACATCAATATCCTCTTCAAATTTCACGCAAGTGATCAACTAGGCCAGGAAATCAAAACCACACGGGCTTCGCCATTTTTTCTCCGCACACATACCTTTGCAAGATAGACACCCCTTTGATCTTTTCATCCGATATTGAATTGTACCAAAGGTAGACTCAATCAAATTACTCATATGAATGCTCTACCAGCTATCACGCTGGCAAATTAAGCCATCACCCGTTCGGCAATCTGAAATACTGTTCAATAACCTCAGCAACTCGGTTTCGACAACCTGAACTATCAATTACTGGGCTTCTATTTTTAGCATGTCAGCCAATAGGGAGGGGATTTAATCTCAAGCTTTCAAGTTAACAACATTATATTAGCTAATGGTGGAATAGATAGTCGGTTACTTTAATGTTGGCTAACCTCAAACCAACCCGATACACCATTTTTTCAACAGATCAAATACCCTGTTCGCTTATAACTCTTTCATCTTCATTGTTAAAAATTTATTTTCTTAAAATGAGTGAAATACCCCATTAAAAAATCAACCTGCGATCAAAACTACTGACGTAGTAAAAATATATAACAAACTCTCAAATCCCGTTCTAATTTTTGCGAATAACATTTAATACATTAAAAATTGCTAATTTGCTAATGTAGCATCTAAAATGATGAGCAGCCTAATCCTTACAAAAACAAAGAAACCTATCACAAAATAGTCGACCTCCAATTTGTAGTCAACAAAATTTGATCCAAAAAATCAACAGTGAGTAGCCCTACACACGAAGCATGAAAAATACATACAAGACTTACAACAAGCTTAGAAGTCAAACAGTAAGTTTTAACTCTTAATATTAGGCAAGTAATAAATAAAAGTGAATACAAAATTTATATATAGTAAGATAATACCACGGTTTTACTAACGTAATGAAATACCATACGCAGAGGGAGATATGATATGAAACGACACATCAATTCAAGCCAACTCGGTCTTGTTGTAATAATTGGCGCTTTATCCGCTCCGGCAATGGTCACAGCCGCCGGTTTTGCCATAATAGAAGGTAGCGTCAGTGGACTGGGCAATGCTTATTCTGGCGGCAGCGCCAGTAACGAAGACGCCAGCACAATTTATTACAATCCAGCTGGCATGGCTCGCTTGCAGACCAATCAAATAATCATCGGTGCACACTTGATCGAACCTAACATCCAGTTCAAAAATGATGGCTCACAAATCGCTGGCGCTGCAACAGTCACAACGCGTGGTGGTAATGGTGGCGATGCTGGCGATGATGCGATCGTACCCAATTTCTATTACATGAATAATATCAATTCAAAACTCGATTTTGGTCTGGGGATTAATGCCCCCTTTGGCCTGACCACAAATTATCAAAGCGGTTGGGTAGGCCGTTATCACGCCCTGAAATCTGAATTGATCACCGTGAATATCAATCCGGCCCTGTCCTTCAAGGTCAATGAAAAATTATCTCTGGGTTTTGGTCTAAATTATCAAATTGCCGAGGTAAACCTCACCACGAATATTGATCAACCAACAGTTTGTGCAGGCAGTGGAATCGGTGCCTGTGCTGGTCTTCCAGAAACCAAAGATGGCCATGCTGATGTAAAAGGTGACAGCACCGCCTGGGGTTACAACGTCGGGATGATGTATCAGTTCACCACAACCAGTCGCCTTGGTTTTGCCTATCGCTCTAGTATCGAACATGATTTTAGCGGAGATGCAACCTTCAGCAATATCGATCCAATACTTAGCGGCGCTGGTTTTTTTGTTGATTCTGCAGCAGCGGCTACACTTGACTTACCTGCTATCTGGTCCCTTAGCTATTTTCATTCTCTGAATTCACAATGGGATATTATGGCGGACTACTCCCTTACTGAATGGTCCACTATGAAAGAATTACGCACTACTTATGCCACTAGCAATGTTCAGGGGCCCACAGTCGAAGAACTGAACTGGAAGGACAGTGAACGTATTTCCATAGGCACAACGTACCATGCCAGTGAAACTCTGAAATTAAGATTTGGTTACGCGCTGGATGAATCCGCTGCGTCATCTCCTGAAACAGCTTCAGCACGTGTCCCTGATGCGGATCGAACCTGGCTGACATTGGGTGCGGGATATTCTGTATCAAAAACCATGAGTCTTGATATTGGCTATGCCATGATTGATCTCGATGATGGGGCTATTAACAGAACCAATAGCACCAACTCAACGCTTAAGGGTAAATATGAGTCAGAGATTAATATTCTCAGCGCTCAGTACAACTTGACGTTCTGATACCTTTCAGCGATATAAGCAGTTTAAAAAAACCCGCTGACTAAGCGGGTTTTTTTTAAATGTATTTAACTTCCGAGAATGGGCTGACGCCCCCGCCACCACAAACTTCAATACCGATCAGGACTTCTTGATCAAAAAGAAAAATTTACCGCCTTCCTCTTTTGACTCTATCAGATCATTACCCGTTTGCTTGGCGAACGCTTCAAAATCTTTCACTGATCCGGGATCAGTTGCAATAATATGCAGAACTTGTCCGCCTGACATACCCGCCAATGTCTTTTTGGCACGCAAAATAGGTAATGGGCAATTTAAGCCTGATGCGTCAAGTTCCTGGTCAAACGATGACATATGCTTCTCCTCGTAATACTTAAAAATTTAAGTTTTGACAAAATTTAAGTGTATTAGTATTTAAAACCATACTTATATGCTATTCGCCTCAACAATGACAAGCAATTTTTACTTTTTCGACACTTATCAGCAGAAAATTTATTAGCTTATTTTTTCTGTAAGATATCCAGTTCCATCAGTCCTTAAAAATCCACTTTATTAACTTCAGCTTAATTTTCAGTTAATTAAAGATATTTTCAGCCCGATTTGAATGAATTCTTTTTGCTTCTCATTCTACTTACTACATGTATAAACGGGATTAAAGTCAAATTATGCCCTCCATGATAAAATCTAATGATGCCACTTAAAAATAATTTAATGTGTCGAACAAACAGAATTCTTCCAGACTATAATTAGCACTATGAATACAGTATGATTTAATCTTTCAAGCCCAAACACAGCCATAAATATATGCTAAAAACCAAACAGTTAAATGTCAACCTGATACTGTTTATTGCATTATCATTACTCTTCTCCCATACCAACATCCATAGCGAAGAACTGCTACTTCCGGATATGGGTAATAGTGCTGATTTTAGCGTCAGTCCTGCGGAAGAAAAAAGAACCGGTGAAGCAGTGATTCGTAATATTCGCCGAGGTGGCGGTGTCGTGGATGATCCCCTGATTGAAGATTATCTTGATCATCTTGGTTTTCGCCTGATATCTAATACAAACCATGGTGATCAACACTTTAAATTTTTTCTCATTAACGACAAAATACTCAACGCCTTTGCTTTACCCGGTGGGTTTATTGGCATCAATTATGGATTAATTCTGGCAACAGAATCTGAGAAAGAACTTGCCTCAGTGATGGCCCATGAAGTCGCGCATATCACCCAGCGCCACCATGCCCGGGCCTATGAGGCTGGTAGCAATCAGGGGCCCATCCTCGCTGCATTGATTGCCGCCATAATTCTGGGAGGCGCTAATAGTCAAATTGGTGAGGCAGCATTTGCTGCAACCGCAGCGGGAATGATGCAAAGCCAGATCAATTTTACCCGTGCAAATGAGAAAGAAGCTGATTACATGGGTATCCAAATGCTCGCAAATGCAGGCTATGATCCCATGGCCATGGCCACTTTTTTTGGCCGTATGGAAAAAGAAAGTCGTCTGTACGGCTCATCAACCCCAGAATTTCTTAGAAGTCACCCGATGAGTACCAATCGAATGGCTGATGCCATCAACCGCGCATCAGGACTTCAAAAAAGAAAAACCAATTTTGATACGCAGAGTTTTGATTTAATCCGCGCCAGAATCCGGGCACTTGCCCACGACGACAAAAATAATGCCGTTATAGAATTTACTAAACACCTTGAAAATGGTCGTTTTCAAAACCGTTCAGCCGAAGAATATGGCTATGCGTTGTCACTAATGAACACCAAACAATATGCCAAGGCAAATAAAATTCTAGACAAATTGCTGGCGAAAGACCCCTCTCGGATCACGTATCTTGTTGCCAAGGGGCAAATTGAAAGCTTCACTAAAAAGCTAAAGCAGTCCCAGACCACATACACCAAGGCTTTGGAGCTCTATCCAGAAAACAAGGTTATTACCTATTATTATGTGCAAAGCCTTCTGAAAAACAGGCAATTCAGCAAAGCTCGTGAGCTACTCAATAACGTCCTCAAGACACCCGGTAACCTCCCCCAATTATACAAGTTTTTATCTGAAGCAGAGGCCGGACTGAAAAATACCAGCGGTGTGCACCATGCATTGGCCGAATATTATTTCTTTCTGGGCCAACCCCATGAAGCCATCAGACAAATGCAGCTAGCAATGCAAACACATAAAAAAGATGATTTTTATACCCGTGCCGGGCGTGAGGCACGTATCGCCGAATACCAAAAAGAGATTATCCCCGAGGAACACGGTAATTAGCACTCCAGCTTGATATATGGGAAGATAAATACACCGATTCTACTTAGCTAACTATATCTATCCCCTTGTCATCTATTGACGTTCATGTATCCTAAATGACTGTGTAGTGGCCAAAGCCCTGCTAGAATAATAATGATATTTTCCATTCAGCCTTGGCTGAGATACTGAGATCTAAAACAATTGAGGAGGAGCCCCATGCAAAAACCTGCCAAATTAATCTTCGCCGCAAGTGCTATTGCGGTCCTATTAAGTGCCACACTGGTACCCGTATCAGCATCCGCTGCTAGCGTAGAAGAAGGTAAAAAAATTGCCCAAGATCGTAAAAAAGGTAATTGTACCGCCTGTCATGCCTATGAAGGTGCCAATATGCCCGGAAATGCAGCCCCCCCTCTGGTAGCAATGAAAGCCCGCTATCCTGACAAAGCTAAATTACGTGCCCATATTTTTGATCCTACCAAGGCTAACCCAAATACCATCATGCCTCCCTATGGCAAACATGGCATATTGTCTGACAAAGAAATTGATGCCATCACCGAATGGGTACATACCCTTTAAATCCGATTGTATTTACCAAACTTATAAATATATTTTTCCGGGAGAAACAGAATGAAACGTAGAAGCTTTCTCAAAGGCACCCTGGCTAGTAGCACCATCGCGGTTGCAGCTAGTGCCGGATTGCTCACCCCACGCCACGTCCTCGCCGCCTGGCCAGAATCGGCCTTTGAAGCTGAGAATATCGAAGATGCCATGAGCAACCTATTTGGTACAGCCGATAACAAAGCCGCTGACAGCATCAATATCAAGGCCCCAGATATTGCCGAAAACGGTGCCGTTGTACCGGTTACGGTCAGCACAACCATAAAAGGTGTAAGCGCCATCGCCATCATCGCAGAAAAGAACGGCACACCACTGGCAGCCAATTTTGAGCTGACTTCCAATGCAAAGGCTATGATTTCCACACGTATCAAAATGGGTAAAACCATGGATATTATCGCCGTGGTCAAATCAGGTGGTAAGTTGTTTACTGCACGCAAGAACGTCAAAGTCACCATTGGTGGTTGTGGCGGTTAAAGCATAAGAGGAGAAAAAATAATGGCAAAATCAATTCGAATTCGCGCCAAGGTGAAAGGTCAAACGGCCACAGTCAAGGCTCTAATAACACACCCAATGGAAACCGGGTTACGTAAAGATGCAAAAACCGGTGAAATGATACCTGCCCACTTCATTCAGGAAGTGAAGTGTGAACATGGCGGCAAAACAGTCGTCAACGCACTATGGGGTGCAGCGGTTTCCAAAAACCCTTATCTGTCTTTTGCATTCACAGGCGCCAAGCCGGGTGACACCGTTAAGCTGAGCTGGGTGGACAACAAAGGCAAGAGCGATTCTGCTGAAGCCAAGGTTAAATAACAACCTGAAGATAATAAGAACAGGAGTTATCGTAATGAAAAAACTGATTATCGCTATTGCGGCTCTGGCCATTGCTGCCCCTACGGTCAGCCAGGCCTCACCGCAGTCAGATCTAAATAAAATGAAAAGGCACTTCGCCAAGAAATTTCCAGGGGTCAAATATCAGGACTATGCCAACGGCATTTATGCCATCAGCAAAAGCCGTCGAATTGAATGGGAATCTATGGAAGAATTTCCTCCCTATGAACCAGGTGTAGAAATCGGCAAATCCCTGTTTAAGAAGTATAAGGTTGGTAAATGCTTCAAAAACGGGGGTATTGGTATCAAACAAAACTACCCTTACTATGACGGCAAGTCCGGCAAAGTGCGCACATTGGAAGGCGATCTGATGGCCTGTCTGAAACGTAATGGAATTAATACCAAGAATGAAAAACTACAATTTGGTAAAGGTAAATTTGCAGCTATTGCGGCCTATATGGCTTTCACCTCACGTGACAAAACGACGAAAGTAAAAGTCCCTAAAGGTAAAGCGAGAAGAATCTACAACAAGGGTAAAAATTTCTTCTACGCCAAACGTGGCCAATTGAATTTTTCCTGTGCCGATTGCCACGTTTACAATGCCGGGGTAACACTGCGAACCAATCTACTGAGTCCAGTCCTTGGCCAAACGACTCACTTCCCCGTTTATCGTAAAAAATGGGAAGCGACAGGTACCTCACCTCTGCATGGTTTTGGCACCATTCAACGCCGTTACAGCGGCTGTAACAAAATGGTTCGCGCTAAACCGCTCAAGCCCAAAGGTGGCAAGCAAAACCAAAGCTATGTAGCGCTGGAGTACTTCCACACCTACATGAGTAATGGTTTAAAGATTAACGCTCCCGGTGTTCGCCAGTAATCATTCCGTTGTATAAAACATAAAAACCCGGCTTTTGTCGGGTTTTTATGTTTCAATTCACTAAAAAAATAATTTATCTCAGACAAAAGTGTATTAATTTATACGATCGTACATGTGCATTCTGATTTTTTCACAAGCACGCTAAAAGAATACAAAAACTTCCGCAAAAGCTGTTTTGGATAGACAAAACTTTAGACAGCATCAACTGTTCACCTTTAGCACAATCCCACCAGAGCCACTAGCAACCCACCATCACCCGGAGCGAGGTCTACGTGCCTAAAGACCACTACAGCACGATCATGCGTAACCTGATGCCTAGCAGAGTATGAGTTTATACACGCCTATGACTGGACGTGCCTGCTTTCAAGCCGTATCGGCAACATGCTACCCACAGTAGAAAAGTACATCAGAGACACCCAGGTTCAATATTCCGCCAAAAACTACGGCTCAAGACCGTTACAGATGAAACAAAAAAATCGGGAAACAAAGCAACAATGGACTGCACTCTCAACAAATACTGCGTGAAATGTAAAGAAAGCACGTGGTTGTTAAAGAAGTAAGCAATAACCTGATAAAAATACAGGAAGGGGAAACAAATAGTTATGTGGGAGCACTTTCATGCTCCCTAAATCATCAATTTGGTGGGCCGTGTAGGACTTGAACCTACGACCAATTGGTTAAAAGCCAACTGCTCTACCGGCTGAGCTAACGGCCCATACTACTAAAAATAAAGCGCGCATTCTACCGGACTCAAGCAGAATGGCAAGCCCTATCGAGTCGGAATACAAAAAATTCCCTAAACGACGTCCAGTTTACGCATGCTACCTGGTAGTAATTTCATGTCCACCAATGCCGTTATGAGCGCCTTACCAAACGTGGCCTCATCTTCATATACCAGTTTGTAGTACTGGATCTTCATAGTCAGAGCACTACCGAAGACTATCCCCAGAAAGACCAGGAATGAGCCCAGAGCCAGTGTCGATACACCTGTGATAGCTTGACCAACGGTACAACCCAAACCCAGTACACCACCAAAACCCATCAGTACTGCACCTATCGTATGTGTGATGAAATCCTGATAAGAGGCAAACCATTCGATGCGGAAACTATGGCTGATTAAAGACCAGCTCAGAGACCCCAGGATAACACCCAGTACGGCGACCACACCAAAAGTCAAAAAAGAGGTGTCAAATCCAGAAGCGGCAAAACCCAAAGTCTGGCCAATCGGGCTGATAAAAGTAAAGGACTGGGGCAATAGGTTGGTTGAGCCATTTTTAGGTTTACCGTCAGTACTGTCCATCGCAAAATCCCAATTACCGTAGAATGAACTCAGGCTTTGCGCACCCTCCTCACCCACAATTGCCACACTCGAGGTAAAATACCATGCCAATAATACTGCCGTACCCACCACCACACCGGCCAGGATATTGTCAGAACTATTACGAAAGTCTTCCGACCGAAACACGATAAACAGCACAACAGCACCAATGATCAAACCCAGCGCAATACGCATACTCAGCGCGGGTACAGCAAACCACTTACCAACAATACTCCCCAAATCCTGGTGGGTGCTGAGGGAAATGGAGGCCTTACCCAGCCAGGGGGCAAACATACTCTGATACCAGGTTGTAGAAAGTTGCTTGTAGGGATCAACCATATAATAGGCAATAACAGCAATGATCAGCAAAATAAAAATAGATTTGATATTGCCGCCACCAATACGAATCAGTGTCTTGTTACCGCAGCCACTAGCGAGGGTCATGCCAATACCAAACAAGATCCCTCCCAGCAGGTAGCGACCCCACTGAAACTCACTACCCCGATAGGGTGGCAAAGTTGAATTACTTAGATTGGCAAGCCCCGCAGTTTCCAGAGCAACCACACCGAGCATGGCAACCGTAGCTGCCAAAAGCCATGCCCGCATACGACCAGCATCCCCCATATTAACCAGATCAGAAACCGCTCCCATAGTACAAAAATTAGTTTTGTTAACCACCATGCCCAAAATCAAAGCAACGATAAAAGTCGACCATAGGAAAAATGACTGTGCCGCAAAAAAACTCTCGAAGGCCATGCGAAATCTCCACTTAAAATATTGAATATAAATAAATTATTATTAATTTATATATCGGACTTTTAATTATAGCTTGAGCCTCCAGCCCTGCCAGTGGCAAACCCAGTCCTGAAGGACATATCAGATATTATTGGTAGCAAGTCGGGTCTGTTATTCCAGCAGCGACAAAACCCTCTATCCGTAACCGACAGGAATCACAGAGCTTGCAGGCTCGGCCGTCTTTATCCGGGTTATAACATGAGATGGTTTTAGCATAATCCACACCCAACCGGCTCCCTTGCAGAATAATATCTGACTTGCTCAAGTCAATCAGTGGTGTCTGAATATGGAACGACCTGCCCTCGACCCCGGCCTTTGTAGCTAAATTAGCCAGATATGTAAAAGCCTTGATAAATTCGGGGCGGCAATCAGGATAACCCGAATAATCCACCGCATTGACACCGATGAAGATGTCCTGTGCCTCAAGCACTTCAGCCCATCCCAGGGCAATGGCCAGAAAAACCGTATTGCGTGCAGGAACATAGGTGACAGGAATACCATCCGTACTGTGTTCCGGAACCAAAATAGAATGATCCGTTAATGCAGAACCGCCAATCTCCCCAAGCCCCAACTTAATGGTCTTATGCTGTTGAACCCCCATAGATTGCGCAATCACTTCAGCCGCACTTAATTCACAGCGATGCCGCTGACCATAATCAAAACTAATCGCATGGCATGCATACCCCTGCGATTTGGCTATCGCCAGAGTGGTGGCAGAGTCCAGTCCACCCGATAATAAGATAACTGCTTTTTTATTCACGTATAAACATATCAAGTTGTGACTAAAGGGCTCATCTAAAAATTCAATCCAGCGGATGATAGCAAGGCAAAAAAAGTACACAAATGCAGCTTTGCACATATATGTACTTATGTCGCGAGACCCATGGATGGGCGGAAGCGAATCATTTCCATGTAAATGAGCATTTTAAGCTTGTTTTTAACTCAGCCAGTATTGCTTCAGTGGATTTTAGAGGTGCCCTAAACAGCCCCGTTAGCGACCCACTTCATCGCCCCATAGTATTTTATGTAATTGCAGTTGAAACCTGACAGCTAACTGATCCGCAACAATCCAGTCAGCCAATACTCTCGCAGCCAACTGCCCCATTGATGGCGAAAAGAGCACTTCACATAACTCAGTAATTTTATACTGAGACAAAATATCTTTTGCCCATTCGTAATCTTCACGATTACAAATCACAAACTTAACCTGATCCTGAGGCAACAGATAGTGTAAGTTATCGAAACAGTTTTTATCACTCTCACCTGAAGAAGGGGTTTTAATATCCATGACCTTGACGACTCGCTTATCAACATCAGAAACATCCAGTGCCCCACTGGTTTCCAGTGAGACCTGATAATCTTGTTCACAGAGTACCGATAGCAAACTCAAACAATTTTTCTGCGCCAGAGGTTCACCACCGGTCACCGTAATATATTTTGAGTTGAAATTTTCTATTTGCCGGATAATCTCATCAAAAGTGAACCACTCTCCACCTTGAAAGGCATAAGTAGTATCACAATACTGGCAACGCAAGGGACAACCGGTCAATCGAATAAATACAGTTGGGATACCAACCGTACGTGACTCCCCCTGCAGGGAAAAAAATATTTCTGTAATACGGAGTTGATCTGTTTGCTTTTGTGTAACCATGAATTGTTGAAGTCACCCCTGAGGAAACGGCCAAATAATCATCCTTGCCAAATTATTTTAGTTTATCGCAACATCAAGACTTGTTCTTAAGTTTTAATCTTACCTTCTGCAACAGATTTCTACCCTGTCCCGCTTCGGTTGATTTAGGATGGTTTCTAATCAAGTTCTGCAAATTCAGATCCGCCTTGTGAAGATCCTTCAATTCATAATAACTATAAGAAATTTTCAACATTGCCTCAGCCAGTTTGGGGCTCGATGGATAACGTTCAATCAAAACCTGATAATCCTTGATAGCACTCGTAAAATGGCGTTGCGCATAGTTTGCCTCACCAATCCAGTACTGAGCGATATGCGCATAACGCCCATCGGGATATGATTTCAGGAACGTCCGAAATGAAACTATTGACTTGCCATAATTAAGATCTCGCAACAAATCAAAAGATTTTTGATAAGCCTTTTGCTCCATGGCCATGTCATATTTTGATTTCTTCTCTGTCTTAACATTAGTGTTCATAGCAGAGGGTTTTGCTGATACGACCGGAGTCTGCCCTACACCTGTACCACTGCGTTCAATCTTCAATAAACGACGATCAATATCAACATACAAATCACGCTGACGTTTTTTAATACTCCCCAGAGAATGGGTTTGCATTTCTACTTCGCCCCGCAGAATCTGCACCTCGTTTTGCAGCTCTTCCAGTTTAATGAGCATATCGACCAGCCCCTTGCCCTCCAGTAACCTTTCAAGTTTCTGAATACGCTGTTCAGTCGTTGGTTTCTTAGCCCAAACTTGTGGTGCCAAGGCAAAGGAAACACCCAATATAAAAACTGTCAGATTTTTTTTCATATTTGATTAACTTTATTCACCTGAGTAGAGAAGTTCTACACGACGGTTTAGCGACCATGCTGATTCGTCATGACCAAGTGCTACAGGCCGTTCCTCACCAAAACTGATCTCCTGCAACTGTTTTTGTGAAACCCCCTGCAGTGTCAATAATTGCTGTACTGCCTTGGCTCGCCGCTCACCCAGAGCAATATTATACTCCCGTGAACCACGTTCATCGGCATGGCCTTCCAGAACAACTGTGACATCAGGATGGCCGGCAATATTTTCGGCATGGGCAGTAAGAATATCCTGATACTCAGACTTAACCACACTACTATTGAATTCAAAATAGATGACTCGTTTTTCCAGCATAACTTGAAAATCATCACTCAACATACCGGTTTCAGACATAGCCCCTCCTTCGGCTTCTGTTCCATCATCCTTGTTGCCCATAGTCGAACAAGCCACTATCGAAATGGCCAAACCTGAGATAAATAATAATTTTAATAAATGTCGCATCGTCAACTCCTTAATTCGTTATCGTGCCTTAAATGGGGACCATGCAGGCTCCCGTACGTCACCCTCTTGAAAAATCAATCGTTGTTTGGCTCGTCCGTCGACCGAAACGGCCGATAAAATACCTTTATTCTCATGCTCAGTTGCATAAATAATCATACTACCATTAGGTGCAAAACTAGGGGATTCATCCAAACTCGAGTCAGTTAAGACAGTCATATGTTCCGTTTCCAAATCCAGAACCCCGATATGAAATGCATCTTCTACCCTATGAACCATGGCAACTTTCTTGCCATCGGGTGAAACACTGGCCCGTGCATTATAGCTACCCTCATAGGTTAAGCGTTTAATCTTGCCCTTTACACCACGCAAACCGAGGACAACCTGATACAACTGTGGACCACCACCCCGATCTGACGTAAATACCAACCCTCTACCATTAGGCATCCAGGCAGGTTCAGTGTCGATCGCATAATTACGGGTAACCCGGCTTAATTTATGGCTCTTGACATCCATAATATAAATTTCCGGGTTACCATCCTTGGAAAGGGTTAACGCCAACTTCTCACCATTTGGAGACCAGGCAGGCGCATTATTCAGACCTTGGTAGCTGGCTATACGTTTGGTACGGCGGGTACTGACATTCTGTATATAAAGTTCTGGCCTACCTCGCGCATAAGCTACATAGGCGATATGCCGTCCATCAGGCGACCAGGATGGCGATAAAACCGGCTGGATTGAAGAATAAACAATACGTTCGTTATACCCATCAGAATCTGCCACAGCCAGTTTATAAAGCTTCGTTTTCGCTTCTCCTTTTTCAATGACTGTAACATAGGCAATATGGGTATCAAATGCCCCTCTCACGCCCATCAAATTTTTATAAATAATATCGCTAATACGGTGCGCGGTACGGCGCAGACCTTTTTTGCTGCTTTTGATACTGTAACCAGCAAGCTGTGTTGCCTTATATACATCAAATAGCTGAAATTTCACCTGATAATTGCCATCTTTCAGGGGAGATATTTTACCCACCACCAAATTATCAACGTTGAGAGTTCGCCAGGTTTGAAAATTAATCTGGCTGCCGACTGTTGGGCGTTCTATCAAATCTTCATCTGCTACGGGGGCAAAGCGACCACTGCGTTGTAGGTCAGCACGTATCACCGCAGAGATATCTTCTGGTAGTGCTTCCTCACTCTCCCAGACAAAAGGGACAATCGCAATGGGCAAGGCACCTTCAACCCCCTGGGTGATATCGATCGTCAGGGTCGCATAGGCTTTTGTTGCCAACACACACAACAGAATAGCCGTGGTTATTTTTTTTGTTAATAACATTATATCTAGTTTTTCTTTTCCAGCGTAAAAGGAAGCTCTAAATCTCTGAACACATCAAACAAACCTGACTCAACGGGTGGCACCGGTAATGGCGAAGCCTTGTGTACCGCATTTTCTACAGATCGATCAAAGATACTATCACCACTACTTTTGGTTAACTGTACCTGTATCACATCACCACCGGGAATTAAACGAACCTTTATGATACAACCCATACCCTCTGTAGCACTGGCTGGGACATTCCAGTTCTGCATGACTTTAACCTCAATCATAAGCTTGTACCGATCAATGATCGACTGCTTCTGCTTATCCGATTCCAGCGATAGACGTTCCTGTTCGGCTTGCAATTTATGTTTTAATTCTTGTTCGCGCTTCTGTTGTTCCAGCTTTTCCAGACGCTTTTCTTCCTGCATGCGCTGTTGCTGCTCCAGTTTCCCCAGGCGTTCTTCTTCCTGCTTGCGCTTTCTTTCAAGTTCATTTAATCGAACCTGTTCCTGTTTTCGATTTTGCTCCAATGCCTTTTGTTCAGCAAGCCGTTTTTTCTTAGCATTCGCCAGTTTTTTTTCTTCCCTTAATCGAGCCTCTTTGGCCTTTTTTGCGGCCTGATCCAGTTCCCGCTGTTTTTTGCCTTCAGCTGCCTTAATCTTTTTCAATTCTTTATCGATTATTTTTGCATCTACCGTGACCGCACGAACGATCTCTTCACCTTTGTCCTTTGATTCAATGGCGGGTTTGTCCGTCCACTTGAAACTAACCACCATAAGCGCGATCAATACAAGATGCACAATGACGGCATACATTATCGCGCGCGGGTTCTCCTTAATGATATCTAGCATACTACTTGTGCTTTCGTTTCCGATTTTTAAGTGGTTCAGTCACCAGACCAACATTATTGACCCCGGCCTTTTGCAACAAGGACATGGCACCAATAACCTTGCCATACTCAACATTTTGATCACCACGAACAAGTACATCAACCCCTTTTCGATGTCGTAATACCGCCGCCACACGCGCCATCAGAGTCGCATCATCAATCGATTCTTGTGGGGACTCACCAATATTTAAATAATACTTGCCCTTAGCATCAACGGTTACAATAACCGGTTCCTGATCAATTTCATCAAGAGAATTACTGGATATTTCCGGCAAATCAACCTTAACACCTTCAGACAGCAACGGCGCGGTTACCATAAAAATAACCAACAACACCAGCATGACATCAATGTAGGGCACCACATTGATCTCTGACATGCGCTTTTTCTTAAATCGATTACTAGCTGGAACGTAACTCAAAATTATATTACCCGATACTAGTTCTGGTTATGGGCCTGACGTTGCAATATAGTTGAAAACTCTTCAACAAAAATATCATAACGAGCAACCAGTCTTTCCAGATCATTTGAATAACGGTTATAACCAATTACCGCAGGTATCGCGGCAAACAAGCCCATTGCAGTGGCCACCAAGGCTTCTGAGATACCCGGTGCAACAGCTGCTATAGTGGCGTTTTGCATTTGGCCAATGGCATGAAAAGAATTCATAATTCCCCAGACCGTACCAAACAAACCAATATAAGGACTGGTTGAACCCACGGTAGCAAGAAATGACAGGTGCATTTCTAATTCTTCAATCTCGCGATTAAGGGCCACGCGCATAGCACGCTGAGCACCTTCAAGTACTGACATAGGATCAACATTGCCCTGTTTGTGTAAATGCACATATTCACGAAAACCCGCTTCAAAAATCGCCTCCATGCCGGGAACCTTACCACGCCGTGCTGAAACTCTTTTATATAGCTCACCCAATTCAGCACCTGACCAGAAACGCCGCTCAAATTGTTCCGCTGCTTCTCTCGCCCGTTTAAAGGTTAAGCCTTTAACAAAAATAATCGTCCATGAAAACAGAGATGCCAAAATCAGCAGGAGCATAACCAGCTGCACCACAATACTGGCGTCCAGCATTAATTGAAATATTGATAAATCCGTACTCACACCCACCAACCTTTATTTGTATGTTATAAATTATCCAGTGATCCTTAAAATAGCACCTGCTGTGACAGCAACACCATTTACTAGTTCACAATCGCCTTAATTACAACTGACATCCCTGATGCACTCAAATAACAAACAACGCAATTTTGTTATGCTAGCGATTTAATTGTTTTCACAATTAACTAAAGGGCACTTCTATAAATGCACTTTTCACCCAAGGGGCACAAGTCCGCGATAGCAGTGTCAGTACCGTGCTCGAATCCTCATGTATGCCATATACACTGCGGTTCTGCGCGCGGTGCTTTCCTTGCTCTCACGAAAAAATTACTATTTCTAGACGCGCCCTAAACTCAGTTTCCGAACAAATTTATGCCCGCGTTATCAACTTCATGCTTGTTCGTTAAACCAAAATGCTGATAGGCACTATTCGTCGCCACCCGGCCTCGTGGAGTACGCATCATAAACCCTTGTTGTATCAAATAAGGCTCCAGCACATCCTCAATGGTGTCCCGTTCTTCACCAATTGCAGCAGCCAGGCTATCCAGACCCACCGGCCCCCCATCAAATTTTTCCATGATAACAAGCATCAGTTTACGATCCATCATATCAAATCCGCACTTATCCACATCCAGCATCTCCAGCGCCCGTTGGGCGATGTCACTATCAATCTTACCGTCTGCCTTAACCTGCGCATAGTCCCGCACCCGCCGTAGCAAGCGGTTGGTAATTCTGGGGGTGCCACGGGAACGACGTGCGATCTCCATGGCACCCTCATGATCTAACTCCACACCCAGGATACCCGCCGTTCGTTTTACAATACTGACCAGTTCATCGGCAGTGTAAAATTCCAGACGTTGCACAATACCAAACCTATCTCGCAAAGGTGAGGTCAATAACCCAGCACGGGTGGTGGCCCCCACCAGAGTAAAAGGTGGCAAGTCAAGTTTAATAGAACGGGCCGCAGGGCCCTCACCAATCATAATATCGATCTGGTAATCTTCCATAGCCGGATAGAGAATTTCCTCCACCACCGGGCTGAGTCGATGAATTTCATCAACAAACAGAACATCATCGGCTTCCAGATTGGTCAACAAAGCAGCCAGATCACCTGGACGCTCCAGAACCGGGCCCGATGTGTGCTTCATGTTCACACCCAGTTCATTGGCAATAATGTGTGACAAGGTTGTTTTACCCAAGCCTGGTGGGCCAAATATAAGCACATGATCCAGGGCTTCCTGGCGTGAACGGGCCGCCTGGATAAAAATTTGCATTTGCTCACACACGGCCGTCTGACCAACATAATCCGACAATGTCTGAGGCCGGATAGTCCGATCCTGATTATCTTCCCGATCAAGTTGCTGCCCTGTTATGAATCGTTCTGTTTCCAACATCTCAGTTTACCGCTGCCTTGAGTGCTGCCTTAATTAATTCTTCACTCGATACCACGTCACCACGGCTCGCGATGGAGACCATGCGGTTGGCCTCATGAGGTTTATATCCCAGAGCCACCAGCGCACTAACGGCATCACGACTCGGATCGTTTACCTGTGTATCAGCCCCGTTCACCGTGGCCGAAGTCGGCAGGCCAGTCGTCGATTCCCAACCCTGCAATCTATCACGTAGCTCAATAATCAGTCGTTCAGCCGTCTTTTTACCAACACCCGGCAGGCGCACCAGTGATGAACTATCAGCCTCTAGGATACAGCGGGCAAATTCATCGGCACTAATACCAGATAAGATGGTCAATGCCAGCTTGGCACCGACGCCATTGACCTTAATCAGATCACGGAACATACGCCGCTCGGCCAGAGAGGCAAAACCGCACAGTAACCAGGCATCCTCACGCACCACCAGGTGGGTAAACAAACTGACTTTCTCGCCCGTCGAAGGCAACTGATAAAAAGTCGACATGGGTGCATCCAGCTCATAACCCACCCCGTTTACATCAAGCAACAGTTGTGGTGGTTGTTTTTCGAGCAAAATTCCGCTTAAACGACCAATCATGCTGTTTTTATGTCCTTAGCTATGTATTTTACTTTAAACTTTTCCAACGCCCCACCCGCCGACGCCGTTCTATCTGCAGGGGTTGGTTGCGTAAATGACTATGGCACATGGCCGTAGCCAGGGCATCAGCCGCATCACTTTGTGGTGTCCGGTTAAGCGATAAAAGAACCTTAACCATATGCTGTACCTGCTCCTTGCTTGCGTTACCTTTACCAACAATGGCCTTTTTAATTTGCGTGGGGGTATACTCAAACACGGGTATCGATTGTACCGATACGGCGCTGATAGCGGCGCCCCGTGCCTGCCCCAACTTGAGGGCCGAGTCGGCATTGCGGTACATAAAGATATTTTCAATGGCCACTTCCTCAGGCTGAAACTCTGTCACTAACTGACTAATGCCTTCAAAAACCACCTTGAGCCGACTGGCCAGATCATCTCCCTTAATTCTCACACAGCCTGTAGTAATACAGTGAAGATGGTTCGCCTGCACCTCAATGATGCCAAACCCTGTCACTTGTGAACCTGGATCAATACCTAAAATGCGAATCATGGAATCAGAAGATACAGGATAGCAGGGCCTCATTAAAAGGGGATAATAAGCAATTTTGACAAAATTGGTCGGAATTAACCTAGTTTGGCCATGACCTCGTCGGAAAAGTCAGCATTGGTGTAAACCTGTTGAACATCGTCCAAATCCTCCAGCATATCCACCAGACGTAGCACCTTTTCAGCATCATCAAGCTCAAGATTGACTTCAATGGCCGCTTGCATGGTCAATTCCGTACGCTCCGGCTTAAGATCAGCCTGTTCCATCGCAGCCACCACTGTATGATAACCATCCACTGACGTCACAACATCAACCGAACCATCCTGATTATTGACCACATCCTCCGCCCCACCCTCCAGGGCAACCTCCATGATCTGGTCTTCATCGCTACCCGTTGGATAAGTCAATATGCCTAATTTGCTGAATAAATAGGCCACTGAACCATCTGTACCCAAATTACCACCTGATTTGCTAAAGGCGTGACGCACCTCAGCCACGGTGCGATTACGGTTATCGGTCAAGCAATCCACCATGACCGCCACACCACTCGGGCCGTAGCCCTCGTAACGGACTTCGTCATAATGATCGCCACTATTATCGCCCGCACCCCGTTTGATGGCCCGTTCGATGGTATCCCGGGTCATATTGGCCACCAGGGCCTTGCTGGTAGCATCGCGCAGACGTGGATTGGAGTCCGCATCGGCCCCACCAACCCGGGAAGAAACAGTAATTTCACGTATCAGTTTGGTGAATAATTTTCCCCGTTTGGCATCCTGTGCTGCCTTACGGTGGCGAATATTGGCCCATTTACTGTGTCCTGCCATAACAAACCTCAGTGCTGACTTAAGTTTAGAAAAAAATAAGCTGTACAGTTTAACACTGCCAGACAAGACACAGAAACCACCAGTTTACAAAGGTGGTGCAATATCAGGGTGGGGAACCAACTGTTGAGAATTTATTGCAAAAATCAATTTTCAGGAACATAAATGGCCGTCTGCTCATGCCGATGATCCAGTTCACTGACATAACTCAGCTTGTGTTTGCCAATCTGTAACTGGTCATCATTTTTCAATAAATGCTTCTGTATAACCCGACCATTGACCTGAGTACCATTGGTACTGCCCAAGTCTTCTATGTAGATATCATCATGCCCATCAAGGTATTGATTAGGTTCAACCATAATTTTGGCATGTACACCACTAATAGCGGCATCATCCAGTTGTATATCATTACCGATATTTCGTCCAAGCGTCATACTTGTTTTTTCGATTAAAAATTCCTTTAGTACAATACCTTCATGCTTCACAAGCAGCTTTGCCATTTTACACCCTGAATTAATTTACATTCTCAAAAAATTTTATGTCTGCAAAAATTCCAACTGCGTACCACCCACCTCAATAATATCACCTGACTTAAGCGACATACTCTCCGCCTTGAGGGGGGTATCATTCAACTTGGCATGATTATCCCGATCACCAACACCCGTCATGGGCATCAGGAAAAAACGACCCCCACGCCGAGCAATTACGGCCACATGGTCAGCAGTACCAATCTTGGTATAGGCTTTTTTTACAGCCATCACTTCACCTTCTTTGGGCCCGCTCATAATGGTAAGAGATGCTGTCTCAGCCGTGACCACATCACTGCATGTATTCTTACCTGAAACCGATGCTGGAATGATAATAGTACGCTCAAAATCATGAGACGTGTCATCGACAAACTTGAACTCATGCTGCCCGATATAAATTACATCACCATGATTGAGTTGCCTTCTATTCACTTTCTTACCATTCAGAACAACCCCATTAGTGCTGTTCATATCTTCAACATAAACATTCTGCAACACCAGAAAAACAGCATGCTCACCACTCACCGTTGGATCATCAATCTGGATATCGTTATACGCCTTGCGGCCTACAGACACACGCTCCTTGTCTAAAGGATATTCTCTAACTACGACACCATCGCGGATGAGTCTTAACTTTGGCATATTAATCTTCACCCATTTTTATCTCAAGTGTCGTCGACTCATCGTCGTCTTTACCATCAGAATAAGCTTTATAAACAGCCGCAAGGACGATCGAAATATTATCAGTACCACCTTTTTGGTTGGCCATATCAATCAACGTTCTAGATGCCAAATCCAAGTCTTCACGGTATCGTATTATCACATCGTTAATATCCTGGTCTGTTACCAAATCAGTCAAACCGTCTGAGCATAACAAATAAATATCACCAATTTCCGTGTCTTGCTCGGCAATATCAACCTCAACCTCATCACTGATACCCAGTGCACGGGTAATCAGATTACGGCTGGTTGATTCCTGAGCCTCTTCATGACTTAGGTAACCATTGTCAATCATCTCCTGAACCAAAGAATGATCAGAGGTAAGTTGCTCTAATTTGGATTGCCGTAAACGATAAATCCTGGAGTCACCTACATGAGCATAGATAACAACATGATTCAGGAATAACACCAGCACCAGAGTCGTACCCATACCAGCATATTCCGGGTTATCCAGCGATTGCTCGTTAATTTCACTATTGGCAAAGCTAATGGCATCAACCACGGCTTCACTGTAATCCACTATGCCTGAAGCAATGATCTCGGGCGTCACCACATCAGCCAATGATGTCTTAATCGAATCGACTGCCATAATACTGGCGACTTCACCCGCATTATGGCCCCCCATGCCATCAGCTAACAGGGCCAATCCAAGACGGGCATCCCAGGAAATAGCATCTTCGTTATGATCACGAGTTTGCCCGACATCCGTTGAGCCATAAATTAAAATTTTCAGACCATTATCATTCACACAGCTTAACCTTTATGCATTATGTTACAGGCGTTCAAGACAACGTTGAATTGCTTCCGCCATTTTCTCCCCGGATTGAAAACGCCTTTCTATCTCTTTATGCAAAGCCTTGTTAATCAATTTACTGACACAGGCAGGTAAATCTGGTCGAAACATTCTCACATCTGGATGTTTTTCATTAGCAATTTTATACATTAAACTCGCCAATGATTCACCTATAAACGGCAACTCACCGGTTAACATCTGGTAAAAAGTCACGCCAAGCGAAAATAAATCCGAACGACCATCTACCTTTTTGCCCGCCAGTTGCTCGGGTGACATATAAGAGGGGCTACCCAAAATAGTGCCGGTCTTGGTCTTGCTTGCATCCGTTATACAAGCCACACCAAAGTCTGTCACATTTAGCGCCCCACCGTCTTCATCATAAATAATATTTGCCGGTTTGATATCCCGGTGCACCACATTTTGTTTGTGCGCAAAATCCAGAGCATCCGCTACCTGCATAACTAGCGTAAATACAGTTTCAACTGATAAAAGCGTTTCACTTTTACAATAAGCCAGTAGATTAACCCCTTTCAGGTAATCCATCGCAATATAAGAAAGATCCTGATCTTCACCAACATCATAGATAGTCACAATATTAGGATGATTTAATCGACCAGCCGTTTCAGCTTCACGAAAAAAGCGCTGTTTCACATCTTCCAACTGCTCACCTTCAAATTCCTGCGCAAGCACCATGGTCTTGATCGCTACGGTTCTGCCTATTTTGGGATCATGACCAAGATAAACCATGCCCATAGCGCCACGGCCCAGCTCCTTATCGATATGATAACGACCCAGCATGGGTTTTTGTACACCTGGATTACTGAGCATCAAGGTGCCATTTGCAGAACTCCCGCTATTCTTCCCACCCAAGACCAGCACATCGGTTACTTCCTGATTACGTTTGATTCGTTCGGTAACATCGGAATATTTGATATCATGCTGCTCAATATATTTAAAAACAGTCACGGCTTTGTTGAATTGCCGTTTTCGCTCATAATCCAGTCCCAGATTATAGAGCATGCCAATAATGGACTGGTTAACAATACAACGACGATATTTTTCAAAGGCCTGATCCAACTGGCCCTGTGACTGAAAAGATTGCCCCAGTAAACAATTGGCATCCGACAATTCTGCCTTAATAGTACCGATGGTATTTTCAAGCAGATGTTTCACACTCAACACAACATGCCCGATAATCAAGGCCAGCACTGGCAGCATTAACGGTATCCAGGTGGCCTTGGCCATCATAAAAATAAAGTGTATATTAAGCAGTATCACCAGCAACAAAATACTCAACGCCAGACCTGTACCAAGGCGAAAACGTGGCAAGACAAACGCCAGGTAAAGTCCAATAGCCAGGATAACCAGAATCCCCAATACACCGGCCCATTCAGGAATTTGATACAAATCGCCGTTTAACAGACTCGAAACACGGTGTGCCGCCAACATAACCGGCGGCATGGCACCCAGAGGAGTGTCAAACAAATTGGCTTGTTGTCTGGCCGTCAAGCCTATCAGGACAGACTTATTTTTAAAGGCTATCGCTGGCGTTTTCTCATTCAGCACATCAAGGATCGAATAAACTTTAAAGGGCGGCTTATCTGCCTGAGCAGAGTAAAAACTTGAATAAAGCTGTAATTTCTTGTCTGTTGGCAACTGGAATCCAGGAACACTTATTTGTTCACCCAGATCGACCTTAAGGTGGCGCGTCATCAATCCTTTACTTCGAGCCGCCATCATTAACGAAAAGGAAGGCAAGTAAATGTCACCCACCTTCAAAACCAATGGTTCAATTCTGCCACTAGCACCTCGTGGTGCATTCAATTGAACATGACCAAGTGCACCTGCAAAGCGACTTAACTCCGGAATAGGTGGAAAGGCCAATCCCGCGACTGGAACAGGTTCAGAGCCAAGCCAACTAGCCAGCTTGCTTTGCCTGTTAAGTGTTTTTGTTATGCCATACCGTTTAACATCGTCACTCAACTGCAAGACGTCAAGTTTGTTGGTATTCGTTTGCAATTGATAGGGAACAGCCATCACGATCCGCCCAGCCTTTTTCAAGCTATTGGCAAAGGTTTGATCGGTATCCAATCCACCTTCGACACGCCGTAACAACAAACGAACGGCACTGGATTGATCGATAACTGATTTGAGTTCATTGAGGGCACCAAGACTGTGGCCACCCTGGCGAGTATCGAATGAAAGGGCATAGCCGATCACTTTGGGATGAGCTGCAACGATTTGCTGGGTCAGACTGGCCATAATGTCTCGCGGCCAGGGCCAACTGCCCATCTCCTGTAATGCCGCATCGTCTATGGCTATGACAACGACATCAGGGTTAGCCTTTTTATTAGGAGAAAAACGCACCCCCAAGTCATACGCCGCCAAATCTGGGGCACGCAAACTGTCAGTTGCCGCAAAGACAAGAAATATTGATGCTACAAGTAGACCAATAAACCAATCTTTCTTCCAATACGATAAGTTCACAAAAATATTTTTCCTGTTGTACGAGTCAGGAGTGGTTTTATCACCCCTGGCTCCTACCCTACTGGTTCTTCTCGCCAGTTTAAAGAATGATGATGTTAAACTGCACAGAAACTCAGGGCAATATCCTGTCCACACCCCAAAATAAACAATTCTAGTGGCATATCAGTCTGCTTGCACGGTTTGTCTATGGACTTATCGGTCTGCCAAGCTAAATATCAGATCATGGCAGACTTATCCATCTTAAAATTATGGCTTTAACCTCGCTATTCAACGGCAGATTTACGCAAACGAATATGCAATTCGCTCAGTTGTTTCTCGGTCACCGGCGAAGGGGCCTTGGTCAGCAAACAACTCGCTGATTGGGTCTTGGGAAAGGCCATAACATCACGAATAGACTGAGCTCCAGTCATGAGCATGACCAACCGATCCAGCCCAAATGCAATCCCACCATGAGGAGGACAGCCATATTTCAGGGCATCCAGCAAGAAACCAAACTTGTCTCGCGCCTCTTCCTCACCAATACCCAGGTGCTTCAAAACCTGTTGTTGTATCTCGGGACGGAAGATACGCATTGAGCCCCCGCCTACTTCGGTACCGTTCAGAACCAGATCATAGGCACGAGAATTACAGGCACCGGGATCGGTCGCCAGCAGTTCAAGGTGTTCTTCCTTGGGCGAGGTAAATGGATGGTGCAGGGCCACCCAACGCTTGGCTTGTTCATCCCGCTCAAACATGGGGAAATCAATCACCCAGAGGGGTTTCCAGCCACGCTCGACTAAATCACGATCATGGCCCAATTTAACACGCAGGGCACCCAATGCCTCATTTACAACAGAGGTTTTATCGGCACCAAAAAAGATCAAGTCACCATCTTCCGCGCCGGTACGCTGCATAATGGCATCAACCGCCTCATCAGGCAGAAATTTCAAAATTGGAGATTGCAGACCTTCACGGTGCTTAGCCCATTCATTGACCTTGATATAGGCCAGTCCCTTGGCACCAAATATACTGACATACTTGGTGTAATCATCAATTTCCTTGCGTGTTAGTTCGCAGCCCTTAGGCAAGCGCAATGCCGCTACTCGGCCCTGAGGATCTTTGGCCGGCCCACTGAAAACCTTAAACTCTACATCCTGCAACACGTCGCTAACATCAACCAGCTCCATCGGAATACGCAGATCGGGCTTATCTGATCCAAAACGCTGCATAGCCTCAGCATAGGTCATCTGAGGGAAAGGGTCGTGCAAAGGAATTTCCAGAATCCGGGCAAACAGCTTGTGCATCATATCTTCCATCAACTGCATGATGGTGGCTTCGTCCAGGAACGAGGCTTCGATATCAAGCTGAGTAAATTCAGGCTGACGATCAGCACGCAGATCTTCATCACGGAAACAGCGCACCACTTGATAATAACGATCCACACCCGAAACCATTAATAACTGTTTAAATAATTGCGGAGACTGCGGCAAGGCAAAGAACTCACCTGCATGGGTACGACTAGGCACCAGGTAATCACGCGCCCCTTCCGGCGTGGCACGAGTCAGCATCGGCGTTTCAACTTCAATGAAACCGTGTTCATCGAGGAAATTACGCAAAAATGTGGCAATTTTAGAGCGCAATTGCAGACGTTGCAGCATTTCCGGACGACGCAGATCCAGGTAACGATAACGTAGACGCATTTCTTCCGAAACCAACTCGTCATCCAATACAAAAGGCGGGGTTTCCGAGGGGTTGACAATTTCCAGTTCTTGCCCCAGCACTTCAACCATGCCGGTGGGCATATTGGTATTGGTGGTGCCTTCCGGTCGGTGCCGGACTTTGCCCCGGATCCGCAATACAAATTCATTGCGCACCTTTTCGGCCATCATGAACATATCAGGATTATCTGGGTCGAAAACCATTTGCAACAAACCACTACGATCACGCAGATCAATAAAGATAACACCACCATGGTCTCTACGACGATGCACCCATCCACAGACCGTCACTTCCTGATCAATTAGGGACTCACTCACTTCGCCACAATACTGGGTACGCATCTTTCTTGACCTGCCTCTGATTGATAAATTAAGAGGCGGCATGTTACGGATTGAGGGGAATCAGTGCAAGTGCCCGGGCTTATTTCATGATGCAAGACAAAATAAACCGGTATCACTCCGGCCTATTTTGCCGGTTTTGTGGCTGCCTTGTCGGTGGATTTAGGCGTAGTAGCGGTGGATGTAGTAGATGCAGTAGATGCAGTAGATGCAGTAGATGTATTGGATGGAGCAGATGCATCACCGGCCAAATTCTTCTTACCATCCTTTTTAAAGTCGGTTTCATACCAACCACCGCCTTTAAGCCGAAAGCCCGAAGCCGAAATCTTTTTCTGCAGGTCTTCTTTTCCACATTCAGGACAGACTGTCAGTAGGGCATCACTAATTTTCTGTATCGATTCCATCTGATGACCGCAAGCTTTACACTCATATTCATAAATCGGCATTACAACTCTCCAAAGCTACATTAACCGGCCAGCGATTATACGCCAGCTTTTCAGTTATAATCACCATCAATATAGGGACAATGATCATAAACCCAAGTCAGATGACAAAAATTGACCTGTTAAATCAGGAAAATATTGGTTTACGGCCCCCTTATAGCCAAGCCGTGGTTTATCCGCAATAATTTAAGCATGACAAATACACCTTCCCAAAATGAGGCGCAACTCAAACTACGTCGTGTTGCCATCGATACCTACCACGAAAATGTGGCTTACCTAAACCGCAAATGTCGGCTCTATCAGGCGGAAGGTTTTCAGGCCTTAAGCAAGGTCATGGTGCTGGCCAATGGCTTACGCATATTTGCCGTATTAAATATCGTCGATGACGACAACATCGTCATGCCCGATGAGCTGGGACTGGCAGAGCAGGCCTTCGAGCAACTGAATATGGAGGAAGGAAAACACATCTGTATCGCCCATGCCGAACCACCCGATTCCATGGAGGCCGTGCGTCGTAAAATTGCCGGTGAACGACTGGAACTGATCGATTTTCGCGCGATTACGCGCGATATTGTCGAAAATCGCTATTCAAAAATGGAAATGGCGGCCTTCCTGGTCGCCTCCATGCACACAGGATTAGATCGGGAAGAGATTTATAGCCTGACTCAGGCAATGACCGAGACTGGAGAACAATTAAAATGGCA
This sequence comes from Gammaproteobacteria bacterium, assembly GCA_022712915.1. Lineage (GTDB taxonomy): Bacteria > Pseudomonadota > Gammaproteobacteria > UBA6429 > Thiohalophilaceae > JAHEDB01. The sequence continues at coordinate 33,757 of JAFLJQ010000256.1, read as the reverse complement.
TGCCCCACAGGTTGTCGATAAACACTGTATTGGTGGTATCCCTGGCAACCGTACCAGCATGTTGATCGTCCCCATCATAGCCAGTCATGGTCTGTTAATGCCCAAGACCTCCAGTCGGGCCATTACCTCACCTTCCGGTACAGCCGACACCATGGCCATATTAGCAGAGGTAGATTTATCACCTGAACGCATGCAGAAGGTCATAGAAAAAAACGGTGCCTGCCTCACCTGGGGCGGCAAGGCCCGACTCGCCCCGGCCGATGATATTCTGATCTCCGTTGAGCGGCCCCTCGGCATCGACTCAGAGGGCCAGATGGTCGCCTCCATCCTGTCAAAAAAACTTGCTGCCGGTGCTACCCATTTATTAATCGACATCCCCCTTGGCCCCACCGCCAAGGTACGACACATGCAAGAGGCGTTACACCTGCGCAAATTATTTGAATACGTTGGCGATCGTCTCGGACTGCATCTCGAAGTCATCATTACCGATGGCCGCCAACCTATCGGCCGGGGTATTGGCCCAATACTGGAGGCACGGGATGTCATGCAGGTACTGGAAAATCTGCCCGAGGCCCCAGACGATTTGCGTCAAAAGACCCTGCAACTGGCTGGCCGAATCCTCGAATTTGACCCAGATGTACGCGGCGGACAGGGCTATGCCCTGGCACGAGACATTCTCGAATCCGGCCGTGCCCTGCAAAAGATGCATGACATTATCACGAGTCAGGGTAGTCGGGGCTTTGACTTCAGCCCCGCCCCCCTGACTATCGATATTCTGGCCAATAAGACAGGCGTGGTCACTACCATTAATAATTATCAACTGGCGCGGATCGCGCGCATGGCCGGTGCCCCAATGGCAAAACGGGCCGGTGTCGATCTGCTGAAAAAAATCGGTGACGAGGTAGAAAAAGGTGCGCCACTCTACCGCATCTACGCTGAATTTCCGGCTGATTTTAATTTTTCTCATAACCTGGCCAGTATCGATGATGGCTACAGCATCGGCCGGGTCGAAGATGTCACCAAAGCACACATGGAGTTTTAGTTATAACATGCAAACATCATTACTATTTTTTGACGATTACCATGACCCGGCTGTTCGACTGGCTCAACAACTGGAGATACCCTACCAGGCCATCAAGCTGCATCGATTCCCTGACGGAGAAAGCCGCATACAATTACCCGAGCCCATCACGGAGCACGTGATTGTGTGCCGTAGCCTGCACGATCCAAACAATAAGCTGATCGAATTATTACTGGTAGCCAAGACCGCCCGTGAGATGGGTGCAAAACAACTAACCCTGGTTGCCCCGTATTTGTGTTACATGCGTCAAGATATGGCCTTTCACGCAGGCGAAGCAGTCAGCCAACAGATCATTGGTCAATATCTTGGTGACCTTTTTGACAATCTCATCACAGTCGATCCCCACTTACACCGAATTAACAAGCTGGATGAAGCCATCCCTTGCCAACAGGCATTATCCCTTTCAGCCACCCGGCCACTGGGTGAATTTCTTGCGTCACACAACAAACAATACATGTTAATCGGGCCAGATGAAGAATCACATCAATGGGTCAGCGCCGTTGCCGCCATCGCCGGATTTCCCTATGCAGTCGCCAATAAAACCCGTTTTGCCGATAAAAATGTCAAGGTAGTGCTACCGGACATTGATGTGCAACAGACTAATATTGTATTGGTTGATGACATGATCAGTACAGGACACACCATGCTGGAGGCAGCACAACAATTATTCCGGCAAGGTGCTTTATCAGTTAATTGCCTCATTACCCATGCCTTATTTAATCAAGAAACGAGTAAATTACTGAAAGACAGCGGCGTGGAATCGATATGGAGTACAGATTCCGTTACCCATCCAGATAATGTCATCCACCTGGACAAACTACTTGCCGATAGCATTCGAAACTTGTCACTTTGAATAACATGAAAAATCTCCTAACTTTATCTCTCGACTGAATCTTTAAAAACAAATATCATCTTAAGGACTTTTCTATAAAATATTTATAGAAGTGCCCTTACATTCTATTGCCCTAGTTGTAGCAACATCCTTGCTTGACAGTTTTATCAACCAGCCTTTATTCACCATTGCCAATATACACATTCATGCAACACCAATCCCCTGTCAGCATTGAATACGGCTATAGCCATCAGTATTGTTGGTGCGGTAAGCTACCTGTTTGGTTGACAAGTTCATAGGTTAAGCATTAGTACACTCATATTTATTGCCCCTTTCACGGCAACAACGATGACAGCCATACTTAATAGAAACCACGCACACAGCTACGTTTTTAATAACAATAATAGAAAGAAGGTTGATATGTTTGATTATCATGACACACTCGAAGAGTTAAACAAAAACATCCCATTAAATAACAAACTTCGCTATGTACATAATGTGCTCAAACAACACTATGATTTTATTGATCGGCTGTCCATTGCCATTCATGATCCAACAACAGATAAATTAAAAACCTTCCTGCACAGCAGCGGCCGTGATGAACCTCTTAATCACTACCAGGTAAAACTGGCAGAAGCACCATCCCTATTGGAGATTCTCAAACAGGGGAAACCTCGTATTGTTGCAAATGTAAATATTTTTCAAGATAGCAAACGTACACATACAAAGAAAATACTTGCGCAAGGTTATGCCGCCAGCTACACCATGCCTATGTATATCGACAGTATTTTTTTTGGTTTTCTATTTTTTAATTCCTATCAACCAGACGTTTTTAACGCAGAGAATCTTCATTATCTGGATTTAATGGGTCATTTAATCATGATGGTGGTAGGACACGATCTAACCTCCACACGCAATCTGATTGCGACCATTAAAACAGCCAAAGAGATGGTACATCGCCGAGACTTCGAAACCGGCACCCACCTCAATCATATGGCCCATTATTCAAGACTCATCGCATTGAAACTTGTTGACAAATACCATTTTACCGATGAATATATTGAAAAACTCTTTCTCTTTGCACCCTTACATGATATTGGTAAAATTGGCATTCCTGACAAGGTACTGTTAAAACCCGGCAAACTAACGGATGATGAATTCGAACACATGAAAACGCATACTATTATTGGTAGAGAAATGATTGAAAAAATGCTCGATAATTTTGAACTACAAAATCTAACCTCGATTGAAATACTGCGTAACATCGCTGAATATCATCATGAATCTGTCAATGGTAAAGGCTATCCTCATGGACTGTCGGGACAGAATATACCTATAGAGTCCCGTATTATTGCCGTAGCCGATGTATTTGATGCATTAACCAGTAAACGTCCCTACAAAATGGCCTGGGACAATAATGAGGCCTTTGCCATGCTGGAAAAACTTTCAAATCAGCAACTGGACAATGATTGCGTCAAGGCCATGCTTGATAGCCGTTCTGAAATAGAAGAAATCCAACAGCGTTTTGACGAAACTCATTTCGGCTAATAAATTCATGCCAAAAAAAATAAAACAAAAATCAATTCTTATAACAGGTTGTGCCAGTGGTATAGGCTTATGTGTCGCCCATGGCCTAAAAAAACGTGGTCACCGTGTATTTGCCACTGCCCGCAAATCCATAGATGTACATAAACTGAATGAAATGGGTTTTGAGAGTTTCATACTTGACCTGGATGAGAGCCTTTCCATTACCAATGCAGTCAAGAACATCCTGGCCCTGACGGGTGGCACGCTGGATGCTGTTTTTAATAACGGCGCATACGGTCAGCCCGGGGCAGTTGAAGATCTGAGCCGCGATGTATTACGTGCCCAATTCGAGACCAACCTGTTTGGCGGACTGGAACTGACCAACATGCTCATTCCGGTTATGCGCAGACAGGGACATGGTCGGATTATTCAAAACAGTTCAATTCTCGGTCTGGTTAGTTTTCCCTACCGTGGAGCCTATAATGCCAGCAAATATGCACTCGAAGGTCTGACAGATACCCTAAGACTGGAGCTGGCAGGCACCAACATCTACGCCAGTTTGATCGAACCAGGCCCCATTGAAAGCCAGTTCAGGGCCAATGCCTTCAAGGCTTATCAACATAATATTGACCGGGACAACAGCCCACACCGTGATCGCTACTTGATCATGGAAAATCGTCTGACCAAAGAAGGGCCAGCAGTCCCTTTTACCTTGCCACCGGAGTCAGTATTAAAAAGGGTCATCCATGCACTGGAAAGCCCCAGGCCCAAAGTACACTATTATGTCACCATCCCCACCTACTTGTTTGGAACCCTTAAACGGCTTCTGTCATCAAGATTACTGGATTGGATACTCTTAAAAGCGGGATAAGCAGACGCGATTTGTTTCCAAATGTGTTATAAATTGCTAAAATCAGCGCATTAAATAATGACACTTCAGCAGGATTTGATTAATGGATATTCTTGACGAACTCAAAAAAGAAAATGAAACCAAACAGGGAAAATCTGAAACCCCTGAGGCCATAGCCAGTGAAATCAACACATACCAGCATTCAATCTTGTTGGGAAGACTTAGACAAATACATGACTACCTCAATGAGCTAAGCAATAATCTCAATCATCTCAATTACACCACAACTGTTGATGTTCAAATCCCCGAATTTGGCGTGATATCAAACCTCCATCAGAATAATTATGAACTCTTGTGGGAAAACCGAGCAAACCAGAATCAGGTTGCGCTGCACTTTTCAACAAACATACAAGATTCTTGTCCGCTTAACCTGGACCAAGAAAATAATGATGAAATCAAAAAAATTCTTGAACAATGCGGCATTAATTTCTCCAATAGTCAAAATGACATTATTGTAGATGGCGATATAAGTAGTTCAATTATATTTAGCGTCAATCCAGAGGAGCACAACATTAACCTTATGCTCAATAACTTTAAACAACTAGGAAAACAACAATATACACTCAATGAAAAATTGATAAATGATGATTTTTTTGATCAACTCGGTCGATTTCTGATACACCGTGAAAATAACTTTATCGAAATCATTTCTCTCCAAACATCAGTGCAGTCTGAGCAACTGACTGATGATGAATTGTATGATCAAGACTCCGGGCATCATACTCAGGAAATGGACGTATCAAGGGTTCGTTCCCTGTTTAACAAAGAGGTTCAGCTCTACCTCACATACCACAACACTATTAAAGAAATAAATACAAAATCAGATGATTTTATTATTGGCCGATCCAAAAAGAGCAATATTATCGTCAATTCAGATCTAGCTTCACGGCATCATGCTAAAATTGTGTATCGCAAAGGAAAATACGTGTTAATCGATCAAAGTACCAACGGAACGTTTGTCAAAACCCAGGGAGGAAAAGAAGTTTATGTCCAGCAAGAGGAGTTACCTCTATCAGGTTCAGGCTTTATCAGTCTTGGAAAATCTGTTACCGTCGATAACGAACACATCATCTATTTTTCCTGCCAATAATAACCCATAAAAAATCATCCTCCAAAACAGGCGGCTGAGAGAGTAAAGGTAAGACTTAAAAAGTATGTGTGAGAGAAATGAGTATGACAAATTCTTATGCATGGTCGACAACTACTTAATCAGCCGTCACCTAACTTCTAATACCTATCCCCTTATTAAATAGATACAGGGCAAACACAAATAAGGCAACAACGAAGGATATAATCATCGTAAATGCAGTAACGATGTTAATATCCGATACACCCAACATCCCATACCGTACCGCATTGACCATATACAAAATCGGATTTACCAAAGAAATAGATTGCCAAAACTCTGGCAACATATCTACTGAGTAAAATATCCCACCAAGATAGGTCAAGGGTGTCAAGACAAACGTAGGAATGATGGTGATATCATCAAAACTCTTGGCGTAGACAGCATTGATAAATCCAGCCAACGAAAACAATATAGATGTTAGGATCACAACCGTAATAGTTATCCCAACATGCACAAACGGCAAGTCAACAAAAAATGTTGACACCAGCGTCACTGCCAAACCAACCATTAACCCGCGAGCCACCCCACCCGAAACATAACCCAGCACAATCAGGTAATTTGGCATGGGAGAAACAAGCAACTCTTCAATATGCCGCTGAAATTTAGCACTAAAAAAAGACGAGACAACATTGGCATAGGAGTTATTAATAATGGCCATCAAAATAATCCCAGGAACAATGTAATCTATATACTTAAAACCGTGGATATCATTCAATTGAGAGCCAATCAGATTACCAAAGATGACAAAATAGAGCGTCATAGTGATAGAGGCAGGCAATATGGTCTGCACCCAGATACGCATAAATCGCCGTATCTCCCTCAACATGATGGCCGTAAAGGCAATATATTGCTGCCGCATTTTCATGCGCGATCGTGTTCAACCAAATTCATAAATAACTCTTCAAGCCGATTAGATTTATTACGCATACTCTCAACCAACACCCCCTGTTTTTGCAACTCAATGAAGACCTCATTAACACTTTTACCCTTGTTAATGTCGACCTCAACATTAAACTCATCCAGCAGACGAAAGGCATAACCGCTCATTACAGGCACAGTTTCGATGGCCTCTGTGAGTTGCAAAATAAAGGTTTCAAGATGAAGTTTTTTGAGCAATGACTTCATCCCGGTACTTTCAATAGTTTGTCCATTATTAATAATGGCGATATGCCGACAAAGCTTTTCCGCCTCTTCCAGATAATGTGTAGTCAGAATAATCGTCGTACCCTGCTGGTTTATTTCTGTTAAAAACTGCCACATTGAGCGGCGAATTTCGATATCAACCCCGGCAGTGGGTTCATCCAGAATCAGCAATCGAGGTTCATGTACCAAAGCACGAGCAATCATAAGTCGGCGTTTCATACCACCCGACAATTCACGGGCAACTGAACTGCGTTTATCCCACAAACTGAGTTGCTTCAGATATTTTTCTGCTCGTTGATAGGCCGTATCACGATCGATGCCATAATAACCCGCCTGTCCAGCAAGAATTTCAATAAGAGGTTCAAACTGGTTGAAATTAAATTCCTGAGGCACCAGGCCAATACAACTCTTGGCCTGTTCAAGTTCGGTGTCAATGCTGTGTCCAAAGACCTCAACCGTACCAGCGGTTTTGTTCACTAATGAGCAGATAATTCCAATGGCGGTTGATTTACCGGCACCGTTTGGCCCCAACAGAGCAAAAAAATCACCTGTCGGCACATCTAAATCAACACCCTTGAGGGCCTGAACACCACTTTTATAGGTCTTGGTTAGATTACGAATTTTCAGGGCATACATTATTTTTTACGATAGTTTGAAAAATAAGTCGGGAAACAAACGATATAGACAGAAAACATCAACAACATTAGAATTGAGTATACCGCACAATAAAATAATAACGCGACTTTCCAGCTAAACAAGCATATCTAATCTCATTGCGCCTACAGGGTAGGTTCAGGCTATACACATATTAGCAACAAGATTATTAAGTGACAGAATTTTCGGAGGGATGATCAAGTACGGGTTTATCATGAATCAAAACAGACATTGCAATCGCATTTTTTTGTCGCTTATGCCCTAAATTTGACACTGACACACTCCGCGCCTCTCAATTGCGGAGTTATCCGCCAAGTTCGATGGCAGTCGGCTACACGGGCCTCACCCGTGTAGCCAATCACCCGGTTTGTACCGTCTTCCTTTAGACCGGCAACAAAACCCTATCGTCAAAATATACCCGCTTAGTTAATTTCTATAACATATTTATAAGCAGTTATTCCCTAAGGGTTGGTGCAGGTTACACCGTTTGTGGCAACATTAGGGCTTACAGGTAGTCCAAGACTGATAAGGCCCTGCAGTTCCGTACAGGAAATACCTACATTATTATCTAGCGCAAGAGTACTAGTATTTGTTAATGAGCTAAGAGCACTAATATTACTAGTCCCCTGAAGACTATTACTTACAAGACTAAGGTAATTCAGACTGGTCAGATTACCCAGCGCCGTGACAACACCACTAATATTATTACTAGTTAGATCAAGATGAGTCAAATTGGGCAGATTACCCAGCGCCGCGACACCACTACTAATATTATTATAAGCTAGATCCAGACGGGTCAACCCCGTTAGATTACCCAGCGCCGTGACATCAGTAATAGCACTCGATCTCAGATTCAGACTGGTTAAACCTGTTAGATTGCGCAGCGGCGTGACATCACTGACACCAGAAATAACCACCGACAGCCAATTCAGACCCGTCAACGCTTCTATACCACTAAGATTTGAAATCAGAGTGAAATAGCAGACAAGGTCTGACAAATCATGGGCATGTACCGCACCGATGTTTTGAAAAGCGTAATTTACACAGGCCTGCAAACTGGCATCAGGAATCACTACATTTGCCACGGGTACTGGATCAGAACAAGTAACACCTACTAAAGCAGTTGGGCTTACAACATTTGCGCCAAGGGTATTGGTGAGGTCTTGCAGTTCCGCACAGGACATACCAGTATTACCTGGACTGGTCCAGCTCGGCATATAGATAGTCACTGCATTAGTTAATGACTTAAGAGCAGCAAGGTTACTAGTCAAATGAAAATCATTATCTGAAATATGAAGCCTCTCCAGCATGGTAAGATTACCCAGCGGCGTAACGTCCCTGATCCGATTAAAATCTAGTTCCAGAAAAGTCAGCCCCGTTAGATTAGCCAGCGGTGAGATATCAATAATTTTATTAAATTGCAGGCCCAATGAAGTCAGTCCCACCATCGCCTCCATACCACTAAGGTCTGAAATCAGCATAGAAGAGCACCTGAGATTCGTCAGACTTTCAGCAGGCACACCGGCGTTTGCAGCAGCCGCATCCACACAGACCTGCAGCTTGGTATCCGTAAACACCGCCGCTGAAGCTGAAAAACTTGTAAAGCCCATAAAAACAGACGATACAATCAGCCAAATTTTAATTATGTTTTTAATTTCCATTATTTTCTTATTCATAATATTGAGTCCTCAAATTATGGTTTTTAGTTAACTACTCACTAACAAAAGACGGCAAGTCTATTCATTCCCCCTGCCATCCCATATGTTCCTGGCCTCTCTTTATATTTAGATCGACCAGGCTTTATTCCATATTTCTATCGATTGCCGAAACCCTCATCACTAACAACGGGCATATGATGCACAGCTTTTTGAAGAAATATGCAATTCCTATTCGCTCAAATTACAGCAAAACATCCCCCTGAGGGCATGACTTATCCTTTTGTAGTCAAACAAAGTATCGCAACATACGTCATCATGGAAGACTCATAGTCTCAAGCATTAAGACCATAGTGCAACCTGTTACATTCACCTTGTCTGATCGCAATGATCACCTGATGGAATTTTTTTGATCACGTTAGACCAACGTATTGTTCACACCCACACCCCCGATGACTATTGACTAAACTATCAACCTTCTTTCAACGATGCGTGTATCTTCTTCACATCACGCATGATTTAATTACACCTTGCCTTATTACACACAGAATCGCACACATCAAACTAACCATCTACTGTAATGAATTTTGCTACCGATTTAACCGTAGGCATTGGTAGTCAGAAATTCCGGCTAGGTTATTAGCCGCATGTGCATCTCATTTACCCGTGAAAACGAGCTGAGTTTTCTTTAAAGGCATGTACTTATATTCTAAGTTTAAGACGCCACATGCACGCCTCTCAGTCGCAGAGTTATCTGTTAAGTTCAATAAATAATAACCGGCTACACGGGCTTCACCCGTGTAGCCAATCATCCGGTTTGTGCAGTCCTCCTTAATAGATCTACAGCAAAAACCATATCGCCAAAATATACCCGTTTGGCTAATTCCTACAACATATTTATACCTAACTCACCCTAAGGGTTAGTACAGCTTGGGTAGTAATAAGACTGATACCAGAGGATACTCCCATAAATCCCTTTGAGATAATCCAAATCTGCACAGGACATATACATGTTACCTGAAATCCCAAAAAAGGTTAGATTAGTTAGATCATCCAGTTCCCTGACACCAATACTGACATTGTTGTAATCCAGTTCCAAGACAGTCAGACCTCTTAATCCCTTCAGTGGCGTAACATCAACAATATTATTATAGTAAAAGCTCAAATAAGTCAGACCTGACATCTTTTCCATGCCACTGACATCCGAAATACCCACAAATGGGCAATAAATGCCAGTGACATCGTGAGCGTAGACCGCACCACTGCTCGCAGAATCTACACAAGCCTGTAAAGCAGGATCAGGAAACACTAGATCTGCAACAGGTATTCCAGCTTTACATGTAACACCCGCTGTAGCAACACTAGGACTAACAACACCCGGCAGCATGTTATCGATAAGAATCTGCAAGTCTACACAGGACATAGCCGCATTGCCGTCTAGGTTGATACTTGTAGCAGATGTTAATGAGACAAGATCTTTAAGATTACCGTGAACAGGGATATTATTAACTGAAAGGTTGAGCGTCTGTAAATTAACTAAATGCCTTAGAGGACTAACATCAACATCTTGCATATTCCACTGCAGGTTCAGATATGTCAAACCCGTTAGAGTCGCCAGTTTCGAATAATCATGGACCGAAGTACCATAAATAGTCAAACTTTCAAGATTTACAAGAGCTTCTATACCCGTAAGATCCGAAAGTCCTAAATTAGGGAAACAGGTAAGAGATGTCAAATCTTCAGCGGTTGCCACACCACTACTAACAACGGCTGCATCCACACAGGTCTGCAGATAGGTATCAGGAAACACTGCCGCCGAGACCGAAAAACTTGTAAAGCCCATAAAAACAGACGATACAATCAGCCAAATTTTAATTATATTTTTAATTCCCATTATTTTCTTATTCATAATATTGAGTCCTCAAATTATGGTTTATAGTCAACGAACAAGGACGGCAAGTCTACTCATTCCCCCTGCCATCCCATATGTTCCTGGCCTCTCTTTTATTTAGATCGACCAGGCTTTATTCCATATTTCTATCAATTGCCAAAACCTTCATCACTAACAACCTGCATATGATGCACAGCTTTTCAAAGAAATATGCAATTCCTATTCGCTCAATTTACAGCGAAACATCCCCCCTGAGGGCATGACATGTCATTTTTTAGTCATACCCGGTATCGCAACATACGTCATCAGGTAAGACTCATCGTCCCGGGCATTAACACCACAGTGCAACCTATAACACCCACATCCCCCAATGAACATTGACTAAACTATCAATTTTTTTCAACGATGTGTGTGTCTTCTTCACATCGCGTATGATTAAATTACACCTCGCCTTATTACATTTAGAACCGCACACACTCAACCATCTAAACGTACAAATGATCATTATCGCTACAAATTAATTTTTATAAGAAAACATTATAATCGACACATCAACTCCATTTATCTTTGGTATAACTTCTATCTTTAGTGTATCTATATGACGACAGTGTACTTTGCATACAATTATATATTTTGCCTGGGCGCTCTTAAAGGTTTCCATTTGCACTCTTAAAATTTTATTCCTAATAACTGTGAAAAGCGTAACACATATTTACAAATACAACCAACTCACCCATTATTATTTTTAGCAACACAAATCACACTTCAAAAATAAACACTTGCTCGATAAATAAATATCACCATCATGCAGTGCCTACATAAACAGATACCCGAACTTATCACCACAAAATATTTTTGACACTTTTTTATCTGTTCATTTTTTGCGCATACACAGATCAATAGTGATACTTTGAATGTGTTGTTTTTGCCCCTCATTAATTAAAATCCAACCCAAACTCATCAAAAAAACGTAATAAATCAGCACAGCATTTATCACTATTTATAGTGTTATTTATGAAACACAAACAGACTGTCGCCAAATACACACTGTTATATTTAATAGCGCCACACCCAGTAAAATATAAACTGCATCTCGTTGAGTTCTTATAAGAATGTTTTATCTTTCATGAAGCCAGACATGTCATTAGTTAATTTAAAAAGACCACCGCCACCCGGAGTTGATTACGTCTGTCCCATTAAGTATGTTATGAACAGCCAACAGCATGTCGCCAAACACAACCTGTCATACTTAATAGCGCCATAGCCAGTAAAACATAAACAACATACCGCTTAATGGTTATAAAGATATTTAATCTTTCATGATGCCCGGCATGTCATTAATTGGTTTTCAAAAGACCACAGCCACCCGAAGTAGATCACAGCTATCCCATTAAAGATTCAATCCATTTTTAAAAATTAAACGGCAGAGGATACGAAGGGGTGTAAAGTTGTTTTGATGATGTATCTAGGAAATTGAATAGGCTGTTGCTAAGCAGAGTGATAGTACCGCAATCGAAACACCGTTGGCATCATTCAACCAACGGTATTTCAACGACAAGGAATACTCCTTGTTTTAATCAACCCAACGGCGTGCGTTTTGGAACAGACGTAACCAGGCCCCTGTTTCGCCCCAGTTCTCTGGGTGCCAGGAATACTGCATGGTTTTATAGACCCGTTCAGGATGCGGCATCATAATGGTGAAACGACCATCGGTGGTGGTTAAACCAGTAATGCCCTGAGGTGAGCCATTGGGATTAAATGGATAGGCCTGTGTAGTTTTACCGTAGTTATCGGTATAACGCAGCGAGACCATGCCACTTGAGTCGGCCTGTTGTTGTTTGTCTAACGATTCAAACACTGCCCGACCTTCACCATGCGCTACAGCGATGGGCAGATGGGAGCCTTCCATGCCGGTTAATAAAATGGAGGGTGAGGGCTGAACTTCTACCATTGATAAACGGGCCTCAAATTGTTCGGAGTGGTTACGCATAAAGCGTGGCCAATGTTCGGCACCGGGTATCATGTCTTTCAGGTGAGACAACATCTGACAACCATTACATACGCCAAAGCCAAAACTGTCTTCCCGCTGGAAAAAGGCCTCGAAGGCATCCCGAGCCTGTGTATTGAATAGTATAGAGCGGGCCCAACCACCACCGGCCCCCAATACGTCACCATAGGAAAAACCACCGCAGGCCACCAGCCCCTTGAACTCATCCAATGCCACCCGGCCACTGATGATGTCACTCATATGGACATCGACACTGTTAAAGCCAGCCTTATCAAAGGCCGCCGCCATTTCGATCTGACCGTTAACGCCTTGCTCGCGCAGGATAGCTATTCTGGGTCGGGTGGTGTTGATGTAAGCTGCGGTAATATTTTCTTCTGGATCAAAACTGAGGCTGACCGGCATACCAGGATCATGTTGATCCAGCAGGCCGTCAAATTCTTGCTGGGCACATTCAACATTATCGCGCAAAGACTGCATATGATAACTGGTTTCAGACCAGACACGATGCCAGTCAATACGTTCTCCGGCTAGCACCTGCTGTTTGTCATGGGTAAAAATGATTCGATCTGCATCATTCAAACTACCGATGACATGACTATGGTGAGCCAGCCCGGCATCATGTAACCAGGCTAAAACATCATCCGTGTCCTGATGGGCAATCTGGATCACAGCACCCAGTTCTTCATTGAATAAGGACGCAGTAGGATCATCACCCAGATCATCCAGCTGAATATTTACGCCCGTATGGGCGGCAAAGGCCATTTCGCATATCGTCGCAAACAGGCCGCCGTCGGAACGGTCATGGTAGGCCAGCAACAAACCTTTGTCGTTCAGTGATTGGATGGTATTAAAAAACTGCTTCAGGGCATTGGGATCATCCAGATCAGCAGGATGGTGTCCCAGTTGTTTATAGACTTGGGCTAAACAAGAACCGCCCAATCTGTTTTTGCCTTTGCCGAGATCGATCAGGATCAGGTCGGTATCACCCTTGTCCGTTTTCAGTTCAGGGGTCAGCGTCTTGCGCACATCCTGCACACGGGCAAAGGCGGAAATAATCAGCGATAAGGGAGCAGTGACCGCACGTTGTTCGCCATCATCCTGCCAGACTGTTTTCATGGACATGGAATCCTTGCCCACCGGAATGGCAATGCCCAGTGCTGGACACAGCTCCATACCCACCGCCCTAACGGCGTCATACAAACCGGCATCCTCACCCGGATGCCCGGCCGGGGCCATCCAGTTGGCTGACAAAACCATATCACCCAATTCACCAATGCGGGCAGCGGCAATGTTTGTCAGCGCTTCCCCCACGGCCATTCGAGCACTGGCCGCGTGGTGCAATAGCGCGATCGGGGTTCGTTCCCCTATGGCCATGGCCTCGCCATTAAAGGTTTCAAAACTGCTGGCGGTGACCGCCACATCGGCCACTGGCACCTGCCAAGGGCCGACCATTTGATCTCGCGTCACCAAGCCAGTGACTGAGCGATCCCCGATGGTGATTAAAAAATTTTTGGATGCCACGGTCGGCAGACTCAGTACGCGCTCTGCGGCCTGGTGCAAATCACTAATGGCCTGCGCATCAAACTCAGGTTTGTGGAATGGCTTGCGCTGCACATCACGCAGCATCTTGGGTGGTTTGCCCAATAAAACCTCTAGTGGTAGATCAATCGGCTTGTTATCAAAATAACCGTCACCAAGAATCAGTTGTCGTTCTTCTGTCGCTTCACCAAGCACAGCAAAGGGACAGCGTTCCCGGTCACAGAGCTGGCTGAACAGGGGCATGTCCTCAGCACTCACGGCAAGAACATAACGTTCCTGGGCCTCGTTGCACCAGATTTCCATGGGAGACATGCCGGGATCGGCACTGAGGATCGTCCGCAATTCAAAACGCGCACCGCGATCACAATCATTCACCAACTCGGGCAGGGCATTGGACAGTCCACCGGCCCCCACATCGTGGATGGAGATAATGGGATTGGCATCCCCCATTTGCCAGCAACGATCGATAACTTCCTGGACACGTCGCTCGATCTCGGGATTGCCCCGTTGCACCGAGGCAAAGTCTAGGTCTTCATGGCTTTGCCCGGTGGTCATGGACGAAGCCGCCCCGCCACCCAGGCCAATCAGCATGGCCGGGCCACCTAAAACCACGATCTGCGCACCGGCCGGGATCACGTCTTTATCAACATGTTGGGCCATAATATTACCCACACCACCGGCCAGCATGATTGGCTTGTGATAACCGCGAACCTCTTCACCAGAAGGCCCTGCCACCTTTTCTTCATAACTACGGAAATAACCGCAAATATTGGGGCGACCAAATTCGTTATTAAAGGCCGCAGCACCTATGGGGCCATCCAACATAATATCCAGTGCAGAGACAATCCGGCTCGGCCGGCCATAATCCGTTTCCCAGGGACGGGCATAACCAGGGATATTGAGATTGGAAACACTGAAGCCTGTCAAACCGGCCTTGGGTTTGGAACCTCGACCTGTGGCACCTTCATCACGGATCTCACCACCAGAACCGGTGGCCGCACCGGCGAAGGGTGAAATGGCCGTCGGGTGGTTATGCGTTTCTACCTTCATCAAAATTTCGATGTCCTGTTCATGATAGGCATACTCATGACGCTGTGCATCGGGATAAAAACGGCCCGCCTTAAACCCCACCATCACCGCCGAGTTGTCATGATAGGCCGACAAAATACCCTCGCCATTTTTCTGATGGGTATTACGAATCATCGAAAACAGAGATTTATCCTGCACCTTGCCATCGATCACCCAGTCCGCATTAAAGATTTTATGCCGACAATGCTCGGAATTGGCCTGAGCAAACATCATTAATTCCACGTCAACGGCATTACGACCAAGGGCAATAAAATTCTCAAGCAGATAATCGATTTCATCATCTGCCAGGGCCAAACCCAGTTCGATATTGGCCCTCACCAGAGCCTCACGACCACCACCGAGGATATCCACCGTACTGTATGGACGAGGCTCCGCCTGAACAAACAGGGCATCGGCCTCATCAAAACTGCACATCACCAACTCAGTCATACGATCATGCAACAACGGTTTAATGGCCGCGATAGCTTGTTCAGAAAGTGTTTTGGTCGAAGAAAGATAGAACGCCACACCACGCTCAATACGTTTAATGGCGGTTAGACCACAATTATGGGCAATATCTGTCGCCTTGCTCGACCAGGGAGAAATCGTGCCAGGCCGTGGCGTAACAATGAGCAAGCTACCATCGCTTGAATCGGAGGCGGGAATTTCACCGTAATCGAGTAATTTTCCCAGCACAGTATGTTCGGACTCACTGAGACGCCTTTCCAAATCGACAAAATGAACAAACTCAGCATGGACACTACTTATTGGTGGCTCAATCACCAACAAGGATTCGAGTAATTTAGCTAGACGAAAAGGAGAAAATGCGGCACTACCGCCAATCTGCAGCATATTAGTTTACCATCGGGTGATTCGACCAATTGAGGGGCCGAATAATACTGGAAGATGGCCTAATCTACCAGCGAGAAGCCTCGGACAGCCCCTGCATAACCTCGTTCAGTGCTCCCTCACTATTTTTCACCACACAGACCGTATTCCTCATACTACACACCGTCATCTCTGGCCCCCGTGCAATCCAGCCACCTGGCGGCGTCCAGCCGTTAATCTGGGTGAATATAGCCAGTTGATCGGCATTGCCCTGCACCATACGCTTATAGCTATGTGCCAACTTGGCCAACCCCGTCAGTTGTTCCGTGTTATATGCACCATACCCTTCCACCAACAAGCCATCATCGCGGAAATTGCAAACCACCATGACCCCATCCAATGCCATCAATTGCTTAATCATCACCACAGCCCTCTTGTGGATACGTCAAAAACAGTGTTTTTTCATGAGCGCAAACAAACACTGCACACACGACGGCATAAGCGTAGAAGGTAGAGCAAAGAACCGCCGCAATTAAGAGTCATAACGATTTGAGTGCCAGACTGATACCGTTATTACAGACCTCGCTACCCGTTGGGGTAAAAAATGCACTCTTGGAAAAATCCTTACGCCAATGCTGCATAGACTTTCTCATAATTAACTTTATCATTGGGCAACACCACACCATATTCACTATTGGCAATAGCTGTCCAGTCAAAACCAATCAAAGTAAAACCTTCGATGGGGTAGAAACCTTTAATCCCTGTCATATTTTCCCAACCACATGCCTGCATACTGGCAATCGACATATTCGCAACACAAACATGGCATAACAAATCGAGTACCGATTCATTCAAGCCGCTATCCTCGGCTATCTTGTGATCGACAAGTTCACCTTTGGCACTAAACTTAAAGGCCGCTCGTGCACTATCCAATTTTAGTAAATTTTCCAGGTCAGCCATTTATTTATCCTCTGCAATCCATATTGAGTCACAAGGATTCTAAACCAACTGCCTATCCTGATTAGGCACCTTGTCGCGCATCATTTTAACAATGTCATTTAGAGATACTGAGCCACTGTCAATAAAACAAAAAATATTTGCCACCACACACACACTAAAACTAGAACCTTTAATGATCCAGCCACGAGATGGCGCACAGCCACAATCGGCATTCAATGATTTCATCATGTCGGTTTGCATACGCACCGCCATGGTCGTAGCACGACACATAATTGAAGCCATACGGGCTTTTTCCTCATCCAGTTGCCCCTCATAGGAAAACCGATCACCCCGATAAGAATATTCTCCAGCAGCAATCACACCTGGCATAGTGGCCAATTCATTTATAATACTCATAGTCCCTCATTTGTATATGACCGTAAAATATCTACACCCAAAATTTCTTATCTATGATTAATACATGTACAATGTCAATATATAGTCCTGATAACGACAAGAATCAATCATGAGCATGATCGAAACTGAAAAAGCCAGTGCCTTGCGCCAACTTATCTCATTAATCTATGATGGCCTACTGCTTATAGCCGTATTACTGATTGCATCGGCCATTACAATACCCTTGACCCATGCCGGTATTATCAAACCCAATAGCCCACTACTAAGTCTTTACTTGCTGACAGTCTGTTTTCTGTTCTATGCGAGCTTCTGGGTTCATGGAGGACAAACTCTGGGTATGCATGTCTGGCACATCCGAATCAAACAGAAGGATGGCAGCGCAATTACCTGGAAACAGGCCTTAATTCGATTTCTCAGCAGTTTGCCCGCATGGGGAATTCTGACCCTCGGCCTGATCCGGCAATTTGTCCCCGAAAAAATTCAGGCAAACTATTTTACTGACTGGATACTCGCCCTCAGTCCTGCCTGGCTACTGGTCATTGCTTGTATCTGGCTAGTCATCGATCACTGGGAAAACTCATGGCGAGACAAACTCTCAGGTACATTCATGGTAATGAAACAATAACAACTAATTTGCTACTTGAATCGTCGCAAAATGTAAACACTCCAGATCAAAACCAGTACAGTCGGCAAACCTGCACTCAGTATCGGCGGCAAACCATAAACAATGCCCATTTGACCCGATAATCGATTCACCATATAAAATGCCAAACCGCCCAAAAAACCAATCAGTATTCTTTGCCCTACACCGGTATGTCGTAAGGAACCCATAATAAAAGGTATCGCAATCAGAATCATAGTACCGATCGTGATCGGCATAAATACTTTAGTCCAGAAGGAAAGCCTATAGGTAGAACTATCCAGGCCATTTTCTTCAAGATAATCAATATAACTGCTCAATTTCCAGATAGCCAGATTTTCGGGTGAAACCGACACCACACTGACCAGATTAGGACTCAACAAAGTTAACCACTTCTGTCTTTTATTTTTTGTTACCGTCAAACCATGTTTACTAAAACTGGTTTGAGTTACTTTGGATAAAAACCAGTTTTCTCCATCATAATTTGCCTTGGCTGCTTTAGTCAGACCCTTGAGCTCATTGTGCCCATCGAATGTATAAAGTGTAATACCCGTTAATGTACCGTCGGTCTCCACACGTCGGACATTGACATAAGAATCACCATCACGCACCCAAAGACCATAATCTGTATTCAAGGTGATTTGCCGTGATAACGCCTTGACACGTTGCAGCTTTGCATACTGAACTGCGGGAGGAGCAATGACCTCCCCGATAAAGATGGCAAGCACTATAATCAGGAAGGCTGTCTTTGAAATCGAGATAATAAATTGCCACATCGAAACCCCAGCGGCACGTATAACAATCAACTCACTGCTATTGGCCAGTCCACCTAAACCCAGCATGGTTCCCAGTAAGACGATCATAGGAAACAATTCATAAATCTGTTGAGGCATACGCAGCAAGACATAACTAAGTGCATGCCACATAGTATAGTCTGCCTGACCAATCACATGAGACTGTCCGGCAAAGCCCACCAAAGCATTCAGGATAAGAAAAACAAACAGCACTGAGAAAACACCACTGATAACTGATTTACCTATGTAACGATCGAGTATACGCATTTATTATATAAGTCCGTTCACAACCTACGTTTAAAAAACAATGTTTTTATAAATCGAGGCTGAATATAAAATGAAACAGCAATTAAAAACATAATGCCGTGTACCCACCAAAGGCCAATGGCATAAGGTATCTCGCCGCGCTCAACCCAAACACGTGAGGCATTGAGAAGATTCGTATAAATAATGTAAATTAATAATGCGAGCCCAACCTTGGTATATCGTCCCTGCCGGGCAGAGGTTTTGCTTAAGGGCAGAGCCATGATAGGCAAAATAATACAGAGCAATACCGTTGAGATACGCCATTGAAACTCAGCAACATCGTGTCGCTGCCATCTGTTCCAGAGTTCCATCGTTGAGAGTTCTTTACGTCTTCGATTGGCCGATAAAAGTTCCTGATCGGTTAATCGAATACCATGTTTCTTGAAACGAGTCACAACATATTCACCATCACCCGGCTGACCATCATAGCGATAACCATTTTCAAGAATCAAAAAACGAATACCGGTCTTTTCATTTGTTTGTTGATAACCTGCTGCAGAAGAAATAATGGAATTTGAATTACCTTTGCTTTGCTTGATAAAAACATTCTGCAACTTGCCAGAATCCTCCTTGGTTTCTTCAACATAGATGACCCCTTCACCACTCGGCGTTTCACGAAACTTTCCTGTACCAATGGCCTGTATATCTGTGCGCGACTCTGATTGTTGAATCAACTGCCTAGCCTTATCAAGCGACCAGGGTGACAAATACAAGGTAAGTCCCCCCATGAGCAAAGCAAAAAACAACGTAATTCGCAACACAGGATTCAGTAATCGAAACTGTCCAATGCCACAAGCAGCCAATACCGCCATTTCATTATCACGATACAAACGGCTAAAGGCGAGTAACACCGCCAGATAAAAGGCCAGCGGTAGAACAATGGTCATGTTACTGAGACTCTTTAAACCCAGGAGAATCAGGATAGTATCGACGGACATGGCTCCAGAAGCCACCTGTGAATAAAGGGCAACCAACTGGCCGCTGATTAAAATCAGAAACAGCACTGATACCACCCCTAAAAAAGATGAAAAAACTTCCTTTATCAAGTATTTATTTATAAGAAACAAGTTATCTCAAACCAACTCTATTTGCATTGGATCTGGCGGGTGCTATCCATCATCTGGTAATTGTAATACCATTATATAAACCTGCCTAGCAAACTCGATTAAACAGGCAAAACCATCCTCAAACCAAATAACCTTATGGAGCATGCATGGAATTTTCACTTGAAAGTCAAAATCCCCAACTCGTCACAGCAGATTGTATTGTGGTCGGTGTATATGAGGACGGTGAATTGACTTCAAGCGCCCAGCAATTGAATTCCGCAAGCCAGGGCTTTTTGGCAAAACTGGTGGATGAGGGGGATATTGAAGGCAAAACAGGCCAGACGCTGTTACTACATCAAGTCGAGGGCATTACCGCCAAACGGGTCTTAATGGTCGGCTGCGGTAAAAAAGACGAGCTCACCACCAGCCAATATCGAAAAATCACTCACGCAGCACTCAAGTTCCTTAATGGCTCAGCCAGTCAATCGGTGCTGATCTGCCTGACAGAACTGGATGTACCAAATATGGGCAGCCATCGTAAAACGCGTCAAATTGCCGAGGCAGGTCATTATGTCCAATACCGTTTCGATCACACCAAGGCTGAAAAGCTGCCACCGGCACACCCATTGAAGACCATCACCATTCACCAGGCAGAGTCGACTTCCTCTTCAGCCCAGCAGGCTTTACACGAGGGCAATGCCATTGGGCTTGGCGTCAACCTGGCCAGAGAACTGGGTAACCTGCCGGGTAATATTTGTACCCCAACTTATCTCGCCAGACAGGCCGCACAGATTGCAAGCGACTATAAGAACATAAAGGCCACCATCCTCGAACAAAAGGACATGGAAAAACTCGCTATGGGATCATTTCTGTCCGTCGCCAAGGGCAGTCGTGAAGCACCCAAGCTTATCATGCTGGAATATACTGGTGCAGACAAGAATGAGCCACCCCATGTGTTGATTGGTAAAGGTATTACCTTTGACTCCGGCGGCATATCCATCAAACCCGGTCAGGCCATGGACGAAATGAAATTTGACATGTGTGGGGCAGCCAGCGTACTCGGCACCATGAAAACCATAGCCGAACTGCAACCTAAGTTGAATGTGGTTGCCATTGTGCCCAGTTGTGAAAACCTGCCCGACGGCAACGCCAACAAACCTGGCGATGTGGTCACCAGCATGTCGGGGCAGACCATCGAGATCCTCAATACCGATGCTGAAGGCCGCCTGATCCTGTGCGATGCCCTGACCTATAGTGAAAAATTCAAGCCTGCCTCAGTAATTGATGTGGCCACCCTGACCGGTGCCTGCGTCGTGGCCCTGGGTAAACACCCGGCCGGCCTGTTAGGCAACAATGATGAGTTAATTGATGATATCAAACAAGCCGCCAACACCAGTTGCGACCGTGTCTGGCAACTGCCACTTTGGGAAGACTACCAGGAGCAGCTCAAGAGTAACTTTGCTGACATAGCTAACATCGGCGGGCCGGGTGCAGGCACCATCACGGCAGCCTGCTTCCTGTCCCGTTTTGCCAAAAAACTCAAATGGGCACACCTGGACATCGCCGGTGTGGCCTGGGAATCAGGCAATAACAAAGGCGCAACAGGCCGTCCGGTAGCACTTCTGAGTCAATATCTTCTGGATCGTTGTAAATAAATGACTCGCATCGACTTTTATGTACTGGAGAATAACCACATACAGGCCCAAACCCAACTGGCCTGCCGTCTGGCCGATAAGGCCTACAGCAAACAACATCAGATCTACATCCATACCAACACCCAGCAAGACAGCGAACAACTGGATCAGTTCATGTGGGTCTACCAGGACAGAAGTTTCCTACCACATTGCCTTTATGACACGGCCGAATCTGCCGAAACGCCCATACTCATTGGCCATGGTCATGACCCCGAACATACCACCGATGTGCTGATCAATCTGGCTGACGAGGTGCCGACCTTTTGTAGCCGCTTCGAGCGTATTATTGAACTCGTCACAGGTGATGAAACCACCCGCCAAAAAGCACGCGACCGTTACAAATACTATCGTGACCGGGGTTATACCATAGAAACCCATAAGCTCTCTGGCTAAACTCGCCCTATGACAGATGACACAGATAAATCCCTAGACGACAATGAAAACATGGTTAAAGCACTTGAGTCCATCAAGAACCTGCTTGCCACCAGTGAAACAAAACTCAGTCAGGCGCGCAAAAGTATTAACCAGGCCAGTGCCCAATCGTTGAAAATGACGACCAAAGTGCCGGTGCTAGAAAACGTTATTGTACCGGGCAAGCGCCATTCCACAACTGAGGATTCAGACTCGGGCTCAGTCCCTTCAGCCGATGCACTCAGCACCTTGCAAGCCCAGCTTGAAACTGAAATGCACGAAAAATTGCTGCAATTTACCCAGCAGCTTGAGCTTGAATTAAAACAGAAAATAAAAGACTACATCGAGCAGCACAGTAACCCCCAAAATGATCCCGGCAAACTCTGATTAAGTCACTCATGCGGCACTGGCTGTGCTGCGAAGCCATATTCTCCTTATGACATCTTGCCATCATTCACCCGGTTGAATGAATAGGAACATCCCAAACGATTTTAATCCATATCAACCAAAAATATAACGCTCATACATATGACAAGAGCCAACCGGCAGCCAATCTGG
Organism: Gammaproteobacteria bacterium; assembly: GCA_022712915.1. Classification (GTDB taxonomy): domain Bacteria; phylum Pseudomonadota; class Gammaproteobacteria; order UBA6429; family Thiohalophilaceae; genus JAHEDB01. The sequence goes on along the minus strand of JAFLJQ010000256.1, from coordinate 10,687 downwards.
AATATCATAATAAGAATCAAGAACCTTCATCAGTACTTCATCACTATAGCGGGGATAATCAAAGCCCTGCCCCAAAGCATAATAAAATGTGAACCCCTTAATAATCAGTGGGCGAACTTCATATTTCGTAAAATAACGGCCATAGTCTTTTATAGCCAAAGAATGACTAAAGATGAGTATATTCTTATCGTGCATTTTTCTAAAGTCAGTCCGTATATCGTCCTGTCGCCCATGGTAAGAGCCCACCCCCACGACCATGACATTCTTTTTTTGAGCATAGCCCAACAAGGCCGATTTTGAATAACTTAGCGTAGCCAGAGAATAATCATCCAGATAAGGCTCAAATTGTGCCAAAATCTCCTTTAATTCAAATCCCAAAACAACACTTCTATGAAAACTATCGCTATGACGAAAAATTCCGGGAGACAAAGAAAGTAAAATAGCTAAGCCGATCACATGCAACAGGCTAAAGGAAAAAATAAAATAACAACAACGACGAAGCTGATCAGCATTCAATATAATCGCCATACTCAAGGCCAACATTGGCAGGAAGCTCAATAGCCAATGCAAACCAATACTCTTCCATGTGGCGATCAGGAGAAACAACAAAATGGGCAGAAAAAACAATGCCGCAAATACTGCAAACTCATTTTTCTTCAGTTGCAACCAAACATGTCGATGCTGCTTAACAAAATAATAGATAACGGGGGGAGTCATCACATAAAGCAACCACGCAAAGTATTCAATTAGCGTAGCAGCAGACCGATGTGTACCCTGGGTGCGATTAAAAAAATTGAAAAGATAATTATCCCAACAATTGTAATAATTCCATACCATGTTCAAGATCACAAAGGGCAGGCAGGCCGCTAGTAACCACATTAAACCAATGTATGGCTGCCAGCCACGTCGAACAAATAACAGCAAATAAAACAGATATGAGAAACCCAGCAAGGCGGCAAAATACTTAGAATAAAAAGCCAGACCTAAAAACAGACCCGCCAGGACATACCAGATATAACGATCCCCACGCTGGGCCTTATAAAAGGCCAGCACAGATAAAAATGACCAGAGTACAAGCGGGGTATCCGTTAAGATAAGAACCCCTACAACATTGACCGGTATCAATAAATAAAAGATAGCCGCATAGGCTGCGGTATCGGGATATCTGTTGCGTAACAAGCGATAAATAACCCAGCCAATCAGTGTTGGGCTCAAAATAGCCGGCAGTCGCAACCAGACAGGATGGTCACTAACCGACAAAAATGCCGATAATAGCCAGGCCACCATCGGGGTGTGGTCGTAATAGCCATAATCAAGATTTTGGGCCCATAAAATAAAATAGGCCTCATCACCAATAAGAGGGAGGTAAGATGCAATGAAAAGACGTATAACCAGAGTCACGACTAATGCAAAATAAAATAGACTCTGAGAATTTTTCAATAGATCGGGCTTCAACACTCCCCCTTAAAGAGGCATAAAAATAATGATGTTTGTTCCCGTCATCATAACATAACTCCGCAACAGGCCAGTATATGACTTCAAGAGTAACCAACACCCCTCTTATTCTGTATAATCAATAGTACTAACTAAGATTAAGAATAAACTTAGTCAGCAATGTCATGATCCCGTTTAAATTTGCTAACCAAAACAAGTAAAAGACACCGTGGAAAAAACTTACAACCCGCAGAATATCGAGCAACGTTGGTACGAAACCTGGGAAAAAGAAAATCACTTCGCCCCCTCTGGCAAAGGTGAACCCTATTGCATCATGATCCCCCCCCCCAATGTGACGGGCAGTCTGCACATGGGGCACGCTTTCCAGGACACCATTATGGATGCCCTGACCCGCTTCCATCGCATGAAGGGTAACAACACCCTCTGGCAGGCAGGTACGGATCACGCCGGGATCGCCACACAAATGGTCGTCGAACGCCTGCTACAGGCAGAAGGCAAAACTCGTTACGACCTGGGGCGCGATGCCTTTATCGACAAAGTCTGGGAGTGGAAAGAACATTCCGGCGGTACCATCACCCGTCAATTGCGCCGTCTGGGTGCCTCCCTCGACTGGAGCCGCGAACGCTTTACCATGGACAAGGGTCTATCCAGGGCCGTGCAAGAAGTCTTTGTCCGTTTATATGAAGAAGACCTGATCTATCGTGGCAAGCGCCTGGTGAACTGGGATCCCGTGCTACACACCGCCGTATCTGATCTGGAAGTGATCTCCGAAGAAGAAAATGGCCATCTCTGGCATATCCGTTATCCCCTCACCGATGGTTCAGGTCAACTAGTGGTCGCCACCACCCGCCCCGAAACCATGCTGGGTGATACCGCCATGGCCGTAAATCCAGAGGATGAGCGCTACAAAGATTACATCGGCAAAACCATCACCCTACCACTGGTGGGTCGTGAGATCCCTATTATTGCCGATGATTATGTCGATCCCGAATTCGGCACCGGTTGTGTGAAGATCACCCCGGCCCATGATTTCAATGATTATGAAATGGGTAAACGGCACAAACTACCCATGATCAACATCCTGACCGTCGATGCCCGCATCAATGACGAGGCACCCGAGGCCTATCGCGGCATGGATCGCTATGACGCCAGAAAGAAGATCATTGCCGATCTTGAGGCTATCGGTCTGCTCGAAAAGGTCGATGACCACAAGCTGGTCGTACCACGCGGCGATCGCTCCGGTTCCGTCATCGAACCCTATCTTACCGACCAGTGGTACGTCAAAGCCGGCCCCCTGGCCAAACCCGCCATCGAGGCAGTAGAAAATGGCTCCATCAAATTTGTACCTGACAACTGGAAGAACACCTATTTTGAATGGATGCGTAACATCCAGGACTGGTGCATCTCTCGCCAGATCTGGTGGGGGCATCGCATCCCGGCCTGGTATGACGATGAAGGCGAAGTCTATGTGGGTCGTAATGAGCAGGAAGTAAGAGACAAACATAATCTCGGTGATCGTACGCTACGACAGGATGAAGATGTCCTCGATACCTGGTTCTCCTCAGCACTGTGGCCCTTCTCTACTCTAGGCTGGCCGGATAAAATGCAAGACGTCAAAACCTTCTACCCGACTTCTGTGTTGGTCACCGGCTTTGACATCATATTCTTCTGGGTCGCGCGCATGATTATGATGGGCCTGAAGTTTACGGATGAAGTACCCTTTAAAGAAGTGTATGTCACCGGACTCATCCGTGATTCCCATGGACATAAGATGTCGAAATCCAAAGGCAACGTACTCGATCCCATCGACTTAATCGACGGGATTGAACTACAAGCCCTACTCGACAAACGCACCACCGGCATGATGCAACCGCACTTAAAAGAAAAGATCAGCAAGCAAACCAAAAAAGAATTTCCAGATGGCATCCCCGCCTTCGGCACCGATGCCCTGCGCTTCACCATGGCGGCACTGGCCTCGACCGGACGCGATATCAATTTTGATCTTGCTCGTACCGAAGGTTATCGCAATTTCTGTAACAAACTGTGGAATGCCGCCCGTTATGTACTGATGAACACCGAAGATGAAGACTGCGGTATCAACAATGATGAGCTTGAACTTTCAGTCGCCGATCGTTGGATCCTCAGTCGTCTGCAACAGACCATTCAATCGGTTGAAAATGCTATCGGTCAATACCGTTTTGATCGCATTGCCCAGGCCATTTATGAATTCACCTGGGATGAATACTGTGACTGGTATCTTGAACTGTCCAAACCGATCCTGATGGGTCAGGACAGCAGCGAAGCAGCCAAACGCGGAACACGCCAAACTCTGGTATATGTACTCGAATCACTTTTGCGTATTGCCCACCCCATCATGCCTTATATCACAGAAGAGATCTGGCAACGGGTTGCGCCCTTAGCTGGCATTAAAGCAAAAACCATCATGCGGCAAGCCTATCCACAATTTGATGAAACACGGCTCGATACAAATGCGGTTGATGAGCTTGAATGGATCAAGCAATTCATCATCGGTATTCGCCAGATTAGAAGCGGCATGGACATCAAACCCAGTCAGCCCCTGCCCGTGTTGATCCAAAACGGCAGTGCACAGGATAAACAACGCCTGCAAGCAAATAAGCAATACATTCAATCTCTGGCCAAAACCGAATCCATTACCTGGTTGAACTCCAAGGAAGCACCAGAATCAGCCACTGCCCTGGTAGGTGATATGAAGGTACTGGTGCCGATGGCGGGCCTGATCGATAAAGATGTCGAACTGGCCAGACTCAATAAAGAAGTCGACAGGCTTCAAAAGGATATTCAGCGTGTAGAAGGAAAACTGGGCAACAATAAGTTTATCGACAAGGCACCCGAAGCCGTGGTGCAAAAAGAACGCGATAAACTGGCTGATATAAAATCAACACTGGCCAATCTGACCGAACAAAAAACCAAGATCGAAAAACTATAACCATAAGGAAAGCAGATGAGTGAATACACATTTAGTCTGGAAATGGATGTCAGGGATTACGAATGTGATATCCAGGGCATCGTCAACAATGCCGTGTATCAGAACTATCTTGAACACGCCCGACATGAATACCTAAAACAGGTCGGTATCGATTTTGTTGAACTAGCCCGCAAAGGTATAAACCTGGTCGTCGTGCGTGCCGAACTGGATTACAAAATGCCGTTAATAAGCGGTGACAAGTTCCGAGTCGATCTGAAAATGGAACGTGAATCCAGGATAAAATTTGCCTTCTACCAGGACATTGTTCGTTTATCTGATGAAAAGACCATGGTTAAGGGCAAAATCATCGGCACGGCTTTAAACACACGAGGCCGACCAGAAATACCCGATGAATTAAACAGACTACTAGAGTAAAACTAATTTTTAAATATAACCGCAAAGGGCACAAAGAAATACAAAGTTGTTTTATTATCTATTTGAGAAATATTAAACACGAGCTGAGGTATTCAGATTTTTGTTTATAAAATACCCGATTGATTTATTTGTGCCCTTTGCGGTTTATTTTTTTGATGCCTTGATACCATAGTATCTTGGTGGTGAAAATTAATTAACCTATTAACAGGCTACGTCACCGGATATAACAATCGACCCGTCTCAAAGATACTGTCCGATAATTTCATGCCTTTATAACGCATGCTGCGCTTTAATACAAAATCAAACAAAATAGGATTATAACGGCGTAACTCTTTTATAAAACCTATTTTTTTCTCATCCAGCAATCCCATATCGGCAATACGTTTCACCGAAAAAATAGGCATCACACCGGGCAAGGGAAAATCCGAACCATTCAATAAGCGATGATGCCACTCTTGCCGCTGGATAATATCCACCAACGCAGGACCATAACGATTAACCTGCGGGACAGCCGAGATATCACCATACAATTGACCTTCATAACGAGGTTCACTCATCAAACGGGCAAAGAGATCATAGTTTTCTATTTCCTTGCCATTCGCCCCTTTATCAATATCTTGATTGCTTCCCATAGTCGCGCAATGCGCAACGATCACCTTAACACCGTGTTCCAGCGGTTTACGCAATAACAATGGATTGCCCAGTTTTTGCGCATCAACCCCGGCCACGGCATGTTCATCGCCAGCATGGGTTAAAAGCGCAATACCGTGTTTGATCAAGGCCTCATAAAATGGTTCACACAAAGGCGATGCCGGATCAATACCCATCATCGGTGGCAACCATTTTACCGCCCTGGCACCATTTTTGACCGACCAATCGAGCAGCTCAAGACAATCCTTTCGATAGGGATGAATCGACGCAGCCCATTCAAATTGTTCAGGATGTTGTTTTGCCAGTTGCGCCGCATATTCATTCGGCACAGCAAAGGGCGATTTGTCTTTCAATACTTCACCCTGTTCATTATGCCGATAATCAAAGGCCAGCAACATACTCTTTGCACCGCCAGGAAAATCAGCTTGCAGGCGCAACAACTGTTGCACATATTGCAGATCAATATTGTGATCACTTTGCACACAGGCTGCATTCAGATAAAACTTAAAACGAACATATTGTGTTAAATGCAAGGGGTTTTGCATATCTGGATGCAACCAGATACCGGAATCAGAATCCCCTGTCCCGGCAACATGGGTATGACAATCAAGATAATAGCGCGCATCAATCCCTTCCCAGGCAGCCTGCACAATGTCATTTGATAACAAATCATCAGGTGTCTTACCCATCAGGCACGGATTAAACAAACCTTCATCAGGCCAGTAAGCCGCGCCAGTTCCTGCTATGGCCCCCACACCCAGCAATTTTAATAATGTTCTGCGTTTCATAAATTAATATTAATCATTTTAATTCGAGTTCCTGCGCCATCTTGCGGCCCTTTTCTTCATCAACAAACCAGAGCAACACCCCGCCAGCAACAAACAGAACAACCACCGACAAAATTGACAAGCGTGAATCCTGGGTAACAAGGCCGACAACCCCCATAAGCAAGGGGCCTAACACAGCAGCAAATTTACCGAGCATATTATAAAAACCAAAAAACTCGGCTGATTTATTGGCCGGGATAATGCTCGCATAAAAAGAGCGACTCAGTGACTGCACCCCACCCTGCACCAACCCAATGACAATCGCAAGTGTATAAAACTGACTGACATTTTCCATCCAGTAGGCCCAAATGGTCACGACAATATACACCGCAATCGCAATCAAAATGCCTCGCTTGGCACCAATACGCTCACCAATTAAACCAAAGGCAATCGCCGCAGGAAAACCGACAAACTGGGTTATTAAAATGGCGATAATAAGATTGCCGACATCAAAACCAATCGACAATCCGTAATCAACCGCCATACGGATGATCGTATCAACCCCATCAATATATAACCAATAAGCAAGCAAAAACAACATCACAACTTTTAACTTTTTAATATGTTGAAATGTCTCAGAAAGTTGATTGACGCCTGACTTCACAGACTGCCCAAACGATACATCTTTATCTGCTTTTTTCTCTTTTACAAAAAACAATAGCGGCAAACTGAATAAGGCCCACCAGATGGCCACCGTGATAAAGCTAGCTTGAATAGCCTGTGTTGAGTTCTCAAAACCAAATTTTTCCGGCATCATAAACATCGCCACATCGAAGGCCAATAACAAACCACCACCAAGATAGCCCATGGCATAACCCAATGCAGAAATAAAATCCAGTTTATCCTTTGGCGCAACGGTCATGAGTAACGCATCATAAAATACGTTAGCACCCATAAAACCCACTGTAGCAAAAACAAAGAGCGTCAAACCAAAGAACCACTCACCTTTATCCACAAACACAAGCGCAAAGGTCGTCACAATGCCCAGTGCAGCAAAACTCAGTAGAAAGCGTTTTTTTGCATAACGTGCATCGGCAATGGCGCCCAATACGGGAGCAAGTAACACAATAATAATACTCGCGGTAGAATTGGCGACCCCTAACCAGAACGTACTGGTGACGGCATCAACATCTGCACTTAAATATTGTTTAAAAAAAGGTGGAAAGAATGCCGTTAACATCACTACCGCAAAGGCTGAATTTCCCCAGTCATATAAAGCCCAGGAGACAATTTGCCGGTCTACTTTTTTAAACATGCACCATCCTTTTATTTATTATTCTCATAGAAACATCAACATGGTAATCACAATTCTGTCTCAAAATCTCTGGCCCGTCCCAGTATAGTGACATAGCCCTGCTTGTCGAGGCTGACCACATCACTTGTATCATACCAGCCATCACCCAGGGCAGTGGCCGGTTTGTGAATTTCACCGGGCTTGTCACCCACTAAATAACCTTGCATCACATTCGGTCCTTTAACATAAAGTCGTCCACCCCGATTAATACCCGCCATAGCCTGTATTTGATATTCAATCCCTGGCAAAAACTTACCCACCGTCCCTGGCCGGGTTTCCATCGGTGTATTGGCCGCCAACACCGGGCTGGTCTCCGTGGCACCATATCCCTCCAAAATACGCAAACCAAATTTTTCATTCCAGATACGGCGCGTATCCGGTTCCAATCTTTCCCCCCCGGCAAAAATATAACGAACACTATAAAAATCATAGGGATGAGCATAGTCAGCATAGTTTTTCAAAAAGGTGTCCGTGCCAAACATGATGGTTGCGTTGGTTGAATAAACCAACTCAGGGATGATCCGATAATGCTGGGGATTAGGATAAAAGAACGTGCGTACCCCAGCCGTCAACGGCAACAGGGCCCCCGCCGTCACAGCAAACGACCTATATATAGGTAAGGCATTAAAGACAATATCGTTTGAACCAAAATCGATCCTGGCCGCCAATTGCGCCATATTGGCCATCAGATTGCCATGCGACAACACCACACCCTTGGGCGGCCCTTCCGTGCCCAGGGTAAACAACACCACTGCCGGATCATCAGGGTTGACCTTGCCCGCACCCCGATAATAACTCAGGAAGGGAAAACGGGCGGCCAGTGATCCACGCAAACGATCCCACAGACCCAGCCCAGCCACTAGATCTTCCAGATAAATAACCGTCAACTGCTCAGCCAACTGATCAAGCAAAGTATCCAGTCGGCTTGTCTGGACAAATTGCCGCGAGGTATAAATGTGCGTCAACTGAGCCAATTCACATGCCGCCACAATACGCCGGATATCATCCGTATAATTCAGCATCGTCGGCACCCGACCCTGGCTTTGAATCGCCAACAAACTCACCACCACCGCCGTGGTGCCCGGCAACATCACCCCAACATTGGATTTGGCCTTCGTCTGTCGACGGATGATTCGACCCAACATAAAAGTCTGCGTCAGCAACTGCCGATAATTCAGCGGCACACGCCGAATATCCTCAACCACCACATGCTTAGGCCCATGCAAACGCATGGCATTCAACACCGCTCGAAACACCGACCGCCGATAATGCGTCGTCGCAAACATCATCTCCGTCATCAAATCCGACATAACCTGCCCCGCATAAACACGGCGATGCCGACCCCGCACATCAGTAGGGGCAGAAATCTGGCGCGGAGGCAGAATCATTATTTCAATTTTAGGAAACCAGTGCAGCCGGATACGCCCCCGCAAACGCGAAAACGGCGTGTACTGCGCCCCCTGAATACGAACCGGCAACACATTCGCCCCAGCCCGATCCGCAATCAAACCCGGCCCATGATAAATCTTCATCAAAGCCCCCGTCATCGTGATCCGCCCCTCAGGAAAAATGACCACCCGTTTATCCTGCTGGACATAACGAATCATCGAACGCACTGAAAATGGCCGCATCGGATCCAGCACAAACAACCCCACAAACGGCTTCACCAGATTCGTATACCAGTTACGGGCTATTTCAGTGTTAATCGCAAAATTCAATTTATCAGGTAAAAAAACAGCGAGTAAAATACCATCGAGGAAAGAAGTATGATTAGCGATGATCAACACACGTTTACCAGCGGCGTGATAGTGTTCAAGGCCCGTGACCTCGACCTTGTAAAGGAGTTTTAGGATTGTACGGAGGAGGAGTTTTAGCATTTTATATGGGTTGGTTTGGTATTTTATTTAGTTTAATCAATTATGAGGGGGATTGCTGGGATTCCTGTGGTTTGTATATGGAGGATGTTTATATTTGGAATCGCTAGCGCGATACTGGAATTTTATGTCGGGGGTTGCCCGACAGCAAGTCACTTTCTCTTGAACGGCCAAGAGAAAGTAACCAAAGAGAAGGCCGCCCCAAAGATGGCAAAACCGTGTTGTGATGTCCGGCTTTCTGGTTGAGGTTCGTAGACGGGCCTTCCCTGGCCCGGCTGCGAACCGGCATCACCCCTGATGCCCCTGATTTTATTTTTCAAGAAAGCCAAACATCACAACACGCCATCTAAAGGGGATTGATCCTCAATCACGGCAGGAGTAAGCTGGTCGTTACGAACTACTAACTTTGCAACATATGGTGAATTACACTTTACTAATCACCTATACATACTCTGGCTTAATCTGACAAACAGTAAATAAAACAAATTTCTGCTAGCTGCACATAGTTGACATTTAACACAGTAATTTTTTACCGTATGACATTCAAGCTTTAAATGTTTCAACTGCTTGAAATAAAGGATGTAAAAGCACATCTTAGAGCATATGTTTTCAATATTATATACGGAATCTCCTCATATCTAAAAATACTAATTCAGCCAAATATGCAGTTAGATTTCTAGGAAAATAAAATGGAAAATTACGAAGATTACGTTACGCACGTAAAAGATGACATAGACACATGTCTAGACAGCATGGGCTGTCAACCTATTTTATTTATTGGTTCAGGCTTTTCAAGAAGGTATATAAACGCCCCTAGCTGGGAAGAGCTTCTAATTGAAATGGCTTCTAACTGTCCATTAATTGATAAAGAATTCGCATACTATAAGCAAAGTTATAAAGATTATATTGAAATAGGTTCTATTTTTGCTGATTTATATAAAGAGTGGGCATGGGGCGAAGGGAAAAAGCATTTCCCTGACAAACTATTTACTTCCGAGTCAAGTTCTGAATCATTTTTAAAATATTCTGTTTCAAATTACTTAAAAGGTCTGGCAAAGGATGATTGTGTAGTGGTCAAGTTTTATTGGAAAGAATTTAAGCCGCATTTTTCAATTCCATTTTTTTCTGGTTAGGTGTTAAATATCCAAGGGTAGAATGCAATCGCTTGTAATTATAAAAACGAATATATTTCTCTACAGCATCC
>JAFLJQ010000021.1 GCA_022712915.1 Gammaproteobacteria bacterium | reverse complement strand
CCACTAGCACCCTGCTCGGCAAACAGTTCCTGCCATTGGGTTTTCGTACGTCTCTTCATTGCATTTCTCCTTCTCGAAAAAATGCTTACGCTACTTTAAGATAATGAAACGGGATAGGATGAGGTTAAATTGACGCTTACGTTTAATCGACTGTTTGAGGCAGGACTAATAATCGTACTATCTGACGACCCATATGGACGGCTCGACCTGCGCAAAATGCCATCTGCATGGTAAGCAATTTACAGTACCTCATAAACAATCTCACCAAACCCATGTCCTGGCAAGCCAGACCAAGGGACCCAATATTGACTGCACGGACTGCCACAACGATCCACTGGCCACCGCCACCATCTGTGATGCCTGCCACAGTCAGGGAGGGACGTATCCCGGGATAAACGGCTTGTTTAACGTAGACGTAGGAGCCAAAGCCAATTTCAAAACCGGCGGCATCTATAACAAAGATTGGCTAACGCTCAAGCCCAGCAAGGAAAAGTGGTGCGCGACCTGTCATGACAAATCACCATCAGTGATAAACGACGTGACAGCACCTAACGCCATCGGCAATGAGACTGCACCTTATATTTACAGAACCGGTTACGGGTTTTATAAAACCGGGCATGGCCTGGATAGCGGTAGCACCTTCCCCTACAGCGGCGGCTTAATTAACGGCCCGGGAAAACACTGCCTGGACTGCCATGATGCATCGCAAACGCATACAGATGGGATGGGATGGGATGGGACGGCGCGAACGTACGGTACAGATAGAACCACTGGCGACGAAACCTATGCACCGTATCGAGACGGGTATCGCCTCAAAAATGTAGGCGGTAATCCGCCGATGAAAATACCCTTTCAGGTTGATACCTGGCCGTTTGAGTTTTTAGCAGAATCAGATTTTGCGCTGTGTTTTTCCTGCCACAGCATTGCAAAATTTCAACCCACCGACCGGCGCACCCGTTACCGAAAAGGCTCTATAAATGCACACGCAGTTCATTTAGGTTAGTCTCCAAACGGCAACGGGGAGGCAGGTGGAGAACCCGGCGGCGGTACCTAGTTGGACGATGAGATGGAAATCCGCCTGGACGTCTAGTCCAACGTGGGACAGTCGCATTACTTGCGTAACTTGTCATAACCCCCATCGCTCCACTCAGTTAGATATGATTCGTGATGGGAAAATGGTTGGACTCGAACCCGGAATACCCATCCGTTACTATAACCCCGGCATAAGCTTCGGTGCTTATGGCACTCTGCCAGTACCGGATAATCTGACAACGGATCTGAGCACGGGCGCCGTGATCGATGCCCAATATATCAGACGAGTTTGCCTGGATTCAATAAGTAACGACATTCACAGCTGAGTTTTTCATGCCTCAATCGCAAAAAGAAGTCGCTGATAAATCAGACTTATTCAGATTTGTCAGCAGTTTCTTTTCTTAATCAAATGATTCGCTTTATTTAATTGGGCATTTTCCATCTCCATCGCAAAGCAATGAGCGCCCCAAATCTGTCTCAGAGCATTTTTTCCTGCTGTAGCATATAAACCATCATCATCAAAACACGTTCATATAAATGGACATTCAGCACTTAAATCGCACACAGGGTTATTTTTTAATTAATCTCATCAATTAATAACGGTAAAAACCACCATTAACAGCTTTTACAAACTCATTCAGCACCTTGCTGCGCCGTTCATAACATATTGATTTATAAATCATTAAAGCTAAAACCAACTACCGCCCTGCTCTAATCCCAATTTTTCTTATTTCATAACAGATCAGCTTATCTTTAACATATACTGACCAATAAACAGAGGGAGGATTGACCAACAGAGTGACATCAACAGCTCACATTCTAGTGGACTGGCAACAAATTGAGCTGGACGCATCTTTATTATGTGGTATTGTCCCGTAATACACACATTTTTGCCCCTCATCGGGCCAGTTTTTAATAATTATGGGTGCGCAAAATCGAGTGGAAGGACAGCTCCAGGTTCGTGCTGGAGTTTTTTCTGGGTGATATAAGCCCTGCGATAATATTGCAAATATACATTATCGCCGGAGGCAAGTATCCCATTATAAATAACGATACAAACCAATGAAGCTAATTACGCAATTATTCTATATCTGTTCCATCATGGTATGCACGCTACCGGTTACCGCGGTCATTGTCGATAGCAAACATAATTTATCGCCAGCTGGGCCAGGTAAAATGAAGGCCCCCGACGGGACACCCATCTGCGTATTCTGTCACACCCCCCCAAACTCAAAGTCTACCGTACTCCCATTGTGGAGTCGCCATGCATCGGACAGTGGCTTTATATCGTCCTACTCAGAAATTACCGCTCAAGCTTTACCAGGGCAACCCAGCGGGGCTTCCTTGCTATGTCTAGGTTGTCATGATGGCACCATTGCCGTGATAAAAGTCATGAGTCGCCCAGAGCGTAATGCCCTGACTGAAAATATAACCACTATACCAGAAGGTATAGTGCGCCTGAAAACAGACTTGTCCAACGATCATCCCGTATCGTTTCAATATACCAGCGCATTGGCCGCACAAAAAGGAGAACTGATTGACCCGGCCACTCTCCCGGAGCATATTAATCTGGACAGTTGGGGGCAAATACAATGTGGCACTTGTCACAGTCCTCATGACAATACCAATAACAAGTTTCTGGTGGTAGACAATACCGCTTCAGCATTATGTCGTATCTGCCATGCTAAAAATGGCTGGCCTGAAACAGCCCATAGTACAGCAGCTAAGAGCTGGAATGGAGTCACCCCTGATCCATGGCCAACGACAGATGCCGTGACCGTTGCCGACAATGCCTGTCTAAATTGTCATATGCCGCATAATGCCGGCAGCGATCAGCGTTTATTGAGATATGCCATAGAAGAAGATAACTGCTATCCCTGTCATAATGGTCACGTGGCTTCAAAGAACATACAAGCAGAATTCAAGAAACCTTACCGACACCCCATTATGGATACCCGCGGAGTGCATTCTTCAGATGAAAAAGCGGTCGTTAATTCACGTCATGTGGAATGTCAAGATTGCCATAACCCTCATGCCGCAAATGCAGATAACCCACTGAGTGAGGTGCGAGGTGTGAGCATTCAGGGTAATGAAATACGACCCATTAACAAACCCTATCAGCTCTGTTTACGCTGCCATTCTGATAGCACAGGTAAAAAAGCACCGAGAACCGCACGACAATTTCCCGAGACCAATCTTCGCCTGGAATTTGATATTTCAAAAGCGTCTTACCATCCCGTTGCAGGCCCAGGAAAAAATTCTTATGTGCCCAGTCTCATTTCACCTTTAACGACGAGTAGTCGGATCAGTTGTCTAGATTGCCATAATAACAACAATGGACCCGGCGCAGGCGGTATTGGGCCAAGTGGACCACATGGCTCAGACTATGAGCCCATACTAGAACGACGGTATGAGACACTGGACGGAACCATCGAAAGCCCTTCCGCTTATGCCATGTGCTACAAATGCCATGATCGTAACCGTATTTTGGGGGATACTTCTTTTCCCCGGCATAAGTTACACATTGTGGGATGGCCTGTGGCAAAACGAGGCTTAGGCGTGAGAACCCCCTGCAACGTCTGTCATGACCCCCATGCCAGTGAACAGGAGAAACTGATTAATTTTGATACGACGGTCGTATCACCTTACAAAGGTATCGTACCGCTCAAATTTGTTACCACCCCCACAGGCGGGCAATGTTATCTCACATGTCATGGGTGGGGTCATAATCCATGTACTTATAACCGCACTACTGGCCAGACAGCATGTGTGAACGAAGGGCCCGGCGGCTAGAAACCCTAAAATAAGGCAAACATTCGGTTATACTTTCTTCATTCAGCTAGAGCTCTTCAATCAGGATCCCTTAACGCAGCCGACACATATAGGACACATATAGGGGCTCAATATCTGAGAGCAGTATGATTATGCCCTCTTTAATTGGTCTCACCTATTGCGAACGGCTCACGAATCAACCAAGCATACCCACCAAAATACCCATTCACAGAGAACATATGTTCTTTTATCCCTGTTTACTTAAAACATCTCAAATTCAGATCCCCATTATTCTTAAAAAAAATACAACAACGGTCACATTTTTGATAGACTTCGTTCATGTAACTGTAATAAATGTGAGTTAGTCAGGTATATCGCATCCATTACACGGATAGCCGGAGGATTATGTCAGCATATAGTCACAAAATAGGGAATTATGGTAAGGGCACCTTTGCTTTTAACCGGCTGTTTTATGTGGGATTAATACTGCTAGCCTTATCAGTCAGTGCCTGTTTCGAAGAAACTAAACAAGAAACCACGACAACACCCGCTTTGGACACAGAAATAAAGCGGGCTGGGTTAATGACTGAATACCATCATGTTGAGGGCTGCCAAACCTGCCATGACGCCACAGGCAATTCCACCAACATTGCATTAATCCGACACGTTATTAATACCCCGAACAGTGGCCCCAAGACCGTCGTGTTTACCTCGCGTAGCGGCCCCAATTCTTTTGCCGATGGGGATACCACCTACAACGGCGTTTGCGAAGTCTGTCATACCTTAAACGGACATCATAATAACGACGGGCACGATAATACAGCCCACCTGGATGGCTTGCGCTGTACACAATGCCATTTGCATAATCAACAATTTGCTGCGCCCCATAAACAGGCTCACCAAACCCACACCCTGGTCAGCCAGGCTAAGGGCCCGAATATTGAATGCACCATCTGCCATGACAATCCATTCGCCGATCCACTCATTTTCGCAGACATGAAACCCCTGGCCACCACCACGGTATGTGATGGTTGCCACAGCCCCAGTGGATCTTATCCCGGTGTAGACGGATTGTTCGATGCCAACGTGGGTGCCAAGGCCAATTTCATCACCGGCGGCATCTATAACGAGGATGGCTTAACACTCAAGCCCGGCAAAGAAAAATGGTGTGCCACCTGCCACGATGAGCAACAGAGCATCAGCAATCCCGGTGGATTACCGACCACCAATGCGCCCAATGTGGTGGGCGACAATACCACTTACGGTTACTTCGCAACAGGCCACGGTAAAAGCATGGATAACTGCCTTGAATGCCATGATGCCAGCAAAAAACATATCGATCACGAACATCGTACCTACGCGGTTGATGATATCAGCAAGACGGTCACAAACAACTGGGGAGACAGTTACCGACTAAGAACATCTAACTCAAAAGCCAATGAACAGCTTTGCATAAAATGCCACGATCAAAATGTACTTCAAAATGCGGGTGAGCAGAGCAACTTTAAATCTACCATAAGTGGGCGTACTCGAAGTGCGCATACTCGTCACATGTGGTCCGAGGATCCTCTATATAAAAAATCTATCTCAGCGGATACCGATTACAACGGCAGTGTTGATAGCAGAATCACCTGCACCGTATGTCACAACGTGCACGGTTCAAAAAGCCACACAATGGTTAAAACTGGTGAATTGGCCAGCACACCCAATACGGTGGATCGCACGCCGGGACTGAACCATACCTATATAAAAGAATCCCCCGGACCTTTTTCAACGGCGACATGGCGACCCTTCCTTCCGACTTCCGGCCTTTATGAGGTCTATGCTTGGTGGCGTAATGAAACAATAACATCAGCTCGCCCCGCAAAGTACATTATCCATTATAACGGTGGCTCTTCTTACAGCGTATCACGTCAACAGTCGGGGACGGGCGGTGATTGGGTATCGCTTGGTCGCTATCCATTTCTGGCCGGAACAACAGACTATATAGAACTGAGTGCCGAAAATTCAAATGGTGCATCTCTTCTTGCCGATCGAATAGGCATCGATACCAATGGTGATACGAACCCAGACATCATCATCGATGATCTTGATCCTGAATTTTCATCTATTGATGTCAAGAACGGCGGTGCCGCCTGGACAACCAGACCATGGGCAGACAAGGTATTAAACAACGAAGAACGCTATGTGCAAAACCTCACACTAGCAGAGAGCACCGCGGGTTACGTTCGCTTTAACACCATAGATGGTGGAACAAACCGTAGCGTGACTGAAAACAAAGTCTGCAATAACTGCCATGGAGCAAGAGCCTATTTCCGCACCCCCTTTACGGGCCCGAAGGTCATCAACCGCTTTGAAGAAAAACGCTGGGTACAGAATGATGGCTCAGGCATTGCGGATATCGTGGTGAGTGTCACCGATCCAGATGGGGATATGGCCGGAGGCAGCGTTAACATCGATGTATCCAGTTTGGGTGGCGGTGCTTCGATCACCATGGCCAATAACGGAGACGGCACCTTCAGCTATCAAATAGCTATTGCCCCAGGAACCTTCGATAAAGCCTATAATCTGCCGATTACCGCCACCGATGGCGCAGGCAATGTCGGTACTGGAACAAGTTCTGTATTTGTGAAAAACTCCACTAACAGTATCTACTTGGATAACGTCGATGCCGTTCACAACTTTGCGGATAATTGGTCTCGCCCCCCCACCAACGTCAAGGCATACAATCGAAATTATATCTCGACGAACAACTTTCTGTCTGATAGTGGTGAAGATAGTCAGCTAACCGCCACATGGACTACGACCATCAAAAAAGCCGGCCGCTACAAAATCTATACTTGGCTGTACATCGATACTAACTTTAATAAAAATGCCACCTACACGATCCAGCATCGTGATGGCACCACACTTGTTCCCATGAACCAGGAAGGTGTTGTGACCACCGGCAATTGGGAATTGTTAGGCACCTTCAATTATGACGCAGGCGCAACGGCCTCTATAACCGTTGGCGCAACAGGACTGAGTACCGATGAAATGCTCTTTGTCGACGCCATCAAACTGGAGCTTATTCCTTAACAGAGGCTTCCTTGGCACCTTGCATCACGTTATCGGGCATTGAAATCTGGCCTATAAAAACTATCTTGATACTCCCTCAGGCTTAATAGTGAAGCCTGGGGGTATTCGACCTTATTCTGCCCCGAACATTTATCCGATGCAAGATAAGGTGTCTTAGGCGCGCTCTTTACGTCGTAACCCACCCAACTGATCCATCCGGATGTCTATTAAAAAAACAATTGAGTTACGATGCAACATTGGGTGGCTTATACAACAAACGTAAATCCGCCCTCAGGCTAGGAAACGACAACACAGGTAAAGTCTCGCACTTCAATATTTTCAATAAACGGGATGGTGTCCAAACCCTTCCTATCAGGAAAGAAGGCTGCATTGACAAGGTTAGTGGAAAGAAACAATGAATAGTTAGTGTTGATATCAACAAGGATAAAATTTAGTTTACGATCATTTTATCAGCGATAAGTCCTGCACAGATACAAACTTATCAGCACCATCACCATCTGAACGTATACCGCAGACAAGCGCCGCCAGGTCTTTTTTATTTAGGCACAATTTTTATCCATGAGACACCGTTAACTAGTCAGCCCTTAAAAACACAATAACTATTTGATAACAAAGGAATTATAGCAAATAAAAGCTGATTATATCGACCGTAAATGTTAAGCTATATAACCCGTTTCTGGTCGAAATGATGAAAAAAAATGCTAACAAAAAGTACCGAATTTCACCAAACCAACCTGTTTGGCACCGATCTACTGA
>JAFLJQ010000165.1 GCA_022712915.1 Gammaproteobacteria bacterium | reverse complement strand
CCAGTTTTACCCAACGATTGTTTTCGGCAAGGGAGACTTCAATCGGCGTTTTAAACCCCGATAAGGGCAGTTGTTTATCACTGGTATAACGGATCATGGTGCACGCTTTTTGGTGGGGTAGTGAAAATCCTCGTGCACTTATCTTACCACTTAACCTCTTATCTTATTGTTTATTATGAACTATTTGTTTTTGAGGAGACTCTAAGTATTTAATCCATTTTAAAGATCTAAGCCGCAAAGGGCACAAAGGATCGCAACGTTATTTTGTTTTATATTAGAGAAAAATTAGGTCTTATCCGAAGACTTCAAGCTCATTTTTTATACATTACCGAGTTTATTTTTTCTTTGCGACCTTTGCGACCTTTGCGATAAAATGTGTTTTATAAACAATTTTCATGTCTCATGCTTATTTCAACCTCCTCAAGCCGTTAAGTACTTGGTAGACACATGATTTTTTAGATTATTAACGGGACAGCAGTGATGTTATTTAGGCCCGACTGAGATAACTTTGTAAGTGTGAGTAATAAAAGGTGCGGTATCACTACGCTGTTGCGGTGAAAGAGGAATACGCACCTGAATAATTTTTGTTTTAGGTACTACAAATTGCCCCTTCAGTATCTGTTCTCCCTCACCTTTTTGAATGATCGTAAATGTACTCGTCAAAGATTTATTCCCTTGCCCCTCAGTTTGCAAAACAGCCAAAGTGATGGTTGCTGCTTTAGATTCAAGCTTGTAAGCGACTTTCACTTCCATATCGACCATCTGGCCGGGTATGAGAATCTCACTCAAAGGGGGTTGAATATCAAGTAGCTTAATAGTATTTATTTTTTTTACCGCATCAGTCGGGCTCTGATCGCAACCGGAAAGACTCAAAAGAACAACAAAAAGCATGGTGCTAACAATACCCATTTTTAACATAGTTTAATTCCTGTATTAATCTAGTAATTTCGCAAACGTGAGTATCACCTGATTCAGCCAAGCTGGCAATGATATTCGGGCTATCGGCATCTGATTTGTTATAAGCAAGTTTGCACTTTTTTTCAATTTTACTTATTTCAGATGAAAAGCCCAGCATTGCCCCCAACATAGTCACTGGATACTCAGGCTAGCAGAATTTTAGCTGCAATTTTCCATATTTACGGCCTCAATATCTAAATGAGTTGAGGGAGGTCAATCAAAAATAACTGGCACACCCAACCTTGTCATTGCCAACTTGAGTTTTCCGGCATACTCCATATTGGATTCATCCCTCTCAGGGGCATTCAACAAATTACAGGTCATAGCAACCACATCTTTTCCATCTATCTGCACCAACACCGCCTTAACTCTATACTCAGCCAGGCCAGATCCCCAATAAAGCAAATAAACTTCATCATGTGTCAGGGAATAAACCAGACCATACGCCGATTCTCCGCCAGCACGAATCAAGGTCGCCTTATTACCAATGCGCAAGACATAGTCCGTAACCATTCCCAAACGCGGATTTCTGGGCTCCACAGCCTTTTGATTGAGAATATCCGGGTCCATATACAGACCATAGAAAAACACATCATGAAGTCGCCTTTTAGAATTATCCATTGTCATACCCAGTTCCGCTGATTATTCACCATAAACCAATCCAAAATAATTTATTCTGACCGTAAGAAAAATTAACACCCATCATAAAATCATCTGTAAAATTCATTATGGTCATTCCGTTAAGTTTCAATCTATTTCAACCGCAGAAGCGCGCAAAGGGGCATAGAATTGTTGTGTTTCTATAAATTCAGAGAGACATTATATTATTACGAGAACTTTTTATATCTCATGCTAATCACATACTACTCAAGCCTTTAAATAACAGGTAGACATATAACTTTTAAATTGTTAAATGAAAAATAGTGAACATTTATATCCGGGCATATACCAAAAAACACATGCAACACCTGCGCTCTAATCTAATTCCTGCTATCACTCTTCATCTGTTTGAATGATATTGCGGTATTTATGCTGCATACCATTCACGAAATTACGCAAAATTTGATCTTTACACTCACGATAGTGTTTATGACCGGGTTTACGGAAAAATGCACTTAATTCATGTTTGCTTATACTCACGTCAACCCGCTCAAGAATCTCCAGTATATCTTCGGCTTTCAGATCCAAAGCGATTTTTAATTTTCTGAAAATAATATTATTAGTCAAAGACTGCTCTGGCGTGGGTTGCGGCCCTTCTTTTTTACCTCGTCGATCAATAATTAAACCATTGAGAAAAACGGCCAGCTCAGTATCACTACATTCCTGAAATGCAAGATCGTCCTCTTTTTTAAGCCAATTGCTAATCTGTTCCCGAGTTACAACATTATCAGCCAAGCCAAATATTGCTATCATTTTAGAATCATCAAAATTGAAGGTATAGCGGATACGGCGCAAAACATCGTTGTTCGTCACAAAAAACCTCCTGCTCTGGATTGTATTTGTAATACAAAGGTTCGCGACCTATTTGTCCCAAAATTTCTATTTAATTTTTCAGTTCTCATTATCATATCAACTTCTATATTATCAAACACCATTTTAGCCTATATTCAATAGCAGACTTTCTTGAAACAAAACAGGGCAAATAAAACTCACACCATTCCAACCGCAGATGGTATTAACAATACTTGTTAATACCCAGGTTGAATTATTTAGAACGACGCTTATTTCGTTCCTCAAGATTAAGCAAAAACAATTTCAACTCTGATTGCCCCCATTTTTGGGCCTCAGATTCAGTAGAAAATCCAGCTTGTTTTTTTGAAACAACAATTCTACTAGATGTAGCTCGCCTTATTATTTCTGCCGTCCAACCAGTATTGTCTTGTAATATGCGACAATCATATTTCTTACCTTTCGCCATTTCCCTTGATTTCCTGTACATTTACTCATAGATTAAAGTGCTAAACGGCCCTAGGCCACGCCTAACAAACAAGAAGGCAACGAGATAACAAAAAGTTATCAGATCAACCTAGACACCTATCATAAAATCGACATCCACTAGAAGCAAGGGTAATATTCACTGCCACGGGAAAAGTCAACCGGTTAAAGGCATTAAACATATCCAAGCTCCACTACACGCAAATTTCACTGGATACCACCCCATATTACCACTGAATCCTCACTGTGTACGCCGTGCCTTTTTATGGGTGTAACTCTCATACTGATCATTTTCGTTGAAATTTCACCACATTATTCGGTAATAGAATCGGTTTAAGGTAAAAGTTTTTGACTTCCTCCCAAGCCTTATCAAATTGCTGACTGAGAAGAATCGAGCGAAAAGTTAGTATGGCTTGCCCACCCTGATCATCCCAATGCTGCCCAGAACGTTTTAATCGCATTTGCACCACTGTTTTGCAGGCAGACTCAACAATCCCTGAACCAATAGGTTTGTTTTCGGATTTTAATCTTGCATACTCACACCGCGTTCGATGGCGTGTAAAATAAGTTATTTCAGTTTTCAATGCTTTTAACCTTGGATTTTTTCTGAGTTGATATTTCAAGTGATAAATGACTTTATCAATGCCTTTAGCATCGTAACGCAAATATGCTCTATATTTTTTAAACATCCGAACAGTCTCAATCGTTTGTTTGCCATGAATACATTCGATGGCACTAAAAAGATGTTGTGCGGCATGATAAAAATCCAGGACACATTCACCTTCTTTAATTTGATCATCCAGAAATGTCCAGTTGTCCCTTGCACCGTCAGCCACTTTAATAATTGCTAAATCCGGGCGTTCTTTTAAGAGGACTTCGATGTGTCCGGCTAACTGCTGTTTTAAGGTTTTTTTCTTGTGTTCGGGCATGCGTGCGAGATATCGCGTTGATATCATTTCCCCCGCTTTGTCATAAAAACTAACCGTACCGCATGCTGCTTCAGCCCACCTTGAATCTGAAGGTAATACGCGGGTATAACGCGTCGGGATCATTACACCATCAAGTGATACTGCGCACATCGTTGCCGCGTCAGGTATCTCAAAGTCATTTTGCATGATTCTATCCAGCGACAATTGATTGGCTTCCCAATGCTCACTGAGTTTTTTTGGTAACCGGTCTAAACTACTTTTTGACGGCATCATTAGTCCAAACTCTTTAAAAACGTGTTCCGCCTCGCAGGGGGTGAGAAGACTAACCAAATGGATCGCTTGTTTGGCTGCTTGCGGTGTCCAGAATGACTCGATGAGTCCGGCATTTTGTTCTAATGGACAGGTGGTTATTCCATTTCGTTCGGTTCTATATAAACTCCGCTCAACGTTAACCTCTCCGGCGAGTGTCATGTAGCGTTTGGTATTTCTTGACACCTTACGATATTTCTTTTCCTGTGATATAAAAGCATGAAAATCCCAATCGTATTGTTCGAGGAGTTGTGCCATACATTTTTGCTCAGCTTCGGCAAAGGTTTTATGAAGTTTAAGTTCTAGCTCTGCAAAATACGTCTCGGCTGCTTGTTTATTGATCAACTTCACATCGTTCAACAAATCTTCAAATAATTTATCTGGATGACTTGTATTGAACGTCTTTGCATGGAATAGTGTCATTTGAAAGCACCTCTGTAAATGAAATTTAGGTTTCGTTTTATCTAAACAGAGTGTGCTTTTTTTGTGGGAGTAATTCTGTGTCCTTTTGATCAAATTCTGTAAAAAATACAAGCTAAGTGATTGGTTTTATGCTCAGCATGAGATCTACACCCATATTTTGTATGTTTTAGAATTTCCTCATATCCTTCTGCTTTTAACTGTTTAACTTCACCGCGCCTAACCTCGTCGACGGCTTTGTTCAGCATGGCAACAATATGAAATCGATCTAATATGTGCAATGCCTGCGGTATCTTTTTCTTAATCACCTTGATATAGGCTTTCCACATATCAGAGCAAACAAACTTGATGTTTGCACAACGAACCTTTCCAAGTTTGTAGAAAAATCGCAATAACGTTTTTGCTTTTCTATTTTTCCCAACATAAAGCAATCGCTTATTGTTGTTATCAAGCTGGTATACAAGTGTAATATACTGATGCCCCTTACCATATTGAACCTCATCAACACCGATTGCTTCGATATTGTCGAGGTCTCTGTTGACCAAACCAAATGCAACAACAAACTTTACCGATTGATACACATGGTCCCAGCTGGACTGAAAAACTTCTGCAACTTCTTTCCAGGATAATCGCCTTGCCCATCTGGCCAAATGCAGTTTAAATGCGTCTGTTAGCTTTTGTTTACCTTTTGTCCAAGGAACCTGTTCAACTTTAACACCACAAGTAGGACAGTTTACTCGGCGACGACGATAACGAAAGTAAACCTGATAACCCCATAATGGAACAAATTGATCATCTCTTGCTTTCGATACACGA
>JAFLJQ010000135.1 GCA_022712915.1 Gammaproteobacteria bacterium | reverse complement strand
TCAACCTCAACCTCAACCTCAACCTCAACCTCCTCCCTGCCTGACCAGCATCATATGAACTCATAATGGTCTGTGATAAATGTTGATTTCTGAAGCACCGATAACCGTTATATGGCCTTCGAGTCTATGGCGACCAATCGGGTAGTTGATGATGGCTAGGGAACACGGATGTCTTCGCTCATGATTATCTCAATGGGACAGTTAGACTTCGGATAGCCATCACTAGAGGGTGATGGGATTGTACTGGTTGCAAGTGCATCCCGAACCGTAGCTGAATATCCCCGACAGGGTTTATATCAGGGTAATGTACATGAAACATGCCTGGCGTTGGCAGATGGATCATGAAAATGGTTTCGTGAATTTGGTGCCAAAAAATCAGAATGATTTTGGTGCGGTTTTGATAGGAGTGCCTTAGTATCAGAGTACCTGTTTCACGATAATCATTTTTACTGAAGAAGGTTTATGTGTCCATGATAGGTAGAACAAAAAAGCCTATCAGCGGTGACATAATAGACATAAAAAATAACTAGAAACTTAAAATAGGATGGCCCATAAAGTTTAACTGTTGTGACCAAACATATAATTTATATTAATGGCGTATCGATTAACTCTACATAATAATCATCCTGGAATGTATCGATCTCTTCTGCCACATCGGCTACCTCCCGGAATCGTGCCAGATGAAACAGGGCATCACCCTCATTCACCAGAGGAAGATTATTTTTACCAATGATGATGCCTTCACAGTTGGATAGAATCTCATATTCAGTTTCACCAAAAGGGTCTGATATAACGCCCAGCAACTTGCCTTTTTCTACATGGGCACCGAGGGGCACGACGGTGCGAAACACACCGCTGTCTGATGCGCGGATCCAGTTACTCGATCTCGCGATATACGGCTCCGTTGGTTTCCGTGGCTTACGGCTAGGCGGCAGCATGTCAAGTTCACGCATGACATTTTTAATGCCACATACGCCCGCTCGGATCGAGACCTCATCAAAACGTAGGGCCTCTCCGGCTTCATATAGCAACATCGGCAGACCCAGTTCGGCACTGGCTTCGCGCAGCGAGCCATCTCGTATATTTGAATTTAATAACACCGGTACACCAAAGGCATGGGCCAACCGGGCTGTTTCCTCATCATCCAGATTAGCGCGGATCTGCGGCAAGTTACTACGATGAATTGCGCCGGTATGCAAATCAATTCCGTGAGTACATTGTTTGACGATCTGTTCTATAAAAATGTGCGCCACCCGCCCTGCCAGTGATCCTTTTTCACTGCCGGGAAAACTGCGATTCAGATCGCGCCGATCAGGTAGATAGCGGGACTGATGCAATAGGCCATGCACATTCACCACGGGAATGGCAACAAGAATGCCACGTAATCGTTTAATGGCTTTGTCTTTAAGCAGTCGCCGAATAATCTCCACACCATTCAACTCATCACCATGAATGGCCGCACTGACAAATAATCTTGGCCCAGGTTTCTGACCACAGATCACATGCACGGGCATGGACAAGGGAGTATGGGTGTAGAGGGTACCCAGCGGCAGTTCAATGGTCTCACGTTGCCCTGCATTAATACGGGTACCGTTGATGAAAATACTGTCTGTCATCCATCACCTCCAACATGGGCCGTCCGTCCGAACGGGCAGGCTCTTCCTTATTATAGGTATCTGAACTTAAGGGCACTCCTATAAATGCACTTTTTCCGCGATAGCGGCGTCAGCGCCGTGCTCGAAGCCTCATGTATGTCATATACACTGCGGTTCTGCGCGCGGTGCTTCCTTGCTCTCACGAAAAAATTACTATTTATAGATGCACCCTTAAGTTATGCAGTGAGATATCGCAAAAAACAATATCTACGACCAGAGTAAAACCCAAATCGGTATCGAACTACATTTCTTCCGTCAGTCAACCAGTGGTGCAGGGCCAACCGTCGCGTGGTAATTCCAAGAAAATATTACCCATAATATTAATCAAGAATCTAGAAAACCGTGGTATCGGGTCAAGCCGACTGATATGGCTTATCAACCATTACCCTTGGTTTTGGTCTTGTTCGGTTTGGCGTTCTTTTCAATAAATTCGATCACAATTCCTGCAACATCCTTATCGGTGGCCTTTTCGATGCCTTCCAGGCCAGGTGAAGAGTTCACCTCCATTACCACTGGGCCACGATTGGAACGCAGGATATCGACACCGGCCATGTTAAGCCCCATGATCCTGGCCGCCTGCACCGCCGTAGCCCGCTCTTCCTTGGATAGTTTAACCACATGGGCCTCACCACCCCGATGCAGGTTGGAGCGAAATTCACCCTCTCTGGCCGTACGCATCATGGCGGCCACCACTTTCTCGCCGACAACAAAACAGCGAATGTCTGAACCGGCCGCTTCTTGGATAAACTCCTGCACAATGAAGTTAGCATCCAGCTCATGAAAGGCATCGATCACCGACTCAGCTGCCTTCTTGGTTTCGGCCAGCACTACCCCCCGTCCTTGGGTGCCTTCCATCAACTTGATTACCAGGGGTGCACCACCCACCAGATCGATAACCACCTGGGTGTCACTCACCGAGTGGGCAAAACCAGTCACAGGCAAACCCAGCCCTTTACGAGATAACAATTGCAAGCTTCGCAATTTGTCCCGTGAACGGCTAATGGCCACCGACTCATTAATGGGATATACCCCCATCATCTCGAACTGACGCAACACGGCGGTACCGAATCGAGTCACCGAGACACCTATTCGCGGAATGACGGCATCAAAACCAAGCAGTTTTTCACCCCTGTAAAAAATTGCCGGGTGATCTGACGTGATATCCATATAACATTTTAACGCATCGACGACCTGAACCTCATGGCCGCGCAGCTTCGCGGCCTCGACCATACGACGTGTCGAATAGAGGTTAGAATTGCGTGACAAAATAGCAATCTTCACAAATTATTCCTCTTCATCATGTGTATAGCTCAAAATAGGATGATAGCTCGGTTTCGTATTAGGTTGGCCTGCCATGTGGGATGCGGCGGAATCGACCAGATAATTTTCTGCAATGGCAGAACGTCCCAGTAACATGCGGTAACGCATAGTGTCACGGTTCGTCAGCGTAACCTCGATAGACCAGAGAGCATCACCGAGAATAACAGGCGTTTCAATCACATATCGGGCTTCGGTATGACCGCCGGAATCTGTTACGTCTCGTTGAGCCAGAATGCTTGCCTCGCAATGGGTTTCTATATCTGTATTGTCCTGTTCTGGGTGTAGACCAAAACGCACCATAGCAATCCCCTGTGCAGAAAACTCTTCCACATAAAAGGCATGCAGGGCCGAGGTTCGCGCTCCGGTATCAACCTTGCACTGAATTTTATCAACACCCAACCCCGGCAGGGCGACCCACTCACGCCAACCAAGCACAGGGAGATCTCTAAGGTTTTTCATCTGGATTTGTAAACCTCTGTTAATCCTGCACATTAGCCACAGTATAATGCAGTCTCTGTTATTAATATTTATGATATAAACAGGGAATTAGCAAATTTTCACCCATGGCATCGACTGATTAGTAACAACCTCAAGCCTCGCCTGTTGGCATATAACAACCATTATAGTGGCGAGCCATTGATAACACATAGGGCAAGATCATACTTTTTGATAAGCCGATCAAAAAAATTGAAGTGTCGCCACGGCTAAAATTTGATCAAATAGTTCTTTTCCAAGAGAAGAGCTAACATGAATTTTCTTGAACACGTTCAATCACTTGATGCTCCTCGTTCGCATATTAACCGTCAGCATGATTTACTCGACATCCTGTTTCTCACCATTAGAGCGATACTATCAGGCTCCGAAGGGTGGGAAGGGGTCGAAGCCTTTGGGCATTTAAAATTAGATTGGCTCAGAAAATACCGTACTTTTGAAAACGGTATCCCCCGCCATGATACGGTTGCCCGCGTTATTGCCGCCTTAGAGCCTGACCAATTTGTGTGTTGCTTTATGAATTGGGTTAACGAAGTCAGAAGCGCCCATGGCCAAGACGTGATTGCGATTGATGGTAAAACATGACGTCGAGGCCATGATGGTGAGCGCAAAGCCGCCTGACACCTGATGTCGGCCTATTGTTGCGAAACAGGCCTAGTCTTAACCCAGGCGGCATCCAAAGGTAAAAAGAATGACATCAAAACGGTGCCCGACGTTTTAGATAGGCTGGCCCTTAGCGGCTGTACCGTCACCCTGGATGCGATGAGTTGCCAGAAAAAGATTGTTGAAAAAATCAGGGCGAAAAAAGCGCATTATGTGATTGCTCTCAAAGGCAACCAAGGCCACTTGAAAAAAGAAGTCAAAGCTTGGGTACATAAGCTTGAACGTGAGGATTTTAAAGGGGTTTCTCATCAACACTTTGAACAAATTGAAAGAGGACATGGCCGGATAGAAGAGCGTTATTATCGACAAATCAAAGTCAATGATTGCTTATCGGCGGCGGTTGCATGGAAAGACTTAACCACGATGATTGAAGTTCAACGTGTGCGGCACCATAAAAATAAAAAGAGCGAAGAAACGCAATATTACATCAGCTCGTTATCCTTGGATGCTGAACGTGCTGGCCGCACTATTCGACGTCATTGGGTGCTGGATGTGGCGTTTTCTGAAGATAATAGTCGTATACGCCACCATCATGCACCTGAGAACATGGCCGCTATCCGTCGCTTCGTAATGAACTTGGCGAAAATAGGTACGTCGTTACAAACAAGTATGTAACGAAAACGTCAAATGGCTGGATGGGATGATGAGGTTCGAGCTAAATTGTTATTTGGCGGTTAAAAGTATGCTCTTGCCCTGCAGGTCTACAAGTCCACGGGGAGAAATTAATTGATGGTGGGGTTTAATCTAAGTAGTATAACGAAGTCATAATATATATTTTATTTCGATTTAAGTCACTCAAAAAGGAGTTTAGGTATGGTCAAAATTAAAAGGTCTGTTGGCAATAAAGGAAAGAACCATTGGATAGATGTAATGGAAATTCAGTGTTTGATAAATGAGAACACACATCTATTAAAAGGAATTGAGCCTTTATTAGAAGACGGCGATATTGGGAAAAGTACAATTTCAGCTATAGAGTCTTATCAAAAAATCGTTATGCGTATAAGCAAACCAGATGGGAATATCGGGCCATATGGTGGTACATTAAAATCACTAAACAAAACTAGAAAACCCAGAAGCAAATATGGAACATGTTTTGATCTTGCTACCCGTGACAACCTTTTCCCATTAAATTTTATACCCGCAGAAAGTTATAAATCTGGAATGAGAAGTTTTGGTTCGAGTAGAAGCAAAGGAAAAAGGCTCCATGCGGGCTGTGATCTTTATGCCCCCGTTGGCACACCCATTCGCGCGATGAATGACGGTATTGTTATGAGGCCTGTCGAAGCCTTTTATATGAGAACGTATGTATTATTAATAAAGCACGATAAATTTGTTGCACGATACGGTGAAATATCTCATGTCCCTAATGGAATAAAAAATGGAGCACAGGTAAAAAAAGGTCAGATCATAGCTTATGTAGGAAAACTTAAATTTAAAAAACCAATGTCAATGTTACACCTTGAGTTATACAGAGGAGATGCTACCGGCCCCTTATCTACAAAGGGTAATAAATATCAAAGAAGGGCTGATCTTCTCGACCCAACATCTGTACTTGATGCAGCGACCAAATAAAATGGCTGAGATTGACTTATGATTTTACTTAACCACAAAATGTTACAGGTAAGTCTTGCATTTATTTTCCTTATAAACAGCCATGCGGCTTTTTCATACGAAGAACCAAAGGATTATAACTTTTTTAAACAATATAGCGCATATATAAAACCCGCAGATAATACTAAAAAATGGATTATTAAAGGTGATTTAAATGGAGATAAAAAACCCGATACCGTTTTCATCGTCTATACAAAAAAGAACAAATTCCCCGTTCCAAGCAGCATTAAAGTTATTGAAATTTCAACAGGAAAGCTCGCACCATCAACTTTCAGGATTCAAAAAAATAATGCCATTGCCTTATTTGTCATACACGACAATAAACAAAAATACTTAATATATGACTCAGAAAAAATATCATTTATGGAATCAATGAATCACATGGAAATAGGCGTTTTGCCTTTATCCGCTTCAAAAGAGGTCATGTCAGAATTAAATATAAAACCTAAAGGGGATATTTTAATACTACCCAACGAAGCTGGTATTGATACATATCTGTACTGGGACGGCAATACATATCAATTTGTAGAGCCAGAAGAAATACCTTAATTCAATTAATCTCAGGAAGTGTATCAAGTGTTATGACCCCATGACTGTACTCGAAAGGTGCTACTCATTATGTATTTCCATTTACTGCCAGCACTTCTATTGTTAATTTTTTGAATAATTTTCTTTATTTATTTCAACTGTAAAGTGTCACTAGCCTTTTTTTGTATTTCCAGGCAAGAGAGGTAATCCTAGCTCTTTAAGAAAGTTATTATGATTGCTAGTGGCTTCAACAATATTTTTTTCTAAGCCAACCAGCGTAGTATTTACCTCCTCCAAGTTGATTATCTCTTCCGGCTTGGCGGTGCTGACATAGCGAGAGATATTCAGGTTGTAATCATTCTTCTCAATTTCTTCCATCGACACTCGACGGGAATAACGTTTATCTTCTTCGTTGCGGTATTGGTAGGTGTCGACAATCTTGTCGATATCTTCTGGACGCAAGCGGTTCTGGCGTTTACCTTTTTCAAAGTTTTCACTATCACTGGCGTTGATGAACAACACGTCATCAGGTTTTTTACATCGTTTCAAAACTAGAATACAGACAGGGATACCAGTGGAGAAAAACAGGTTGGCTGGCAGGCCGATCACGGTGTCGATATGGCCATCTTTGAGTAGCTTGGTGCGGATGCGGGCTTCTGCACCGCCTCGGAACAGCACACCATGCGGCAGAATGATCGCCATCACGCCGCTCTCGCTCAGAAAGTGAAAGCCATGCAATAGAAAGGCGAAATCTGCGGCGGACTTTGGCGCTAGGCCGTAGCTTTTAAAGCGGAAATCTTCGCCCAGCGCATCGTTTGGTTCCCAACGGTAGCTGAAGGGTGGATTGGCGACCACGGCGTCGAATTGCTGTTTTTTGGCCGGGTTCATCTCATTGAGAATATCCCAGTCGTTGAGCAGTGAATCGCCATGGTGTATCTCGAACTCGGTATCTTTCACCCCGTGCAGCAGCATGTTCATGCGCGCCAAGTTATAGGTGGTGATGTTACTTTCCTGGCCGTAAATCTTTCCGATGGTGCCGCCTTCCTTACGAAGCCGCTTGCGTACATTCAAGAGTAACGAGCCGGAACCACAGGCAAAATCCAGTACCTTGCTAAGTTTCTTCTTTGGGCCAGTTTTAGGGTCTTGGCTGTCCAGAGTGACAATTTTAGACAGGATGGTGGAGATCTGTTGCGGGGTATAGAACTCGCCTGCCTTTTTACCTGAACCCGCGGCGAACTCGCCAATCAGGTATTCATAGGCATCACCGAGAATATCGGTATCGGTGCCAAACTCGGCAATGCCTTCGGCGACCTTTGTGATAATGGCACAGAGTTTTTCGTTGCGTAACTTGGGCGTTTTGCCCAGTTTTTCCGAGTGCAGATTGATCTCGGAGAACAGCCCCTGAAAGGTACTTTCAAATGACTTCTCTTCGATGTACTTGAATCCCTTCCACAGGGTATCTAACAGGTCATCATGCTGAGTACGCGCCATCTCATAGATGCTGCTCCACAGGTGCTGCGGCTCGATCACATAATGTACCTTAAGGCGCATCTGTTTTTCAAAGTCGATGATATCTTCGGCATTGTCTTTATACCAGATTACCAGTGGCGCACGTTTGTCGTCTGCCTCTGGCTTGGGATAATCCCGCCCCAACTCTTTCAACGCCGCCGCTTCGTAGTTATCGGAGAGGTAGCGCAAAAACAGAAACGACAGCATATAGTCGCGAAAGTCATCGGCATTCATCGAGCCGCGCAAATGGTCAGCGATGTCCCAGAGGGTTGCGCCGAGTTTATTAAGTTGTTCTTTGGTCATGGTTAGTCGTCTGTTCCCAAGTTTCTAATCGGTTGAGCGATGTTTGATTTTATTCTCTAGTGCCTTGAGTGTTGCTTCATCGGCTTGATCGGCCTCCAGCGCTTCTTGCGCTTTGCGGTGTTGATCAAAGCCCACATAAAGCTCGCTGGTCTGTTGCGCCATTTGTTTCTGGCTGATCGAACCCGCACCCGCCAGCAAGGGGAAGCCATTACTGCTAATAATCTCACCGACACGTTCTTGCCAGAAGGCCATGCGAGTCTCGGTACGGCTTTTAGCGCGCAGTTCCGCCGTTTCCAGAAAGATCACCACTAAGCGGTTCAAGGTGTCGACCTCATCCTCGCTTAGGTAATTCTTGGCGATCAGAATATCCTGCTTGTGTACCTTAACCCCTTTCCAACTCAACAGGCCAAAATGCGGGTCTTCAGGATTGGCACGCGCAGTGATTAACTCGGCAGCAGTCTGCCCTGTTACCGCATAGAGCAACAGGTTTTGCACAGTGGCGAAGAACTGCTGGGTGGACTGGTCGGTTTTGTCGTAATTGCTGGCGAGGACAAATAGATCACGCACCTTCTGATAAAAGCGTTTTTCCGAGGCGCGGATGTCGCGAATGCGCTCCAGCATCTCGTCGAAATAATCCGGGCGACCATCGGGGTTCTTCAGCCGCTCGTCATCCATCACAAAGCCTTTGTGCAGATATTCACTGAGTACGGTGGAGGCCCAACGGCGGAACTGCACGCCACGGGGTGAGCGTACCCGGTAGCCCACGGCCAGAATGGCATCGAGATTATAGAGCTTGGTCTGGTAGGCCTTGCCATCTGAGGCAGTTGTCAAGGATTCCTTGACAACTGCCTTCTCCTGTAACTCCTCGTCCTGAAACAAATTTTTCAAATGCAGCGAGATATTCTGTTTGGTGGCATTGAACAATTCAGCCATTTCTAGCTGGGTCAGCCAGACCGTACCATCCTGCGCGCGTAGTTGGATTTTGCTGTTGCCGTCTTCCGAGGTGTAGAGGATGAGTCCACTCATACCCTTGCCTCGATTAAATGGTTCAATCCCAATTTGCTACACAGTGTGTAGCAAATCTCACCATAATTGCCTACCTCAACCATTTTCGTGACTCCACGAAAATGATATGCCTTGCCTCGCTCCTGCACAGGAATGGATTTTACATCTTTGTAGAAAGTGGTTAATTCAGTCATGGCTTCCAAACCTAAAATACAAACTGATACTTACTAACAAGCTTGTCGAATATGTCGTTGAAACAACCTTCCTCGGCATTGTTCATTATTTCAGTTTGATCGTAATAAACATTTTTATGAGAATGAGTATTGATCACGTTTGCGGCATCATCAGGTCTTTCGATGCCAATTTGAGCGAGAGTATGACCAATCCGTCCAGTACCCAGAAATGATGCGACATTCTCCAAAAGTTGACGTAGAAGAGAAAAGTGGTAAGTATATAGCTGCTCTTCAGAAGCCACTTTCAACACTTGTAGTAAGTGTAAATGGTAAAGAAATACATCTTTCGTGAAATCTTTTAGTACTAATTCACCATCGGTTTTCTTCAGCATTTTCACGCTAGTTATGTTTTTATACCGTCCGCTCTTTTCACCCTTCTTCAGAAGGTTATATAAAATATTCATCAAACCAATATGGTGGGTTGTGACGATAATTCGTTTTTTTTTAAAGTGTTTTTCAATCTGTTGAAATATAGTGTCAGCCGTAATGAAAATATTATGCTCATCGAGACTAGATGCAGGATCGTCAATAAATATATGAGCATCTTGTTCATCCGCCCAGCCATCCACTTCTAATAGAGCTAGATAAAAACACCAGACAAAAATTCGTTCTTCCCCTCGTGATATTTTGATTGCTGATTCTTCTTCACCCTCTTTAAAGAAAGTGACAGATTCAATTCCTTTTTCGATATTACGATGTAGGTTTAGGCGAAAGCGATAACTGGGGGCATACAAGGCGAGCTTTTCCATAATCATTTCAGGATTTTCATACAGAAAGCTATGAAACTGGTTCAAACTGCTTGGCAGTACATTCAATCGAACGTTTAACCCATCATTTTCTTCATCGTTATCCCAAACAAACAAGTCTTCACTATAGGCGTTGTAATAAACACCTGCATGATTTCCTGTTTCAGGGTCTTTGGTAGCATCCTTATAAGCAACAGACAGCCGTGTTTTACCTGTCGCATTAAAGGCAAAGATTAGGATTATGTTTTCATCCAACTCTTTAAGTTGGTTTGCAATTATTTCTAAACTCATGCCCCCACCTCATCCATGGCCGGGAAAAGCTGTTGCATCAGGCCTTTTTTATGAGATTTTAAGGATTCAACTTTTTGGGCTTGGTTGGTAATCAGTTCGTCGACGGAGGTAAGGCAGTCGGCAATTTTTTGTTGTTCATCAGGGCTAGGAGCTTTTAACTCAAACTTCATCAACTCTTTCACCGCTATATTTGCCTGATTCGCATTTCCACGAGAAATTGAGGCTATGAATTCTTGATACCCAGTAGCATTGATGTAGGAGAATAAAAATCTGCTATTAACCTCTGCTAGAACCTTTAGTTTAAGGAGGTTCTGATTAAGCAAATCTTCATTGGAATAATGCACAAATATTCCACGACCAACGGCAGAATCAACCATTTCTGGCTTAGAGCCTACAGTCGTAATAATAATTTCACCCTTGTGAAGTTTATATCTTTCATAATCCCCTGCTGACTCAGAGTCGATAAAGATTTTTTCATTATCTGACTTAATAAAGTCTGCCCCCAAATCAGAAACTCGAACAATTCTAATCCCGTCGCTTCGATAATCTTGCGACTTAAATGCAAACCCTTTCGTGTATGTTGCCAGCTGTCCCAGCTCTTTCAATTTCCACTCCCCCTTACCCCGAAACTCAGGAAAGCGGTGTTTGGGCACGGTTTCACCTTCGGCGGGGAAGAGTTGCTGCATCAGGCCTTTTTTATGGGTCTTGAGGGCGTCGAGTTTTTGGGTTTCGGCGGTGATCAGTTTGTCGGCAGTAGTGAGGCAATCGGCGATTTTTTGTTGTTCTTTTCCATCAGCAGGATACGCCACACTAATTGACGAAAGACGCCCGCCCGATAATCCTAAAACTTTGGCACCTTGCGATTCTTTCTTGATTTGTTCACGAATTCGGTTTGACTTAAATAAATAACCACCAAAACCAATAATGAGTTTCTTCTTTCTTTGCCTTGCTAAAAGCGTATGCAACCCAGAAACAAGCTCCTCATTGTTAAGTGCAATAATTTCTATGCTCTTACCAACGTCATCAATGTCTTCGGACGCATCAGCAAAAATCATGTCACCTTCAATGCAATATGACTCTGGTTTTATCTTTTCTAAGGATTCAGTAGGATTTATATACGGTACAATCTCTTTTTTAATATCAAATAAGATAGAAAACTTGGTGTGAATATCACCATAATGAATATTTTTCACAGTGCCTTGTTTATAGTTGAGTTTATCTCTAGAAAGAGAATTCGTAGTTTTAAGTGAATAAATTTTCTCAAAGCGCTCGCTTTCCCACTCACCCGCATCCTTAAACCCAGGAAAGCGTCGTTCCGGTACCAAGCCCTTTTTCACTGACTTACTCATACGCATTCAACCCCGATATCTCGCGCCCAGCCGCAAGTTTTTGCAGATAGGGCACCAGCTCTTCCATCAGTGCCAGCTCTGCTTCACGCCGCGCCTTCCAACCCAGTTCCAGCGGTGCGAGCAGGTCGGTGAGTTGTTCACCATCGAAGATCATGCGGCCCATGATGGCATCGACAAAGCTTTGCAGTGCTGCGGTTTGCAGCTTGTGTTTGTTGGCGAGTTTGGCCAGATCGGCGGCGGCCTTTTGCGCCTTGAAGGTCTGATAGCCTGCACGGATCTCTTTTTCGTTGAGTGCTTCGCCCGCTTTGAGACTGCTGATATAGGCGATGATCTCTTCGCGCTCTTCCATCAGGTTGGCGTTGGCGCTGATCAACTCAATGAGCTGGGCGCGGGTCATCTTCTGCTTGCCGGTCTTCTGGGTGGATTTGGCTATCAGCCCCATGATGTAGTCGTAGTCGATGAGGCTGGAGGCGAACAGCACCAGGTCGAACTCCAATTGTTGCACCTCTGGCGCTGCCTCTTCGCCTTTGCCCTGCTTGCGTTTGAGTTCTAGCGCGGTGTCGAGATAGGCGGCCTTGAAGCTGCGCAAGGTGTCGGTGGGCAGTTTCTGCTCGATGGTCTGCTTGCTCTGCTCGTCGAGGTCGGTGTATTGCTCCAGTTGAGTCTTGAGCTTTTGCACTTCTTTAAAGTGATTGATGAATTCCGCCTTGGCGGTGTCGCCCTTGAGGTTGAGCACTTGCGAGGGTTCGCAGGCCAGCCCTTTGGCGGTCATAAAGGTTTCCAGCTTGCCCACGGCGGCTTGGTACTGTTCCACCACCACAGGGGCGGGGTCGACCAGCCAGATTTCTCGTGCCTTGTCGATGGCCGCGCCGGAAAAGAGTTTGATGGCGTCGTCGACTTCGCCTTCCTGATAGCGGAAGTCGAGGATGTTACCCCAGGGCTTGCTGTCGTTAAGCACGCGATTGGTGCGCGAGAAGGCCTGGATCAGGCCGTGGTGTTTGAGGTTTTTATCCACGTACAGAGTATTAAGGTATTTGGAGTCAAAACCGGTGAGCAGCATATCCACCACGATGGTGATGTCGATCTTGTTTTTACGCGGGTAGTCGGCGTTGCTGTATTTGTGGTCTTTGATGCGCTGTTGCACGTCCTGATAATAAAGGTCGAATTCGTTAATGGTGTGATTGCTGCCGTATTGCTGGTTGTAGTCGGCGATGATTGCCTTGAGTGCCGCTTTTTTCTTTTCTGGCTCGATCTGGTTATCTGCCTTTTCCTGCGGCAGGTCATCTTGCAACTGCTTTATGTCTTTTACATTTTTGTCGTTGTTCTTGTCGTTATTAGTGTCTTTATCTTTGGCGACAGCCTGCGCGGGTGGTGAAAAGACGCAGGCAATATGCAACGGCTGGTAAGTGTCATCTTCCGTCTGCTTTTGCGCTTGCAGTTCTTTAAATAGCTCGACGTATTCAATGGCGTTATTAATAGATGCCGTGGCCAGTATCGCGTTAAAGCGGCGATGGTCAGTGGCGCTGTCGTGCTTTTCCAATATGGCCTTGACGACGGCTTGCGACGGCGGTAATGGGGGCTTCTTCTTTTTGGACTTGGTTTTTTTGTCGCCGTCCGCTTTGCCTTCGCCTTTACCAAAGTAGTCGATGTGAAAACTCAGCACGTTTTTATCGTCGATGGCGTGGGTGATAGTGTAGGCATGTAGCTCTTTTTCAAAGATGGTTTTAGTGGTGACGTTGTAGCCGGCGGCTTTGTCTACGGGAACGCCATCGGCATTATTCTCGATTCGTACAAAACTAGAGTTTTCATCGAAGATCGGCGTGCCGGTAAAGCCAAACAGTTGTGCTTTGGGGAAGAACTCTTTGATGGCCTTGTGGTTGTCACCAAACTGGGAGCGGTGGCATTCGTCGAAGATAAAGACCACGCGCTTGTCGCGCAGGGGGGCGAGCCGTTCCTTGTAGGTTTGTTTGCCCTCTTTTTGCTTTATCTTGTTGCGCTTGCTGCTTTCGTCCAGTGCCAGGCCTAGCTTTTGAATGGTGGTGACGATTACCTTGTCGGCGTAGTCGTCCGACAACATACGGCGCACCATGGCTTCGGTGTTGGTGTTGTGCTCGACACAGCCTTCCTGAAACTTGTTAAATTCTTCGCGGGTCTGGCGGTCGAGGTCTTTACGATCTACCACGAACATGCATTTTTCAATATCGGGGTTGTCTTTCAGCAAGGTGGAGGCCTTGAACGAAGTAAGCGTCTTGCCGCTGCCGGTGGTGTGCCAGATATAGCCGTTGCCACGATTCTGGTGGATACACTCAACAATGGCCTTGACCGCATAGATTTGGTAGGGGCGCATGATGAGTATTTTTTGCTCACTCTGCACCAAGACCATGTAGCGACTGATCAACTTACCCAGGCGACACTTTTCGAGGAAGTCGTCGGCAAATTCGTGCAGGTGGCCGATTTTTTTGTTTTCTTCATCGGCGTGCCTGTAGATAGGCAAAAATCGCTCTTCGGCGTTAAAGCTGAAGTGCTGATTGCGGTTGTTGGCAAAGTATTGAGTGTCGCCTTCGTTGCTGACGATGAACAACTGCATGAAACAGAGCAGCGTGTTGGTGTAGCCGTTGCCAGGGTCGTTTTTGTAGTCAACGATTTGCTCCATGGCGCGGCGCGGGCTGATTTGCAACGTCTTCAATTCAATCTGCACCAACGGCAGACCGTTGATAAGCAAAATCACGTCATAGCGGTGGTGGCTGTTGTCGGTATTGATACGGAGCTGGTTGATAACCTCGAACTCGTTCTTGCACCAGTCACGGATATTGACCAGCATGTATTCCAGCGGGGTGCCATCTTCACGGGTGAACTTGCCCTTCTCGCGTAGCGCCTGGGAAGCGGTGAAGACATCGGCGGTGATGATTTCATCACGTAGGCGTGCGAATTCGGCATCAGTTAGGTGGACGCGGTTTAATGCCTCGAACTTATCGCGGAAGTTTTGCTCAAGCGTGGCCTTGTCGCGGATGTCTTCGCGGTAGGCGTATTTG
This sequence comes from Gammaproteobacteria bacterium, assembly GCA_022712915.1. Lineage (GTDB taxonomy): Bacteria > Pseudomonadota > Gammaproteobacteria > UBA6429 > Thiohalophilaceae > JAHEDB01. The sequence continues at coordinate 12,718 of JAFLJQ010000135.1, read as the reverse complement.
AGGTCGGTTAGCTTGGCGATCAAGCTTTGTTCGATTTGGTGTTCTTTTGTCATGTAACGACCTTAATGGTGAGTCACCCTATTTTAATACTACTAGCCAAATGAACCCGTATGATCCTATATAAACGCCCACTTATATATAGCCCCCTCAATCATTTTCTTATAGCGCGTATAGCTTAGCTCGCGCAACTGCTTAAAATGCCATGTTTGCGGGTGCCTGTAAAATTCAGTAGTGAAAACATCCTTTTTTGATTCTGAAGGCGGAGGTCACTTCATCAGGCAATCGGTCAAATTTTGTCCAATTCCCGCACATACAAGAATAATCACTCCATTAAGGGGATCACATACAAACGAGCCGGTTTGTATTTCGAATGCTGGTCGATGGAGGTGGCCGCATCAACCGGGCGCATGCAATGCGCCCCTACGAATTCGATGGCGGTATTTAACCAGACACCCATGTTAACAACATCCAATATAAACATTTAATTACAATAAGTTACCTTATTCTTTAAGGTGGGTATCCTATTTTCCGATGTTCACAGCTTAAAAATGACCAATAGTATCTTGCGTCAGTTTGGAGTGATTGATTACGATATGACATTGTTGAAAAAATTGTTGATGAGATCATTCAGTAAATAGGCAACAGGAGTGGCGAATGAAGACGAGACCCGAAATGATCATTGACCCTCCCGTTGGGCCTTTTTCCTCTGTATCTGATATCGAGGCCTGGCTGGCTGAACTGGCGACCTCGGAGCCACATTATCAAGTTGATGCGGCAATAGCCGAGGTAAAAGAGTGGTTGGAAGTTGCAAAAGAAACCGAGAGATTGAAAAAGAATGCCTAAGCTTGCCCAACAAGATCTCATGCCTGAGTAGGCAGACTGCCAGCACTGCGGCAAGATTATCTTTACCGGCGAAGTCATAAAAGCCCGACTTATTGATTCGATTAAGTTCACTGCCGCACAGGCAGCTTTGGCGTTATTTGTTTGTTTTTGTAAGTTGTTTGTATATGGCGGGTTACGCTATCGTTAACCCACCCTTGTATCTACATTTAATAAAAAAATGCCCCGGTGTTTTGGGGCTAATAGCAAGGGAAATGGGGGTTGTGGTTTGTGTTATGTGGGTAGGGTTTGTTTTTCTAGTTCTGATTGTGCTTGTATGACGTAAATGAAACCATCCAGTGCTTCCCATATGTTGAGAATATTGTTATTGAGATTTTTGTGTATTTTTCCGAGAGCGATGGGATCGACTTTGATGGTGCTGTCTCCGCAGGTTTCGAATAGGCTCAACAGGCTAGTGATGCTTTCGATAGCGCTGGCTTCTTCATCAATTTTGCACCGCATATCGACGTAGTGGCGTAATAATTCGGTGCTGATCTCGCCGATCCAAAAAGTATTTTCAGTCAATTTTATCGCCTCCTGTTATTGTCGTGATGCCTATGTCTGATTTGTCTTTTGAATGAATCAACATAGCGTTAATGACAGTAGAACAGATATTTTTCTTAAATGTGTGTGAAGTCCACACAGACCATTATTTTTTTGACTTGAGTGATTTACGTTTTTTACTGGAGGTCGGGCTAAAGGTGTCGGCCCCTTGCAAGATCTGATTGGTGTTTGATGAGCCGTTTATGACGAGTTGCCATAGTGTCTGTATTTGATTGTTGTAGACAAATCCTGTCCAGGCGGTAATGGAGTTACAGGATTCGGTGGCGTTTTGCCATATTGTGGTAAAGGTTGTTTTTAGCCGGACACCCAAACTAGGAAATGTTTAAATAGATATAAAATTCAATATGTTAGCATTTAACGCCGATTTCTATTCAGGGGCTGTTTAAGTTGGATGTCCGGGCCCGGCTAGGTTAAAAAATGATATGTGTTTTTGATTTTTAAAAGGGCTGTCTTATTCGTTATGCTGTTTGCTAAGACGGGCATTTTGTTTGTTTTTTATTGCTCAAGTAATTGTGCGGGTAAGGCATGTAAGGTATCAATAAAATATTGTTCATTACCTGAGGCTCGCGCCACAACCAGTGCACCCTCGATTCTAACAATAGCGTCTATCGCCCGTTGCCGGGCAAGCGTCTCGGTCAATCCAGCCTTCTTTAGCATGGTTGTTAACAGCTCTATCCAAGCCTCAACTCGCTCTGCGATGATCGCTTGAAAGAGTATTCTGGACTGGCCCAGAGAGAAGACTTCCATGCTACAGGCGAAACGACCATGGTCATAATAATGGATGAGGTTGTCACACATGATTTCAAACTGCTGTCTCATATCGAGATCAGGATCGATAGGTTCTATCACCTCGCGTTTGAATAATTCTGTTCGATTCTGGATCACCGCCAGGGCCATATCCTGCTTACCCTTGGGAAAATAGTGATAGAGACTGGCTTTGACCAAACCGGTTGCCTCAGATAACAGCGACAGTGTCGTGCCATCATATCCATGGGTTCTGAATACGGCGCTTAGCTGTTTGATCACGGCCTCTTTACTCTGTAATGCTGCGGGCATCGCCCATTTCCTCCTGATCCGGTTTCTGACCCAATTATTATATAGCGCCTGACTTGCATTGTACCGATTGTTCGGTAATAATCATTATACCGTTCGTTCGGTACAATGATTATTGAAAACAAGGGAAAATCACAATGATACTCTATGACTTTGAATTATCAGGTAATTGTTACAAAATCCGTTTGATGCTCAGCCTCCTGGGGCAGGATTATGAAAAAAAATCCGTGCAAGTTGCAGCCGGTGAAAATAAGGCTGAGGCCTTTCTACAACTCAACCCTAAGGGTGAGGTTCCGGTATTAGAAGATAGTGATCAGATATTTGCGGACTCAGGTGCCATTCTGGTCTACCTGGCCACTCAATATGGTGAGCAGTATTGGCTGCCCTGCGATGCTGTCAGTCAAGCCCGTATTCAGTACTGGCTTGCTACCGCGAGCAATGAGATTCAGCATGGGCCATCGGCTGCGCGCGTCATCAAGTTATTCAATGTACCTTGGGATTATGCACAGGCCGTACAGATCACCGATACCCTGCTGCCACAAATTGATCAACATTTGTCTCAGCACCATTGGCTCGCCGCCGAACATGTCACGATTGCCGATATCGCCGTCTACCCTTATTTGGCGCTGGCCGAAGAAGGCGATATCAATCTTGGTGTCTACAGGCACATCCGCCAGTGGCAAAAACAAATCGAGGCCTTGCCTAATTACATTGCCTTACCTCAAGCCACGGCAATGGCTTAAGAAAAATTAAAACAGGCCTATTCAACATCACTACTGTCCTGTTAAGTATTTAAAATTCTAAACCGCAAAGGAACGCAATGTTATTTTTTTCTATATTAGAGGGAAATTAGGGGTTATCCGAAGACTTCAAGTTCATTTTTATGAAATGCCTGATTTATTTTTTCTTTGCGACCTTTGCGACCTTTGCGACCTTTGCGACCTTTGCGACCTTTGCGGTAAAGGGTGTTTACGAGCATTTTTCATGACTCATACCCCCTTCAACCTTATCAAGCCTTTATGTGCCAGGTAGATACAAGATTTTTTAGATTATTAACGGGAGAGTAGTGATTCAACATGGATAAAAATACGGAACATAAGCCCACCGAGGTCTTTCATCTGGGTGAGCGGCAATTGCAGGAACAGTATGGTTCACGCCAAAATTTAGCACGCAACGGTGAGCGAATCCTCCTGCCTTATCTTACAGAGCAACATCAATTATTTTTTCAGGCTCTGCCCTATGTGGCCATGGCCAGTCAGGACAAAATAGGGCGGCTCTGGCCGACCTTGCTTTGTGAAAAACCAGGCTTTATAACAACACCGGAACCGAACCAGCTGATCGTCTATGTCGATACGGATAGCAATGATCCTTTTACGCAAGGACTCCAGGTGGGTAATCACATCGGAATATTAGGTATTGATTTTTCTAACCGTCGACGCAACCGAATCAATGGGCGAATTTCCAGACGAGAAGCCGATGCTATCTATATCGATGTCGATCAAGCCTATGGAAATTGCCCCAAGTATATCCAGCAACGGTATTTAGTGAATGAAACTCCGCAAAGTGAACAGAGTCCAGCACCTCAAGCATTCATCAGTAAGATCTTAACAACAAGACTGGCGGAGATGATTAGCAAGGCTGATACCTGCTTCATTACCAGTTGCAGTCGTGCAGATGTCATTGATGAGCATGTCGCACCAGGTGCATTGGGGATTGATATATCACATCGTGGTGGCAAACCAGGCTTCATTCAAGTCATGGATGAAAAAACGCTATTACTGCCCGATTATCCCGGTAATAACTTCTTCAATACATTAGGAAACTTGCTGCATAACCCGGTTGCAGGTCTGTTGTTTCTAGATTTCACAAACGGTTATAGCTTGCAACTGACGGGATTGTGCCTGATTGATTTTGGTCCAGTGACAGATAGTTGGCCTGTCGGTGCAGAACGATTAGTTCAGTTTACAATAAACGAAGTAATTTTTCGTAAAGAGGCTCTGCCCATGCATTGCTTATAAGCAAGATGCCCATGTTAAAAAAAACAATTCCTGCAATGTATGGTGAGGTATTACGCTAATCGGTAAGAGGACTGCAACGGCATTGAGTCGAGTTCAACATAAATTAACAAAATTAAGTCGGCTTCTATCCTAAGAAAAATTTTTCACATATTATTATCGAAATATAACCAAGGGTTTATTAAGGTGGGTGTCAGGATTGAATGGAGTAAAACCTGGGTTTTATTCAACCCAGGCTACTTGCTGTAGCTCCGCTTAAAATTGAGGGCGACCCATCGAGAAAGCGACATGCGATATTTGCACCGGTATCTACGTGGTGCACAACGGACGCTCATCTATTCATAAGCAATGGCCTTATGAACGGTAATTTCTGTAGCCTTATTAGCGGGTGCACGGCTAGCGATGTAGCCAAATAACAGGGTGACAATAAGTGTTATTGTAAAACCCAACTCACTAAAGGCAAAGTCAAGAGGGGTATCCTCACCTAAGATTAGTTCACCAAAAAAATTGGCGGCAAGGGCACTCATAGGTAAGGCCAGGAGTAGACCGGCGAAGATACTTAACACGCTGATAATGAACCCTTCAATCACAAATAGATTAACAACCATTTTTGGTGTGGCACCAATAGCACGTAATACCCCGATTTCTCGAGTACGTTCAATGACATTAATACCCATAGCCGAACCCATACCCATTGAGCTAACCGATAGAACCAATAAAGATAAGAACAGAATAATTGTCAAAATTATATTCAAATGATTGAATATAATAACCGCTCTTTCTGTTTGTGACATGACATAAATTACATCCATGCCGGCCTTTTCTATGATCTGTTCAACCTCTTTTTTAACCTCAAGGACATTATCATAAGCTCGGTTATTCAGACTGATCATCAGGCTGTTAATTTTTTTGTCGGTATTTACCAGACGGTTATATTTGTCAAGATCGAGATATATTTTGGCAATGTCAAATTCACGTACCACGCCCACCAGCCTGGCTAATAACTTCTGCTCTTTAAGCACAATAGGGTAGCTTTTACCGATAACAACCGGCTTGAATTCCAATGCAGCTTGTTGATTGGCGACAAACTCCAACTCTTCAGAGCCTGTGAGCCAAACACCATCCATCAAATCATGCTCTTTCAGGCGACTATCAAACGGTGTGGCAATAATGCCAATACCCGTAGAGGTTGATATACTATCACTTTGGATTCGACCAACACCGCCCACCCAGCCTTCAATGCTTTTAATTTTCTCAATATTTTTAAAAGGTAATAGGGCCATTGCCAACGGCAAAGGTTGTTTCAATGCGACTTTAAGATCATATTTCATTGATTGGCTAGTCTTGTCTAGAAACTCTTGCAATGATGACCGCACATTAAAACCCGTTAAAAAAATAGCAACCCCCAGCGCCATTGTCACCATTGTCACCATCATTCGACCCTTACGCCGAGCAATATTTCGCATAGAAAGCGATAACATACTGGAGTTTATAATGCCAAGATTGTTGCTTGAGGTGACACGACGTTTAGTTTTTATACCATAATCACTAAGCGCATCATTAACTGATATATTCATTCCTTTAAGCAGTGCAGGCAATGAAAAAATGATAGGCATAACAAAGCCAACCAAGGTAATGACAATATAGATTGCAGGTGGCATTTGCGTAGTTAAAATATCAAAATTTATAACCCCCGAAACGAAGGCAGAATAAGCCTTGCCAGTTATAATTGCCAGTGGTAAGCCGATCAATATTGAGGCAAGTGACATAAGCAAAATAAAGGCAATATAAATCTTAAATATGTGCGTCCGTGATGCACCAATAGCCTTCATGATGCCAATTTGCCTGATCTGCTGAGTAAAAATACTGCTCATCAGCTGTGATACTAAAACCATTGCCATGACAAAAGACAATAGGCCGATAATGCCATTCAAATAAAGCAAGGTATTGAGCTGAAACTGGTGCGGATGTTCATTAAATTTAGGAATATAAAAGCTATTTATTTTGATGCCCAAACGCGAAAAATCATTTGATAGTTTCTTAAATTTGGCTTTTACATCTTCTTTTGTCTCTGCATTGCTAAATCGAATCATCAGGCGTTGCTGTGCCGGACTCCCCGTCAAGCGGCTATAATTTTCTTTGTCAGTATAGGCATACACAAAGGCATCTTGCGTGGAAGGTGCTTGGCCAGGATCAAAAACAATGCCTGATATTTTAGTTTCAACGATTTCCCCTTTGGATTGCACACGTGCAGTGGAGCCTACGTTAAGATCAGAAATTAAAAGGTTGTTCCTCTCAATTAATATCGTACCTTTAGCCGGTGGGAAACGTCCATTCTGCTTAAAGAATCTGCCCATCGACATTTTTTCAAAGTCATTGACCGAATAGAGCCATAACGGTAGCCATTCATTTTTATGCACTTCTACGCGTAATGTTGCTTTATCCCGAAATTCAGCGGCCATAATATCGGGCCTGGCAAGTAGTTCATCAATATCTAGTTTATGAAAATTTTCTGATTTAAGATAAATATGCGCTGGTTTGGTCTGTAAAAAATTTTGATTCAAATCATTGCTCATAATATGCATTGATACCAATAATGTACCTACCCCCCAAAGCCCTATTGTCAACGCTAAAATAGCCACTGATATTGAGCGATATCGTATGAACATCTCGCGAAGAACCTTCTTATAAATGATAGGCATGACTTACTCCTCACTCGCTGATGCATTGGTGATGCCAAGAACAATCTCACCATCTTTTAACTCTATAATTCGATCGAATGCACTGTCATCGATCCCCTCATGTGTCACCACAACAACGGTTGTACCATTAGCGACCAATTCAGAAAATATAGCTTTTATTGACATTGCGGTACTGCTATCCAGATTTCCTGTCGGCTCGTCAGCGACCAAGATATCGGGGTCATTTGCGAGAGCACGGGCAATCGCAGCCCGTTGTTGTTCACCGCCAGATAGAGCTGTAGGAAATTTATCACCATGGTCTAATATATCGACCATTTCTAGCAAAGAGTTGGCCCGTTGTTGTCGCTCATTTTTGGGGATGGCGTTAACAAACTCCATTGCTAATAAAATATTTTCAATCACTGTTAAGGTTGGAATTAATTGAAAAAACTGGAACACAATACCGATATTTTTTCCACGCCAGGTCGCTAATTCACTTTCACTTAGCTGATGAATATCTGTACCGTTTACTCGAACAACTCCGCAAGAGGGATGATCGATACCCGTAATCAGGTTCAGCAGGGTCGACTTACCGCTGCCGGATTTACCCACAATGGCAATATACTCGCCTTTATTAATGGTCAAACTGACCTCTTTAAGCGCTGTAAAAATCCTATCGCCCTGAATGAAGCTCTTGCTCGTCTGTTCTAATTCAATAATGTTTTTCATATTTAACCCTCAAGCTATAACAGATACTACTGTACGGTATAGTCCGGTGTGCTTAAAAAAGGGCGGGATCGCCCTGTGATTATTGACAATTTTCCCGCTAGCACAGCATGTTGTGCTAGCTGCGTTCTTTAACAAACTCCTTGCGTAACAACTTTACCCACTTCACTAAAACATCCACTACCATCAAATATTGTTTTACAATCATACGGCTGGCAAAAGTGGCTTTTGCCTGCGCTTCTTGCGAGTGCGGTATCATCCAAGATTGCATGGACTGAATTTCAGTTTCATACGCATCAATCAATTCAAGTCCTTCTTCATAATCCAGTTGCTGCAAACTATAAACAACACTATTAATATCGAAGTAAAACGGCGGCATTGTCCCCGCAAAATGTGCCATCAATTCCTTGAAGCGTTCATGACCTATTTTGGTAACGCTATAAATTGTTTTATCAGGCGCTTCACCATCCCGTTTTAACTGACCACTTAAATGCCCCTGCGAAGAAAGCCTCTTGCAACTTTTATAAATGGCAGGCGTACTCAGTTTTACCAAGCGCGTGACATTATACTTTTCAACATATTGTGCCAGCTTATAGGCATTCATGGGTTCTTTGATCAAAATGCCCAACACAACCATATCAACAATTGAATACATTTTTTTAGTCATACTATACAGTATAGTGCTATATGGGTAGGTTGCAAGTAATTTGTGCCATTCTGGCCCCCTCTGCTACAAAATATCGGTGATATTTGCCTGATTATTACCGTCATTAAACAGGCGGCTGATCAGAATAAATAACAATAATAACAAAGCGTTACATGATAGCTTGTGGTTTTTTTAAGGTGGGTGTCCGGTTAATTTGCTTTTCACCGTTTTGATAATGATTTTCGATTTCTCATCGATATAACAATCCAGTCGCACCTTGCCACTATTTAACTGCTCAAGGTGGTATTTTTGTTTCGATTTCAATACTATTTTTTGTCGATGCGATGTTGAAGCCGCTTTCTTTTTTTCTTCATAAGAATAATAAAAATGTGGGATTAAAAAAAGAAATATAGCAAAAAACGTTTACCGGGTAAACTTTTAAGAAAAGGAGAAATAATTATGTTGATACTCACGCGAAAAGTCGGCGAAACACTCATGATTGGTGATGAGGTGTCCGTTACTGTGCTCGGAGTTAAAGGGAACCAGGTTCGAATCGGGGCCAATGCGCCAAAAGAAATTACCGTCCACCGCGAAGAAATTTACGAAAGAATTAAAGAGGAAAAGGAATCTGAATGCACATGACATTTTACTGAGTAGGAAAAAACAATGTTAGAATTAGAATCTGAATTAATCAATAAAATGGGCGTGCACCATTTCTCGCGCGATTGATTAAAGCTTTTTTGCGTCTTGAAGATGTGAATTGGACTGAGTTAGAAAGAACAATATCAAAAGAACCTTTTATTGCGGCCAAACTGATTGGTGCAGCTAATAGCGCCTTTTTTGTGGAGGCAGAACGATAACAACGGTCTCCGAAGCATTAACAATGCTCGGCTTTAGACGCGCACAAATGATACTCATTCCACTGTTAATGAGTAAACACTTTGATCCTGCGTTCTGCCCGTCTTTTAGCTATCATCGTTTTTGGTATGACGCTGTCATGACGGCGACACTCGCCGAACTTGTCGTACAACACACGAAAAGACAAACGAACGTCAGAAAAAGCAGATTCTACACACTCGGACTACTGCATAATTTTGGAATCTTATTGCTAGCTCAATTGCGACCGTTTGAAATGAGCGAGGTATTGAGTCAATCAACAAAACGACATAACGTAAATGTAATGATAAAAGATAAATTTGGGGGTTGATCATTATACTTATGTGCAGCTCTATTAAATCACTGGGGATTGCCTCAAGTGTTTATAAATGTGCTTTGTGCCCTCGCAGATAAAAACTACAATGGCGATTTTGAAGTAACGGCATTACGCTTCAGCCGTAGCCTAACACATGCGCTAAACGGTGATATTGCTTTTCCGAGCAACAAAGAATGGCAGTTGCAAGTGGGCATCGAAATGGATCATATGACCGTTGCAAGCCAACGAATTTGGCCAACTCGTCAAAGAAATGATCTCGTAAACATTAGCTCTATTTGTGGCCAGATTCTTGGCCACAAATCGCTTATATCGTTATTCCTTATTAGTTTTGTGTGTTATTTTCATGTGATTGATTGCAAAAACTTTTTATATGCCTATTATTAATATGGATTAACGAAAAAGGGAGGCAATGACGATGTTATATTGCCAAAAAATTTTAGTGTTGAGTTTTATAGTTGTTACGTTACTTCTTAGCGCCTGTGTAGATGATTCTACAAATGAAACAACGACGATGACGAAAACATCGCTAGACACAGAGATAAAGCGCTCTAATCACACAGGTAAGTATCATCATGTTGAAGGGTGTGCGACCTGTCATGATATAACGGGTAATTCAATCAATATCGCATTGATCAACACTGTTATTGATACCCCAAGCAACGGCCCTAAAACCGTTAGATTTACCGCACGTACTGGCCCCTACTCTTTTGCCGATGGGGATGCCACTTATGATGGTGTTTGTGAGGTCTGCCATACCCAAAACAAACATCATAATAACGATGGGCAGGACAATACAGCCCATATGGACGGTACAGCCTGCACAACATGCCATTTGCATGATAAACAGTTTGCAGCCCCTCCTATGCCTTATACGCAGTCTCACCAGACGCATTTACAGGCAAGGCATGTCAATGGTATGAATGTTACTTGTACAACTTGTCATAATTACCCGATAAGCGCCCCCCTTGTTTTCGCGGACTTGCTGCCTCTGGCTACCACGACGGTTTGTGATACCTGCCATAGTCCGGGAGGGACGTATCCTGGAACAGATGGTTTACTGAATGCGGCCCTGGGTGCCAAGGCCAATTTTAAGACAGGCGGCATTTATGAGGCGGACGGATTGACTTTGAAAGCAGGTAAAGAAAAGTGGTGTACCACCTGCCATGACGAATCTCCGTCGGTCATAAACAGCATGACAGCGTCGATCACGAACATCGGTGCAAGTACAGGATACCATTACGTTGCGGGCTGTCAGACCTGTCATGATGTCTCAGGCGACTCTAGTAATACAAAATTGGTCAATACGATTATTCGCACCCCGAATAGCGGCTCTAAAAACATTGTCTTTACCGCTCAGACGGGCAGCAAATCTTTTGCTGATGGGGACGCTACTTATGATGGTGTTTGTGAAGCTTGTCATACATTGAATAGACACCATAATGACGATGGACACGATAATACGGCTCATTTTGATGGCATTGCCTGTACAACATGCCATTTACATAGCAAGCAATTTGCCACGCCTCATCCTGAATCGCACAGAAGACATCTTTACTTACATTCTAGCGTCTCCACTGTCTGCACGACATGTCATAACGATCCCTTGGCCGATCCCCTCATTTTTGCGGACATGCAGCCTTTGGCCACCACCACAGTTTGTGATACATGCCATGGGGGTAATCTATTAGATCCCATTGCGGGTGCGAAGGCTAATTTTATAAACGGAGGCGTTTATGAAAAAGATATGGTAACGCTTAAAGCAGGAAAAGAATGGGTGTGGTGTCGAACATGTCACGTAATTTAATGTTGATAGGGTGCCACCTGGCTTAACCTGGTTCGGGTTTTCTGGCACCCACTAAATCAAATGCATTTATTCAATAATAAGGTGGCCAGACCTCTGGCTGCTAAAACAATCTCCCCCCGGCAGGCAAAAGAAGTTTAGCTATTTGTTATTGGCTGTCCAGTTCGATCCCCCTATTTCATCTCTCCGCTTCGCTTCGTTCTGAACCTGGGTGGTTCCCCCTAAAACACTCGAACTTGACACCCAACAACAAATAGCTTTCCGTTCTCTTCAAAAGCGGGTTTTTCAACCCGCCGGGGGGGGATGGGTTTTTTAAATCAAAATACTAAAGGAGATACTACAAAGAGAGTAGTAAGCGGCGCTATGTTTAAATAAATTTTCTGGGTCTGAAATTATTTGTATTTTTTGTTGACGGTTACAAATGTAACCATTGCGCTGTTGTTCTAAAAGGTAATACAAAATGAAAAAAAAGAATTCACAGCATTAGCAAAAGAAAAAAAACAAAATAAGACTAAGGGTTTAGCGGGTGCGGAATTAGTTTTGGTAGCTGAAAAAACAATAACGGCCGCAGCAGATGAAAAAAGAATTAGCCGTCAAGCTATTATCAAAGTTCTTAATAAATTTGGTGTTTGTCCACGATGCCATGGCTCAGGATTGATTAAATAAGAAACATATGACTTGCTGAAGAGAACCGTTCACTAATATGATGTTGTTTAACCCACAAGGAAAAAAATAAATAGTATAAATACTTTAGAAAAACATCAAAACAACAAAAAGGCAGAGCCTGTAAATTAAATTGTGTAACTGCTCATTAATTAATACCCTAACCTACAGGAAAATTAATAATGCGCATAGTGATGAACGAGAAAGAGATGAGGGCCTTGGCAGGACAACTGGCCAAGAACATAAAGACAGAAAAAGACTTAAGTGACTTTAGCCGTCAGCTTAAGAAAATGACAGTTGAAGCAGCCCTTGGCGCAGAGATGGAAGATCATCTAGGTTATGCCAAACATGCCCCAGAGGGTCATCATACGGGGAATAACCGCAACGGTTACAGCGGAAAAACCCTCAAAGGTGATCATGGCGAAGTGGATATTGATGTACCACGGGATCGCAATGGCACGTTTGAGCCCCAACTTA
>JAFLJQ010000110.1 GCA_022712915.1 Gammaproteobacteria bacterium | reverse complement strand
CGACAACGTTTTATGCGGGGGTCGGCTATAGTATTAAAATGCGACATAAAATCACTCATGGGTCTGATCTCCTTGGTTCGTTTAGGGGATCTGATCATCTATTTGTGATTTAGTTCAATTTATAATGATCTTGCCCTGTGGTTGGTGAGGGTTTTACCAATATAACTCTGGGTCAAATAGATAAATCAGCCCGATATGCACACCTCACCGATAAGATGTTAGACGGTTTATTAAAACCGTTTTTTATCAACATCCAATCGGTAAGGCTGCCGGCTCGCGAATAAAGCTGTTTGAAGCAAACTGCGTTTGAGTCAGAGACTCATGAGCCGAACTGAATGATAAAGCATACCAGAATAAGTGCCGGTTCTGTGCAACTCAGGCTGGCTGGGCTAAGCAGATATTAAAACCGGCTTGTTTGCTAGCTTCACGCATCAGGTCTTCAGCCTGCTTGATAAAGACATCTGTTTCTGTCACTTCATCAGGCCCGGTCGTGGCGATGCCGATACTGAGTGACAAATCATGCTGGTTATCTTTTTTGAACATCTCAATCAAACGCAGACAAATGGCTTCAGCCTCACTTGATAATGTCCTTGGCATGATAATACAGAACTCATCATCGGCCACACGACAGGCCACATCGGCTTCACGAACCTGTGATTTGATATCATGACCTATCTGGTTAAGTACAACATCACCTATCGCCAGGCCTTTTTTCTCCACCAGAGGCCGGTAATCGTTCAGTGTAAAATTAACAAAGCTAAGGCTTTCAGTATATCGTGCGGCATTGGCCAGTTCACGCTGCAGATTCTCAACCATACCATGCCGGTTAAATAACTCGGTTAATTCATCTTTGCGTGACAACTCATGCAGCTGCCGGGTTCTTTCCGTGACCACCACTTCCAGTCCTTCAGCATAATTTTCCAGTTCACGCTGCGCGATCTTCACTTTGGAAATCAGGCCTTCGACAAAATCGTCCATCGCAATTTGTACATCAAACTGTAATACCTTGTGTAAGGCATTTTTTAATGCAGTGTCTTTTACATCGTTCATAGTCTGCTGCAAAACCATCTCCAGCTGAAAAAATGAGGCTAGATAAAATTTTGTTTCTACCCCGAGGCCCTCATGTGCCCGGCCAATCTCTAAACGCCGATTAACATAATCAACACCGTATTGACCGGCAAACAACTCCATGATGTATTGCGCCATAGCCTGCTTAAGAAAAGGCAGTCGGTCATTAAAAGTAATCACCACTGCTATCTCTGGAACAGTTAATTGATGTTTATAAAACTGCTCAACAAGCGAATCAAGTTTGTCCTTGATGACTTTACTATGTGCCTTGAGCAATTTGGCATCCTGCTCATCAAAATCGATTAAGGATTTATACTTGGTAACATCTTGCTCTGAAAGAGCGGGTGTCTCTGTAATACTCACATTATCTACCTTCATGATACAAACTTCCCCCCTAAATCTGTCAGTGTTCAAATATTGTTCTGTTACACTCGGAAAATACAGTCTATTTCTGCCCTTATTGTAACCCCAGAAATTTACGGCTCAACTGTACCATTTCCCAGTAAATCAAGAACATGCAAATACCCATTAATAATACCCCAAACATCTGCGCCTGCTTGCCTTTTATTTTATGTACCGTAATGGGGAATTTCATCCTCGCAGGTGGAATACTGGCCGAGGTCTGTATTCGATAACCCAACAAAAATAATAGCCCAATTGGCACGCTCCGTGCTGCGGCAAATACTACACTAGTATACTCTACTTTTTTCTGGTTCAGAGCTGCCATGGCAAATGGATCCGCTGCCATAGGATCAAAACTTAACAAAAAGTCGATTAGAGATTCCAGCCAAACCAAAAGTAATATGTAGATAGCAATCAATATGAGCAAGTTCTGTCGGGTTCGCTTATCTGCCGGGACAAGTTCCAGTTTTTCCCGCTTCATTATTCAACACTGTTCCCAGGGAAGCCCCTCAAAACGCCACCCGGCCAGGGTGCTGCGGTGATGCTGGTCATCCAGCTCTCCCTCAAAACCATCTGCAACATTATAGACCTGATGAAATCCTTCTTGAATGAGCAACTCACCTGCTTCAAGTGAACGCTTGCCACTGCGGCAGATCAACAGAATGGGCACATTTTGCCCCGATTTGTGATCAAGTCCACCTAGCACCAGCTTGCGTACCTCGGGGGTAAAGTGTGGATTGATTGTCCAATCTGGCTCATCGATCCAGGGGATATGAATTGCCCCGACGGGATGGCCAATAAACAGAAATTCCATTTGTGAACGCACATCAATCAGCAGTGCCTTAGGCTCATCCTGACGTAATTGCCAAGCCTGCTTGGAAGAAATGGTTTTGATAGTTGCAATAGTCATATCTCTATCCTACTCGCCATGATAAAAAAGTATAGCCTTAAAGCCGGATCTCTTTGGTTCTTTGTTTTACACTTGCCTACATGCAAAAAATATCTCGCCAATTCGCAAGGACGAGCAAGCAGATCCTAAGCCACCCAAGTCCCTTATGCGCCAGATTGGTCGGGCCATTAACGACTATGGCATGATTCAGGATGGCGATCGGCTATTGTTGGGTTTATCAGGCGGAAAGGATTCCCTGTCTTTATTGTTCGCCCTGCACCACCTGCAAAGCTATGCACCCATAAAATTCAAGCTTGGTGCGATGGCTGTGGATCCTCAAGTTGAGGGCTTTGATCCCTCCCACCTGAAAAACTATCTGGTCGATCTTGGCATCCCCTATTTTTACGAAACTCAGGCGATTGCCAAGCAAGCTGAGCAGCAAATGAAAAAGGACTCTTTTTGTGCCTTCTGCTCGCGCATGAAGCGCGGCATTATGTATAAAACCTGCCGTCGTGAAGGTTACAATGTGTTGGTTTTGGCCCAACCCCTTGATGATCTGGCAGAAAGTTTTTTGATGTCGGCCTTTCATGGCGGGCAGCTCCGCACCATGAAAGCCCACTACACAAATAAAGATGGCGATGTGCGCATTATTCGCCCTCTGGTATATGTACGCGAATGCCAAACAGTTGATTTTGCCCGAGAGACCCATTTGCCCGTAATCCCCGACTCCTGTCCTGCTTGTTTTGCCATGCCCACTGAGCGAGATCATATGAAACAACTACTGGCCAGCGAAGAGATCCACAACAAGGGCCTGTTTAAAAGTCTACTTACCACCATGCGCCCACTGATGGCCCGCTCAGATGCTGAATAAAAAAACTGACAAAAATTTCGATAAATTATAACCCTCACGCCAGGAATATTCTCTATCCATAGGTTTTATATACATTAATTAACGCTTCCTGTTTTCCACAATCAATTACTAACTGTCAGGATATTTTACAAACGTACTTTAGGTCTCATTCCTTACATTACCTATGCCCATGTTTTTAGTAGATATTATGTGATTGGCATAATATATGCTTACAGTATGGCCAGAAAATGCAATAAATAGATATCTAGGAGGATTATTATGTGGTACAAATTTAAATTTCTGCTCGCCCTTAATCTATTAGGTTTGGTGAACCCCAGTCACGCATCATTAATCGATAATAATGCTGTCATTAACCATGTATATAGCGCCGGCAACAAGGCAGTTACAGATAATGCCTCCAATACGGTCACTCTTGGCAACCCAGTGCGGTAAATGTCTGTATCATAGTCGATTTTATTAATCTAACCATTAGGGCCACAACAAGTTTTAATGGCCTGTCTAATGGGTAATCTGGGCTGGGTAATATTGGTTATTATAGGCTTTGCCGCAGATATCAACGTGGTTACCTGGATTGACAGCCATTAGAGTTATACCGGCGATGCACAGCGGTTTTATTTACAAGCACACTATCCCCTTCGGCAAGCCATTACATCAACTTTTTTAGCGCTTCTGTGCCCGAAGTCCCCACTCTGGGTCGGTCAGACCCTAGCCTATTACTAACCGAACTTTGCAAATTGCAAATACATTCGTCAAGCCGTTTTTGCAATGTGCTAAGCCCCGTATAGATATGGCGATCTTCAGGTACAAAAGGGGGCTAACATCAGACCTGTAAGACAAAAAAAAGTCCCTCAGGAAGGGACTAAAACACAGCTAGACAACAATTGCCTGACTAGGCGCTAGCTTTTGACGACGCTTTGAATGTGCTCCCCCTTTAACTGCTGCAATATCAAGTATCAACAACAGAGGAAAGTACATTTAAAATATTGCAACCATCATGCCAATAAACTAACTCAATGATTACTAAGTAGTTTTTAATTTAGCAAAAACAAATCCAGGTATGGGTTGTAAGCTTGCCCGACAGTCCTAACAAATACATCTAAACCCCATATTAATGCTGGTTAACAATCGCAATATCAGCATAATAAGGAAGCATAAATAAATCCCACAATGATGCGAAAATAAGCGATGAATAGTCAATAATCACCACTTATCACATTTGTTTGCCTTGACAGCTTAAATGCATTTATAAATACCCCATAATTTACTAGACAACCATATAAATGATAAATTGGCCATTCTTGTGGAAAATAATTATCATAATTGACAGTAAATGTTGTAATTGTGGGTTTTGTTGTACAATTATTTCCTAGGGCCTGGTTGTTTTTATGTCAGCTATCAAGCCGATATCCAGTTTACTATGATTTACTAAGTCTTTGTAATGACAAGTTATTTACACAATATTCTTGCGTGTGACAATTTTTTAAAAAAAATTCCTGAACTCCATCACAAAATGGCCGATCTATATAGGTACTGATAAACTACCTCAACAGGAGGTGCGTAATGGTAAGAGAGCCTCGTATTTATCAAAAAAATGGCCAAGGATGGTATGTTGAATCAACCGATAACCTGGAAGGACCACTGGATTCATGCCAGGATGCACAGCAGTACTTGCAGCTCATGCAACGGGTCAAGGCCGCAAGGACTGAAATCGTTTGCCTCGATCGGGAATGCCTCTAGAAATTATTTATTTTTGTAAGGAATATCGACAAGCCCCTGCACAAGGACGTGTTTTTCTAAATTATTGATTTTCATCATTATTTCAAGTTATTTTCACACTATTGATGGCAGCCTGCTTTACTGGTCTGGTATCAACATGCCCTAAGTTATTGATTTTATGAATAGCTCAGTTCGGCACGCTTCCTGCAACGTATAACTATCGAAGAATCTCGGTTGTATCTTTGGAGGTATGCGGGTGTTATTTACCAATATCATGAAAACACTGGTGTTGATTGCCCTGTTGATTGCTATCCCGGCAATGCCGATCAATTTTTCCCTGCGGCGAATTTCAAGAATAATTCAGCATCTAAAAGCTCGACCTTACCGGTCATAGGGGCTAGGCTCATTGTCTGGTCGGGCTTGAAAGAGTCGGAATGACCACATGTACTGATCGGGTGACTCACGAATCATCTGCTCTAGAACCTGATTCATAACCTTGGCATCTTCGGTATCATCACCCGAAGGGAAGTGGGGGAGAGCCGGGTAACACTTTACTTCATAGCGATCCTTTCTACGATTGAAATGGGTAATGCAAGGGACAACCACAGCATGGGTCATGTTGGCCAGACGCCCAAGACTAGTCAATGTAGCAGTTTGAATGCCGAAATAGGGTAAAAATTCGCTTTGTGGCGATGTCCCCAAGTCCTCATCCGGCAAATAGTAAAATAGATTTTTCTTGCGTATCGCCCGTATCACATGGCGAATACCGGCATTTCTATCAATCAGGCGACTATTGAAGCGGGTACGACCCCGAGTCACCAACCATTCAAGCAGGGGGTTTCTGGCCGGATTGATGAGGCCAACTGTGGGATAACGCCGGGTAATCGCAATAGCCCCATATTCCAGGCCGGGGTTATGACAACTTAAGAGGATAATACGGCGATCGGATAGGTAGGGGTTTTCAATATGCTCAACGCCCTGCATGACGATGCGTTTGTTGAGCCGCCAGGAACCGGCGAACCAAAGCAAGCCGTAATCCAATAGGGCTATCGCCTCATACTCGAAAAATCGCCGCACCATGATCCGGCGAGCTTTGTCTGATTTATCTGGAAAGCACATGGCTAGGTTGGTTTCAACAATCTGCCGACGCTTGCTATGGCGTATCAACACCCATCTGGCCAACCACTTGGCGATACGCTGGCGCACCATTCCCGGCACCAGCATCAGTATCCAGACTAAACCCACGGCTAACCAGAGCAGCCAGAAGTTCGGTGCTAGAAAACGCCATTCAAATTTAGGTTTATAAATTGTTCCCATCTTAACGTCTGAAAAATCCCTATATATAAATATTCAGTGCATATTATTTAAAAAAGCGCTGATCAAATCCAGCAAGTTAGGCAGGGAAGAATATCGGCCCCCCAGGGGCTTAAGCCAGAGATTTCTTCGAATGTTGAGGCAATTATTTATTATCCATTGTAAATAAAGGTAGCGGCCATTTAGAACAAAATCATAAAAAACATTTTTAGTCTGAAAATGAGGGAACCTTGACTATTATCCCACCACGTCAAGCTGACGTGCCCTGAACTTAACCCCTAGATCAGCGGCAATTTGCTCGCAAGCTACAATATCAACACCGGCCAGGCCATTGATCGCCGTCGCCGTCACGTCTGGAATATAGGCAGGGGCCTCCGCTAGAAAACCAAGCATGGCTTGCCAGGCTCCCATTAACTGCGGGGCGCAATGTTGCTTGTAGAGTGTTTCATTGTGCGCATTCATAGAAACCGACACCGCATCAATCAAACCATGCATCTCAGGCAGGACATTGCGCTTGTTGGTCAGATTGGCGAGACCATCGGTATTCAATCGTACCCGACCACCTTGTTCCTTTACATATCGTGCAACGTGCAACAACGTCTTGAAACGCAGGGTGGGTTCACCATAACCACAAAAAACAATCTCTTCATAGGCTGAGGGGTCACCGACAGCGGCAATTATGTCATCCAACTCAGGCCGCTGGTTCAGGCTGAGGTCATATTCATGCACCTGATGTAAACCCTGAGTCTTGGGACAAAACTCACACACTAGAGTACAACGATCGGTGATATTCAAATAGAGTTTATTGCCAATGACATAGCTAATGGTGACTGTTTGCATAGTGATTTTTTTTACCGCTGAATTCGAATTGACAGGGTTTATTGGATATTACTCAACAGGCAATCCATCATACCTTCCGCCTGGGAGCCATAACTACCACCAAATATATTATAGTGGTTGAGTATGTGATACAGATTATAAAAAGTCTTGCGCTGCATGTAACCGTCATCCAGTGGCCAAGCCTCATTATAAGCGGCATAAAAATCTTTGCTAAAACCACCGAACAATTCGGTCATGGCGATATCCGTTTCACGATCGCCATAATACACGGCCGGATCAAAAATAACTGGCTCACCTGAGGATAGGATCGAATAATTTCCAGACCAGAGATCGCCGTGCAAGAGCGAGGCCTCAGGTTGGTAGTCACGGAAAAAATATGCCACATGCCCCATTAATTTCTCACCCTTATTTAACATCCGCTTGCTGGCACCCTGCTGTTTGGCCAGCCGTAGCTGATGACCCAGACGTGCATCTCGCCAGAATGTCCCCCAGTCCTGCTGCCAATCATTGGGCTGGAGGGTAGAACCAATGGTGTTATCACGCTGCCAGCCAAATTGTTTGGCTGTGTAGCGGTGCAGGGCCGCAAGCTGTTGTCCCAGCCGCCGCATTGTATCCTGGATACTGCCCCTGAAATTGAGGTTTTCCAGCACCAGAAAGGCCTGTCCATTGCTGGTACCATAACAAACTGGCTCAGGCACTTTGATTGCATGGGCCTTGGTCAACTCAGTTAGACCTTCGGCCTCGGCAATAAACATATCCAGCAGGTCAATTTGATTTAGCTTGATAAAAAACTGCCTACCCTTGCCTTCAAGTCTGAAGGCCGAGTTAATACAACCGCCACCAATACTGTGGCAATGCTCAACCTCGAACGGTTCATCCAGGGCGAGGGTAATACTTGATGCAATTGGTTGCCAGTCCATAGGCATGATCATACACAGAATAAATAACTGAAGTACTCAAAAGCAGCTCTCGCATACAGGCTTGGGCTGGTTATCGGTAAGTAAAAAAGCCCCTTTGTGGGGCTTTATATTATGTAAATGAGACTTTACGGTGCTGAAGGAAGCCGAGACCGAGTAAACCAAACAGACTAAGCGTTCCAGGTTCTGGAACCTGATTTGTCCGCACAAGCCAACTGCTGATATTCGGTGATGCCGTACACATAGATGGCAGATACCCACCTAATGATGCTGTTCCGGTGGTATCAATCCAGGGCGTATATGCACTACCCATCCGCACTATCACCAGAGAAAGCTTGAATAAACGTATGCCCACCTGGGACGGAGTCATATTGATTAGCCAGCAAACTTGTTAAAAGAAGGCCTGCCACAGCATTAGCTGCATCATTGGTAACCCCGCCAAATGACGGTACAACGGCACCCGCATTGCCCCACAATATACCAATTTAAGCAACCGCCGCATACCGATAACCTAATGCGGCATAACCATTTAGGTCTGCCGCAATCATAGTGTTATAGCCAATGCCTTCATTAAGATCCGTGTTCAACCACTCAAGGCCGGAAGACGAATCAAACAAGCCATCTGTGGAACCAATTAGTATCGCGTTTACATTAAAAGGTAGGGCCAGTGCCACAACCAGAAACATACCCATCATTCGTTTTGTCATTATCAACTCCAGCAATAAAATTAACTTACTTTAATGCAGGTAATTAATGGGCCAAGAATTAAATATAGATTAATCAATTAGTTATAAGTTATAAACTTAATGGCTGTAAGATATATTGGCACAACCCTATGATAAGGATCAACATTCCTACTGCAAAAATATTTTGGATGAACGGAGGGGTTTAGGACTAACTCAGTCTCCACCCACGACTGTCCCGTTAATAATCTAAAAAATCATGTATCTACCGGGTACTTTTACTGGCTTGAGGAGATTGAAATGGGCATGAGATATGAAAATTGTCTATAAAACACACTTTACCGCAAAGAAAAATAAATTCGGTAATTCATAAAAAATGAGCTTGAAGTCTTCGGATAACCTCTAATGTAAAACAAAGTAACGTTGCGTTCCTTTGTGCCCTTTGCGGTTTAGATTTTTAAAATGGATTAAATACTTAACGGGATAGTCGTGATCCTTACTACAAAGGACACGAAGTTTTTTAAATATTAATTCTTGGTGTGATGTCTCCGGATATGCGAGTGCCTCAGTGGCTGAGGATCATGGGGCGACCTTGGTGGTAAATGTTTAAACAAAACTTCATCGTTAATCATTCTGGACTGTCCACTGAATACAGCGAGAAGGGATAATCGATAAACAGAATTAATTCTGTACCTTCGTCACCCTGCGCTATATCTGCGCGCAGAGTGGTGCCTTCAAATAACAGGCGAAAGCTCGTGCCGTAAGAATATTTAAACTTGTCAGTTAAACCTGATGAGGTTTCTGACACGCTACCGGCGTCGGCAAAAAAAGAAATTTGCATATTGGTGCGATAGCCGCGCATAAAAAACCAATCCATTGGCGTGTATTCCTCCGTCAGGTTCCAGCGATACTCTGTGCCGATAAACAGACTTTCACCGGCAAAAAAACGGCCGCCGGAGTAAGATCGCAAACGTTGTGTGCCCCCCAGCGAACTGGCCGTGCCGTAACGATTATTGGCCTCGATCGAGCTAATATATTGTGACTCGCTGTCATTACACTCGGCCTGCGCAGTAGCGTCACCTATTGAACTACAGTTAAAACCAAAACGGCTCTGTAACTCATCATAATTAGTTGATCCCTGACGCTTGATGCGAGTTGATGAACGGTAGAAATTCCACACCCAGGTGTCTTTACTACCAATGGGGATGTAGAACGTAAGGTTGGTATCGTAGACAATAAACGTACTGTAGATCGGGTCAACATCATCCAGTCGTTCTTTACGATTGGCCTCCAGACGAACCCCTGTGCGTGGGTCCTGCCTATCATCGGTCAGATCAATATTCATTCCCAACGTTAGTAGTTGGTTGGTGGTTTCACGATGATCATTTATTTGAAATTCATTTGAACCACTGCGGCTAAAAATACGATTAATCTGGTAGGTTTGCTCACCATACCGAGAATAAAAATCCAGGCGTTTGTCAAAAAAGGTCAGTGTCAACTGGGCCGTACCTCCATCGCCTTCAACTTCAGGGTAAAAATACTTATCTTTGTTTGAATTAATACCGCGCTCAAAATGTTTATATGCCACACGGTACTTATACCAGGCCGTATCAAAAATTAAACGCTGTGGTACAAGGTGCATATTCAAGGCAGTGATACCAGCGGCATGAAAATCGCCATCAAGGTAAAAGGCGGTTAGATCCGTGTCGGTTTCCGCTATATTGACAAAGGTTCCACCTGCACCACTGGCCGAGCCTAATCCCGGAATCTGGATTAAAATAGGATAGACAAAATACCCAAAGTTGGCTGGATACTGATCCCGACGCCGATCGGCCAACACCTCGGCAAAGGCCAATGGGCCTATCGTATATAAAAAAATAAATAAACCCCAACCTGCATAGCGCAACATGACTCAACCCATTATGTTTTAATCCTGAGACAAAACTATCTCAGATGAGAGGGTCTTTCTATCCTATGCGATAAACGAACCATTATGGCGTTTAAAATGCGCTATAGCGTTACATTTGTTTGAACAGGTGAGCATAGCGTCGGCTGACGCTGAGTGTTTGTTTGCCTTCTTTCAAATGTAATTGGTAGCCGCCGTTAACGGCTTTTTTGACATGTGAAACCTCGCTGGACTGAACAATGCAGCCACGATGAATCTGCCAAAACAGATCTGGATCCAGTTCTACTGCAAGTTCCTTGATGGCCCTGCGAATCAGGAACTCTTTTTCCCTGGTTGCGACAGTCGTATATTTATCATCCGCCTTGAAATAGATCACCTCATCTACAGGGATCATATAAGTATCATCCCCCTCACCAGCCCGCACCCAGCTTAGATAATGGGCCTCACGATGAGATCCTCCCCGTTGTTGGGCTAGTCGCTCAATGGTCTGCGCCCACATTTTGTTATCACTATAAGGTCTGGCGATACGTTCTTTTAAGCGTTCAATGGTTGTGGCCAAACGCTGCTCCTCTATAGGTTTTAATAAATAGTCTATTGCGGTTGACTCAAATGCCTGCACTGCGTATTCGTCATAGGCGGTAATAAACACGATATTACATTCACCCTGCACTCGCTTGGCCACCTGTATCCCCGTCAGTGTCGGCATTCGAATATCCAGAAAGGCGATATCAGGTTCAGCATCACGAATCAGCCCAAGGGCTTCTATACCGTTGCCAGCAGTGGCAGTGACCTCAAGCTCTGGCCATAGGCGGGCCAACATGTTCTGCAAGTAGCCAATTAGATTGGGTTCATCATCAGCTATAATGGCGCGTATTTTATGCATAGGGTATCTCGATGCTTGCACACACACCTTGCGGTATGTTGTTTTCAAGTTGTAATTTACCGGCCTGACCAAACAGTGATTGTAAGCGCTGTCGCACATTATACAGGCCAAAACCAGATAGTGTTTCATCTCTGAAACCTTCACCATTGTCTATCACCTGGATCAGTAATATCTCATCTCTAGGTATGGCATTGATCACAATCTGGCCCCCTTGTGACATGGGGTCAAGCCCATGATGAATGGCATTTTCAACCAATGGTTGCAATAACATGATGGGGAAGGGATGGGGCAACAGACTTTCCGGTATGTTAATTGTATATGTCAGACGTTCACCCATACGTATCTGAATAATCTTCAGGTAATTTTCGATCAAATCAAGTTCATCTTCCAGGGTTCCATCCTGTTTATGACTGCGCGACAAACTGGCCCGTAAATAGCGGGTCAAACTTTCCAGCATCAACTTTGCTCGTGATGGATCATTTTCTATCAGGCTGATGACATTTGATAGTGAATTAAATAAAAAGTGGGGTTCGATCTGCGCCTGAAGCAATTGCAATTGTGTTTCGACAATTTGTTTTTTATGGGCAAGATTTTTAAGTTGTATTTCTTTAAGGGCACTGCTATCGCGAAATTGCCGTTCTCGACTAAAAAAATAATACATGACAATAATGCCGAAGAAAAAGGCCAGAAACAGATTGACCAATATCTGTTCAAAATTACTAACGATCGCATTTCCTATAATGCTCAGTGATTTATTGTTTATCAAGCCTATTACCACCACGCTCAACAATACACCCAGTACCGCGCCAACGGTCATGGGAATGACCGTGCGCCAACCTTTTAGCGCATAGAAGCATTCATACAGACGAAAAGTTAAAAATATGGTTACTCCGATACAGTGAGAGACAATCAGCACGTTCCAGAAATCGGCCGGTTCGATTACCAAGGTGAGTAAAATCGCAATAGCAGTATTGAACAGCAAAACAATAACAAGCTGTACGTATATGTTTCGAGCCAATAAAACTGATTTCCATGTTTTATGGGCCATCATTTGTATGCCAACAATGTCTTCACCTGAATCTTAACGTTTCGACTTTCAACACAAGAGCTTAATCACCATTGCCTCACATTGCGACTCGATTTGACGAAGCGCATATAGTGGCCCTGAATGGCTGTATATTGGTACACGATGTGAAACCTGCTTTTTCAAAACTCAATAATTGGCTTAATTTTACATTCGCAAACAAAAATACACCACCATGACATACAATCATAGGTCATTGATGCTTACTTAATGTTGTGGCATCACGGTTACCATGCCAATCGCAATGTGTTGGCATATCGTTGACGAAATACCGTTGTCTACTAGTCAAGCATTTTGTCGGCAACAAGATTATCCTGAAACAGGACTGTTGCAAACTTCCATTTAGCGATATCTCCTCGCAAATGTTCAATTGGACACTAATGTTTATTGTTTTTTTACCAATCTCCTAATATTTAGGTGAGGTAATATATTTTGGTTCAATTTAGTTCATAAAGTGCTACTAAAAAATAGGCGGTATTACGTTTAAAAATATTCGGCTTGTTTGGCAGTAAGAGCATTTATAGAAGTGCCTTTAACACTGTTTGAAACATACTGTAAAAAAGAAAATATTTATGCGCTAAAATTTATGTGGGAATAGAATGTCGTGAGCGTGAGTAAACAAAATTTAATTCGCCTATCAGGAAAACCATAATAGATTTGAAAGTTCGAAGTGACTACCGTTCAACAGCCAGCTCTGAAATTACAAAAAATAATTTCAGACAACAGCAGAGATAAATTTTTGAAATAAACAAGTACAAATCAACCAGGGAATCTGTCCACAGTATTTAATATTGGCGGCGAACTCAGGTGTTTTACGGACAACTATAAACCTAAATAGTTTCACCTCTGCAATATTTATAATCAAGGCGTCACCCATAAGTCATTTTTTGTCAAAATAGGGCAATACAACACGAAGTCCATCTAAGCCGTTTTTTAGCTTGATTACGGCATCATGTAGACGGGCTACACTTATATCTCATATTCTCACTCAATCTGGTTGAATATTCATATCTCCCACAACCATTTTGGTATATATTTTGATTCTTTAACTTTGTTCAGGGGTAATAAAGATGTTAGGGCTTGAAGATTTTTTGAGTATCATTTTCAATTTTTGGGTAGGCTTTGCAATTTTGGCCATTGTGCTGGTCAAAACGTCAATCAAGCCTGTGCCACAGAATATGGCTTATGTAGTGGAGCGATTTGGGAAGTACAACAAATCCATGGACGCTGGCCTGAACTTTATATTACCGTTTATCGACAAGGTGGCCTATTACCGATCACTCAAGGAGCAAGCTGTTGATGTCCCCAGTCAATCGGCTATTACTAGAGATAATATTTCCCTGGAAGTTGATGGCGTGTTGTATCTCAAGGTCATTGACCCTTACAAGGCGTCTTATGGTGTGGACCATTATGTCTATGCCGTGACCCAGTTGGCGCAGACCACGATGCGTAGTGAAATCGGCAAAATCGAACTCGACAAGAGTTTTGAGGAACGGGAAAGCTTGAATATTAATATTGTTGCGGCCATTAATGAAGCGGCTGGTCCCTGGGGTGTTCAGGTGCTTCGCTATGAAATTAAGGACATTGAGCCACCCCGCTCAATCCTTGAAGCCATGGAGCGACAGATGAAAGCTGAGCGTGAAAAGCGTGCCGCGATCCTTGAGTCTGAAGGCCATCGTCAATCGGCCATTAATGTTGCTGAAGGCGACAAACAAGCCAGGGTGTTATCCGCCGAGGCCGATAAGGCTGAACAGATCCTCAAGGCAGAGGGCGAGGCCCAGGCTATTCTGGCAGTGGCCGACGCCAAGGCAAGAGCATTGGAGGTCATCGGCAATATCGCCATTTCTGAGATGGGCCAAAAGGCCATTCAACTTGAGCTGGCAGGTAAGGCCATTGAGGCCAAACATGCGATTGCAAAATTATCTTCCGTGGTGCTGATGCCGGATAATCAAGCCAGTGCATCCAACATTGTCGCGGAGGCCATGACCATCATCAATACACTAAATAAACAACAAAGCAGCGAGAACACGTCATGATGACGGAATATATACAAAGCCATCAGGCAGGGTTCTGGATGGCCCTGGGGTTTATCTTGCTTGTTGTCGAGGTGATGGTGTTTGGTTTTTCTACCATTGCGCTATTTTTCGCCGGACTGGGTGCCGTAACCACGGGCCTGCTGATGCAAGCAGAGATCTTACCTCATACATGGATAGCAGGTATTGCCTGTTTTGGTTTGAGCACTGGACTTTATAGTGTCCTGCTTTGGAAACCCTTGTTACGCATTCAGACCAATAGCATTCCCCAACAAAAACAGAGCAGCGACCTGATAGGACTGGACTTTATTCTCGAGCAAGATATCACCACCATTCAAACTGGAACGACAAAATACTCCGGCATTAGTTGGCGTGTAGAAATCGATCAGGATGCAGATGTTGAACATATCAACCGAGGTCAACGTGTCGTTGTTAGCTCGGTTGATGCGGGTATATTTCGAGTAAAAGTAAAATGAAAATTTAGCTGTATCAATTTACAATGCTTATGCAAGCATATTCATTTGTTTTTCAAGCAAAATTGAACCCTGTTAGTCTGAGAAAAAATGGCTTTTAGTAACTCTCTCGTTACGTCATGATCATGTGCACGGACATCCACGTTAAGAAATAGCGTATTATCATTAACTGTGAATGAGTTATCTTTAGACTTTAAGCTCATTATTTATAAATTACCGAATTTATTCTTTTTTTGCGCCTCTTTGCGACCTTTGCAGTAATATGTGTTTTATAAAAAATTTTCATGTCTCACGCTCATTTCAACCTCCTCAAGCCGTTAAGTACTCGCTAGGTACGTGATTTTTAGATTATTAACGGGACAGCAGTGATACGAAATATGAACGCTGTTATAGCCTATTTCCTATCGTAGACGATTCATTCTCGTTTCAGATTGCATCGTACTTCGTGTCACGATCTCCAGCAAGACGTATCATCTTTCCCTTTGTTAAGGACTTTCACACCACAAGGTGACGTTCTCAAGACTGGTTTTGGAACTCTATACCAAGCTTGCATGTTCCCTTGTCAACGCTTAACGGTGTTTTTTACGATAACAGTCCGATGACTAGAGGCCACAGTGAGTGGCTAGCTCTTTCTGTGTACAGGGCTTTCACCGATTGATTAACTACCTATTTAGCTCGGTGTACTGGGTGTAAATTTAATGTTGATTTTTACCTGAGCACTCATATGCCTATGTCCATTGAACATTTTTCTGGAGCAAAAGGATTCAATAGCGGTTGTGGGACATTTGCTTAAGAGTGATAGAAAAACAAAGTCTGCTTTAATCATTAATAATTTCTAATGTTAGAAAAAACCAAGATTTGACCCTGGAGTCACCCCATATAAATTTTATCTAAATCGACAACTTTAAAACTGAAGGTTTGCCAACAAACTGGAACTGATGTTTATGACAAATAATACCAGGAAAAATCGTTATCATTAATATTCATAAATAGCTTTATTTAAGCTATTTTGTAGTTTCGGCTATTACTCAGTATTTTATGCTTATTCCATTTTTGTGGGGCTTTCTCAGGTTCTAATGTCAGTTTATTTTTCATCAGACCGCTAGAGGCATTAAACCACTAGCTAATAAAGGCCACTGTCTATTTTTAATTAAAACATGCTGTTTAAATTAAGACTTTGGACACACGGCTTTTGTGATACCCATCATGATTTTACAGCCTAACACCTTATAAGTGTGACAGGTTCCCCAAACAATAAACCTGAGCTACGGCAACCATCTCTTGCGTACGAAATAAAGAACATCAGCGATAAAAGTATCATGCCTATCGTGTTCATATTGAAAATTTGGAAAATTTTGAATGATGGTTTTAAATTTGCGTTTTGTTCTATTGTTAATTTCAATTTTTATTTTATCCGCTTGTGGTGGTGGTTCTGTTGAGACGGAAAGCAATGCTAACAAGCCGGATAACAACAATACGGGAACAATAGGGAAAAATGCCGTAGCAATGGTAAGTTCAAATGCTGATTTGAGTAAGGCGAAAACCTTGGAAGGATCTGCTGTCGAAGGGAATATATATGTACACTTTCAGGAGGGAAGTGATTGGTCGGCAAGGGGGGTTAGCCGGGTCATTTTTTATTGCTGCAAAAACAGTTCATTGTCTCACTCACAGTTTCCAGCAGATAGCGCGCCCCCTTATAGTATGGATGTTGATCTCTCTCAGTATCAAGACGGAAATTATGAGTTATATATTGATGTCTTCTTTGCGGATCAGAGTGCACCCGTTCCCTTTTATGTAAATTTTAATATCGCTAATTCTTCTCCCCCTGTGGGTTCCATAAATACCCCGCCAACTATTAGCGGAAATCCTGTTAGGTCTATTTACGAGAACAATGCTTATTATTTTACCCCGACTGTGACGGACATTGATGGTGACGCGCTAACGTTTAACATAGTCAATCAACCTTTCTGGGCGACGTTTAACGTCAGTACAGGACGTTTGACAGGGACCCCTTTGAGTGCAGATATTGGTATTTATTCCAATGTAATTATAAGTGTTACAGATGGCACAGATACAGCAAATTTGGCACCATTCAATATCGACGTTATGAATGAGCCCGCGCCCCCTGCGAATAATAAACCAATTATTGATGGAGATCCTGTCAGGTCTGTTTATGAGAACGATGCCTATCATTTTATCCCGACCGTGACGGACAGTGATGGTGATGCACTAACGTTTAATATAGTCAATCAACCTTCCTGGGCGACGTTTAACGCCAATACAGGGCGCTTGACAGGAACCCCTTTGAGTGCAGATATTGGTATTTATTCCAATGTAATAATTAGCGTTACAGATGGCACAGATACAGCAAATTTGGCACCATTCAATGTCGACGTCATGAATAAGCCCGTGCCCCCTGTGAATAATAAACCAATTATTGGTGGAGATCCGGTTAGATACGTTTACGAGAACGATGCCTATAACTTTACCCCGACCGTGATGGACAGTGATGGTGATGCACTAACGTTTAATATAGTTAATCAACCTTCCTGGACGACGTTTAACGCCAGTACAGGGCGCTTGATAGGGACACCTTCGAGTGTAGATGTTGGTACTTATTCCAATGTAATAATTAGCGTTACAGATGGCATTGATACGGCAAGTTTGGCGTCATTCAATATCGAAGTTGTAACTAAGCCAGCAAGTAATGGATCTGCAACATTAACCTGGGTACCCCCAACTGCGTACACAGACAATAGCCCATTAACTAATTTAGGAGGATATAAGATTTACTCTGGGACATCACCTGACCGCTATCTTGATGTGATTGATTTACCCAATCCGGGGATTGCAACATATGTTTTAGATAACTTGATGGGAAATACAACATATTACTTTGTTGTTACCGCATATGACGCAAATGGTGTTGAAAGTGGCTTTTCAAGTTCTGTCAGCATATTTATACCCTGGTCATAGAGAACAATTTTTTTATATTATTAGAGAAGGCCTATCTGTGTGGGTTTGTGTGTATACCCACTTTAAAAAATTGCATATTATCATTAACGCTCAATGAGTTATGTTTCTTCAAGAAAATTCAGGCTCAAGTCTTGGTGCAGCAAATAAGGATGCTTAAGCTGGGTGTCTAGGTAAGAGTTATTGAGGTATGGGTGGAGTTATTGGAACACATGCTTTGCATCGATAGTTTAGCCAAGGGTCAGATAGAATGGCCTTATTCAACATTTAGGTAGTATCTATAGTGGGGACTACTCAATGGATTGGGGGGAGAGTGATATTGACATTTGTGCAGGTGTGTTGGGGTTGAGACGTACGGTGGATTACGCTTGCTAATTCACCCTACGGGCGGGTTGTTAAGCTGGGTGCCAGAGCCTCTCTCTTAAAATTCGTATACATATGCGGCCTCAATGGTTCTTTCGCGAAGGGTGCTTTTATATCCGGTAAAAAAATGGACTAGCCCCCTATCTTTGATAGATAATAGGAACTCACCAAATTGGTATTCGATCATTCCCTTGAGGATTGCATGTTTATCATTAAAATCAATGTTTATTTTTTGCCATTCCTGGGTGTTTTCCGTGAGATAAATATTACCCTTTGCGGTGTAATACCCCATCCCGCCACCAAGGCCAAAACGAATGGCATGTTTTTTGTCTGTCACAAAATAGGTGTCGTGGTATTGGATATAGAGAATATAGACAAGGTCTAATGCCTGTCCATGAACTTCTGTGCCAAGATCTTGTTCCGATAAGCCGCTGCTATTGGAAATTTTCTGTTTAGTTACTTCAAAAGTAGAAAAAGCAGTTTCAAAGAATGCACCGATGTTTAATCCTCTGATGTGGCTATCTGTAAATGAGATTGGGCTGCGGAAGGTGATACCTGGTGTTATGTGCCTCTCTTCAACCATGATGCCTAGTGGTGCCTCTTTATCAATCCGATTGAAATTATCACCATCAACATATCTAAAGTAGATATTTTTTACCATCAAACTCGGTATGATGGTGTAGCCGTCAAACCAACTTTTTTGTTATGATGGATTTTCAGTAACAGGTTCCCCAAAGGGTAAATCCATTCCTGATGAGGGTTTGGTATTTACTTCGGTGGCATTTATGTTTGTTATAGAGCAGGATATTAAACTTAAGAAAAAAATATGGCTCTTCAGTAGAGTTTTTAGGTTCTCTCTGTGAAATAATTTTCTAATGAAATGATTTAAATACCATATTTTAGTGAAATGGCCGAGTATTTTTTGGTGATCAAGTAACTTTGAATTCATTGCATTTTTAATCCACAAATTTCACTGAACAGTTTTTTTTAACCAATTTTCAACCTGTTCTGAAAGCGTATCAAATGATTGATAACCTCTGGTTATCACTTCAAAATCAGATTCCCTTTGCAGTACCAGTGTTGGAAAACCGCTCACTCCGGATTGATGTGTGCGCTGGAAATGTTGTTGCGTTTCTTCTTTTACGCCATCTGTTTGAAAGTGGACATAAAATTTATCGGCAGATAAGCCTTGTTGCTGTGCCAGTTCGGCCAGTGTGTCATCGTTTGTGACATTCTGGTCTTCGAGATAAAAAGCTGACTGAATAGATTTGAAGTAAGGAAAAATCTGCTCTGGGCTAAGAGCGGCCATGGTGATTACTGCACGGCTGGCCGGTTCGGTATCATAGATAAAACCTTCTGGCAGGGCACCTTCAAAATTAAAGGCTTGACCGGTTAATTTATTG
Source organism: Gammaproteobacteria bacterium (assembly GCA_022712915.1). Taxonomy (GTDB): domain Bacteria; phylum Pseudomonadota; class Gammaproteobacteria; order UBA6429; family Thiohalophilaceae; genus JAHEDB01. The sequence continues at coordinate 51,242 of JAFLJQ010000110.1, read as the reverse complement.
ACGTCATGCCAGTGATGCAGGATCTCATCCCTTGCGGCTGCGGTCAGGGGGTTTGTTGTCCCCGGACGTAAGCCTCCCATCATTAGGGCGAGATTGATACGATCACTATAAGCGGCCTGGATTTTCTCGAAAACCGGTGTAAAACCCCAGCACCAGGAGCACATGGGATCAGCGAAGTACCAGAGTATTGTGGGGGGTGTCATTTAGGCTATCCTGAGTTGCATATTAATATATCGATGTTTTGAAAAGCCTGTAGTGAGTGCTTGATCATTATAAACCCCGCCTGACTTTTCCTGCGCTAACTGAAAACATTTTACTGAATGCACGTGAAAAGGCAGATTCAGATTTGTATCCGATGCGTTCTGCAGCCTGTGATACAGATTCTCCCTTATTTAATAAAGACCAGGCAAGTTGCATGCGCCACCAGATTAAGTATTGTCCCGGTGTCCAGCCACTGATGGTTTTAAATGTTTCGGCAAAGACGGTGCGTGATAGTCCTGCTTCTTTTGCGAGGTACTCTAGTGTCCAGTTTTGTTGTGGTGCCTGGTGGATGCAGCGGATCGCTTTTAGTAGTCTGGTGTCACCATACACGGCCAGTATACCGGATTCATCAGGCTTGTCTTCGAGATATTGGCGTAAGGCATAGGTAAATAATAATTCAGACAAACGGTTGATGATGGATTTTGATGCTGGCTGGGAATGGGTGTTTTCGTAAACTATCATCTTCAGTAATGCGCTTAGCCAATGATTATTGCGAGTGTTTTGAATTATAAAAAAGGCTGGTAAGGCATCTAACAGGTAGTGGCTTCCTTTGTGTTGGAACCGCACCTCGCCGCAGAGTAAGCCGGTGCCGGTGATTAATTCTGCCTGTGTAAAGGACAGGTGTTGTTGTTTACCCTCTTGTGATTCGATGGGTAGCATGTGGTGGGTGGTCTCACGCGGGAAAATAACCAGGTCGCCGCACTGTAGCTCAACCGGCTCATGGTCTGGCACATAGAGCTGGCAACTCCCCAGGGTCACGATATGAAAGCAGGTCGCGCCGAGTAGATGCTCATCAATGCGCCAGTTACCGCAGACTTTTGCGTTGTGGTAAATATCAACATCCAGTTCTAGCAGGGACAGGATTTCTGATAATGCGTCAAATTCGGACGATTTAGCATTTAATGCGTATTTATTGTCATTCATCGTCCTGAGTATAGCCTCTAAACTCGGCATGACAAAATATTAATGAGGAGAAGATAAATGACTGACTTTACGTTCCACACGCTAGAAACGGCCTCAGAAGAGGCAAAATCCATATTGGCTCAAATCAATCAGGGTTATGGATATATTCCAAATCTGTTTGCCTACATGGCGGAAGCCCCCACCACGCTTGAAGGTTATCTGGCATTAAATGCACTGATCGATAAAACGTCTTTTACCCCAGGTCAGCAACAAGTCGCTTTATTGGCCGCCAGTGTTCAAAATCAATGTGATTTTTGTATCGTGGCACACCGGGCGATTGGTAAAATGAAACAGGCAAATCAGCAAACACTGGATGCGCTTAATGCGGGTGATGTGATTGATGATGTACAAGATGCTGCGTTGGTTAAATTTACTCAAGCTGTTGTTGAAAGTCGGGGCCGTCCTGGTGATGTTGCGATAGAGAAATTTATAAATGCCGGCTTTACAAAACAACAGATCCTTGAAGTGATGTTGGTGGTGTCGATAAAAACATTGTCTAATTACATTAATCATTTAACTCACCCTGAGCCTAACCCGGAGCTGTTGGCTATGATCTAAAATAAAGACATCGGCTAATAGGTTGAGTAGGGAGTTTTTGTAGACAGATGGATTATAGAGAAATTTTTTTCACCAAGTTTAATTACAAAAATAAAAAAGGTGGGCATAGCCCACCTTTTTTATTTGTTATGCGACGTTTAAATTAAATTTATTATTTACCTGTTGGGAATGCGGCACTTGGGTCTTCTTTGTACATGGTAGGTAGTGAATGGGCTATACCTTTATGGCAATCGATGCACGTTTTGCCAGCGTCAAAACCTTTGGTATGGCTTTTGACAGCTCGGCGGCCTTGCCGCGCATAGTCCATGGACTCAAAGTCGTGACAGTTACGGCATTCATGTGAGTCATTTTCTTTCATTGTCTTCCAGACATTACGGGACAGCGTGAGTCGCTTGGCTTCAAATTTCTCTGGTGTATCAATGGAGCCAAGTGCCTTATGCAGCAGTTCATTACTGGCCTTGATCTTGCGTAGTATCTTTAAATGCCATTCTTTGGGTACATGGCAATCAGGGCAAGTGGCACGCACTCCGCTACGGTTATTGTAGTGAATGGTGTTTTTATACTCTACATACACGTTGTCCCGCATTTCATGGCAGGAGATGCAGAAGCTTTCAGTGTTTGTCATCTCCATCGCTGTGTTGAAGCCACCCCAGAGGATAACACCGGCGACAATTCCAACACCAAGTAGTGTGCCAAGAGAATATTTGGCGCTGGGGTTTTTCATTGTCTGCCAGAGGTCAGCTACTACTTGTTTTACTTTATTACGTTTGTTTTTGTCTGACATAATCTAGTCCTGTCTAGTAATTCTTCGCATAATGTATGCCACAGGCTTATCGACCTATGATGCCTTTTACGGGTGTAAAGGTATTTTTAACCAGTGGTTGGGCATCGACTTGTGGCGCGTGACATTGGGTGCAGAAATAACGTCGTGCTGAGACATTGGCTAGATCATGTCCATCTCTATCGGTGAAATGGGTCAGGCTGATCTTGGTCGCCCCCTTGTCTTTATAATTTGCCCAACTATGACAGCTCAGGCATTTATTTGATTTTATATTAATGACGTAGCCTTCAATAGAATGAGGAACCAGGGGCGGTTGTTGTACAAAATCTCTTGTTATAGGCGGTCGATCTGACTGCCATTTTTTGGATACGGGTTGTTTGGCATTTTCACTAAGAGGCTGTGAACCTCGCAAGGATTCCACTTCTGCTGCATTAATAGTGGGAACGATGAGTGTTATGCCAAGCATGATTGTCGTGCGCTTGAGTAAATGGTTCATGACAGGACCTCACTTTGCTTGAAATTATGGGTTGATTGAATTGAATTATTAAAACGATGGCTAAATTTAAAAACATTTTCTGAACAGACATCGATACAGCGTGCACAATTGGTGCAGTTAATATCGAGGATAACCGGGCCATTCCCTTGCTGAGCACCTTTGAGTGCCGGTGGAATGACCTGAGGTTCGGGACAAACGGCATAACAGTCCATGCAGTCATTACATTTTTCACGTTTGCTCGCGCTGATACGTAAAGGAGCGTATTTGGCTAACAGACTGTAGAAGGCTCCCATGGGGCAGAGATGACTGCACCAACCACGTGGGCTGAGCAGCAGGTCAAATAAGAACAGTGCCAGCATTAATAGCCAGACTGAACCCATGCCGAAGATTAACCCGCGATAGAGCAGGGTGACGGGATTGACCAGTTCCCACAACAGGCTGCCTGTGATGGCTGCGCCGCTGAGGGTCATGGCCAGGATCCAGTAACGACTCTGACGTGGAAGATGTGCACCACTTTTGATATTAAAGCGTTGCCGCAACCATGCTGCAAAATCAGTGATCATGTTGACAGGGCAGATCCAGCCGCAGTAAGCCCGACCACCGATTAGAAAGTAAAACAGGGTGATGATTGCCGCGCCTATCACAAGCGTGGTTTCCGGCCAGTGACCAGCAAATAGACTTTGAATCAATAAGTAGGGATCACTCAGGGGTATCACGTCCAGTAGTAAGGATGAAGTGATGTTGCCCTTAATGACCCATATACCAAACCAGGGGCCGATTAAAAATAACGTGAGTATACTAAGTTGCATGCCACGTCGTATAAACAGCCACCGATGGGCAAACCACCAGCCATTGACTTCTATTGCTTCAGAACCGGGTCTCAATAGGGCACTCATTGCTTGCGCTCCGGTTGCTTGTTGAGGGTGTCGAGGGGGTTATTGGCAAATGGAGTGGGTTTGGCCTGCTTGTCTTTGGTCAGACCACGACCGTCATTATCATATTGATAACCTTGCGGTAGATTGTATTGATGCTTGCTATCGGGGGTGACAAGACTGCCACCGGCCTTACGTTTTTCTTCCCAGCCAAGACGATAGTGTTGAGCCGATGCCCCTTTGGCCAGTCGTACTGGTAGTACTTTGATAGCCGCCTCCGGCAGAACACAGGCCTGTTCACACTTGCCGCAACCAGTACAGGCATTGGAGTGAACCACGGGAATAAACAAGGTGTGTTTGCCTGTGCGTGGATCACGTTGTACTTCAATACTAATGGCTTTAGTGATTAGTGGGCAGATGCGATAACAGACATCGCAACGCAGACCAAGGTAGTTGAGACAGTTTTCCTGATCGACCAGGGCGGCCAGGCCCATGCGGGCATCGTCGATATTGGTGAGACTCTTATCAAGTGCGCCGGTTGGGCAAGCGACTACACAGGGAATGTCATCGCACATCTCGCAAGGGATGTCACGCGCAACAAAATAAGGTGTCCCGGTTGTCACAGCATCACCTAGTTTGGACAGTTTCAAGGTATCGTAAGGACAATCCCGTACACATAGACCGCAACGCACGCAGGCAGAAAGAAAATCTTTCTCTGCCAGTGCGCCTGGTGGACGTATGGCGGTAGCGGGCAAAGATTGGGCTTGATTGGAAAAGGTGATCAAGCCCATGCCCAGCAACGTAGCACCACAGGCCTGACCGGCGGTGCGAATCAAAAAGCGCCGCCGATACTGATCGACCTTGTTGTCGACGTTGCCCATGGCTCGTCACAGTTATACTTTGACGATCTTCACGGCACATTTTTTATAGTCCGTTTCTTTTGAGAGAGGATCGGTTGCATCGAGGGTCAGCTTGTTTATCAGTCTACTGGCATCAAACCAGGGGACGAATACCAGGCCTTCCGGTGGGCGGTTACGGCCACGGGTTTCGATCTCGGCGGTCATTTCACCTCGGCGGCTGACAATATTTGCGGTCATACCCCGACGCAGACCACGTCTCTTAGCATCATCCGGGTGCATGAACACCACGGCATCGGGGAAGGCTCGGTACAGTTCCGGTACACGACGGGTCATGGAACCGGAATGCCAGTGTTCCAGAACTCGACCAGTGGAAAGCCACAGATCATATTCTTTATCGGGAGATTCGGCAGCGGCTTCAAAAGGGGCCGTTATAATATTGGCGCGACCGTCTTTTTTACCGTAGAACTCAACATCTTTGCCTTTTCCAACAAGAGGATCATAACCTTCGCGGTAACGCCACAAGGTTTCCTTACCGTTAATCACCGGCCAGCGCATTCCGCGTGTTGCGTGGTATTGATCAAATTCAGCCAGGTCATGCCCTTTTTTGGGGCCGGTTGTACCAAAGAGACGATATTCCTCAAACAGGCCTTTTTGTGCGTAAAAGCCAAAGTGATCCATTTCGTCATTCTGATAGCGGTTACCTTGCTTGTCTGTGACGGTTTGTTTTTTGTATTTATCAACCTGGCCATTTTTGTACAGCACGTCATACAGGGTTTTACCTTTGTACTGTGGCATTTTGGCGATCAGATCCGCTGGCCAGACTTCCTCTACCTTGAAGTGTTTGGAAAACTCCATCAATTGCCAAAGATCGGATTTGGATTCACCGGGTGCGCTGACCTGTTGGCGCCAGAACTGGGTGCGGCGTTCGGCATTACCATAGGCACCTTCTTTCTCTACCCACATGGAGGTGGGCAGAATCAGGTCGGCTGCTTGTGCGGTAACGGTGGGGTAAGGATCGGATACGACAATGAAGTTTTCCGGGTTGCGATAACCGGGTAGCGTTTCCTCGTTCATGTTGGCGGCGGCCTGCATGTTGTTATTACACATTACCCAGTAGGCATTCAGCTTACCGTCTTTCAACATGCGGTTTTGTAATACGGCGTGGAAGCCGGGTTTGGCTGGAATGGTTCCAGAGGGCAGTTTCCAGATCTTTTCGGCAAAGTCGCGATGTGCCTTCTTTTTTACCACCAGATCGGCGGGCAGACGATGGGAAAATGTGCCGACTTCACGTGCGGTACCACAGGCGGAAGGTTGGCCTGTCAGAGAGAAAGGACTGTTACCGGGTTCGGAGATCTTGCCCATCAACAGATGCACGTTATACATCAGGCCGTTGGCCCACACACCACGAGTATGCTGGTTGAAGCCCATGGTCCAGTAAGAGGTGACTTTCTTTTTGGGATCGGCGTATAACTTGGCTAGACGCAGCAGATTTTTCTTGGGTACGCCACTGAGTTCTGAGGTATAGCTCAGGGTATATTTGGATATAGACTTGGCATATTCTTCAAAGCTAATCTTGCTCAGTTTGCCACCCTTGCCGGTTTTTTTCTTTTCCAGCGTGTGAGTGGGTCGTAAACCATAACCGATATCGGTAGGTGTCTTCTTAAAGTTGACGTGTTTATTAATGAAGTCCTTGTTGTAGGCCTTGGTCTGAATAATGTAGTTGGCAATGTAATTCAGAATGGCCAGATCGGTTTGTGGGACAAATATCATGCCGTTATCGGCCAAGTCAAAGCTGCGGTGTGTAAAGGTGGAAAGTACATGCACTTCACAACCGGGTTTGGTCAGACGGGTATCCGTCAAACGCGACCACAGGATGGGGTGCATCTCAGCCATGTTAGAGCCCCATAGTACAAAGGCATCGGCATGTTCCAGGTCATCGTAACAACCCATAGGTTCATCGGAACCAAAGCCGCGCATAAAGGCACCTACGGCTGAGGCCATACAGTGACGGGCATTGGGATCGAGGTTGTTAGAACGGAAACCGGCTTTGAGTAGTTTGGAGGCCGCGTAGCCTTCCCACACCGTCCATTGTCCGGAACCAAACATACCCACAGACGTTGGTCCTTTTTTCTTCAGTGCCTCTTTCCATTTTTGGGCCATGACATCGAAGGCTTTATCCCAACTTACTTCTTGAAAATCACCATTTTTGTCGTATTTACCATTTTTCATGCGCAACAATGGTTTGGTCAGCCTATCCTTGCCGTACATTATCTTGGATAGAAAGTAACCCTTGATACAGTTGAGGCCACGGTTGACCGGTGAATCGGGATCCCCTTGAGTGGCGACCACTTTGTCATCTTTGGTGCCGATGAGAACACTACAACCTGTGCCGCAAAAACGGCAGGGTGCCTTATCCCAACGGATCATGTCTCGATTTTGTGCCTCGGCAAACTTGATACCGGGCAGGGTAACACCAGCCGCAGTAGCGGTGGCAGCGATGGCATTATTCTTAATAAAATCACGCCTTGTCAGTTTCATGCGGAAGGCCTCCTGTTAGCTCTCGTATAAGTTATTCGTTATGTTGATAAATCATGGCTGCAGAGAGAACACCCTCTACGTTGTTCAAGTGATTGATGGTATCCGCCATCAGGTAGCGATCCGGGTGATCAATCGTGACGATCAGTCTCCCATTTTCGGTGACGTTGTGGATTTCGACACCTTCGTACTGTAATAGCTTTGTTTGTACCTGTGACACCTGATCGGGAATAGCGTGGATAAGAACACCACAGATGTTAATGACTTCGTTTGTTTCCACTTCATTCATGTATTTGCTCCGTTATAGGATAATTCGATAGCGGTGACAGGGCAGACCCGAAAACAGGCACCACAGCCGTTACAAGATTTATTTTCCAGCTGCGGAATGGCGATGCCTCCAATCACATACCGCATGCGAATAGCGCTTGTTTCACATTCTTCGGCGCAACGACCACAGACTACACCTTGTAAAGGTAGACATTTATTTCCAATGTTGGCTGTTAAGGTCCATGGATGTGATGTGTTGTTGTTCTTTAATACTCCAGCATCACAGGCCTTTGCACATTCTCCACAGAAAGTGCATTCACCCTTATGAAAATTTATGAGTGGAAAACCCTTGTTGTCTTTTGTGAGGATGTGTTCTGGGCAAATGGATATACAGGCGTCACAACGAGTGCAGTTTCCAGTGAATGCACGCTCACTATTTGACCATGGTGGTCGAATATGACGCTGCGTACTACTAAAGTCACCCTTTAGAAATTGTGACCTGGTAATCGATTTACTCATTATTATTATTCAGCAGTCCCTTATATTAAAAATTATAGTTACTAATTTATTCTGCAAAGTTTTTAATGGAAAGTATACAACCTTACCTCCAACGATGGTCTGATGTTACTAGAGTAATATTGAAGATGGATTTGACTTAGATCAAAACTTGCAAATTATAATAAATGACTGTTTTGATAGGTTATAAAATAGTGATTAACGAAATTTATTGATTGATACCTCAGCGTATAACTCAGTTTTTGTAAAATGTTAGAGTTTTTTTTGTTGGTTAAACTCCGGTTTGTGTTGTAGATACTATGAATGATTTCCCTGTACAAGCTTACGTTTAATGATCTTCCGCTTGTCACCTCGAACATATTTGTTATTCGTTTATTACTGTTGTTCTAATTAAATATTAATACCGTTTAAAAATATAAACAACAAAGGCTGCAAAATGTGTTTTACCGTTACTTTTTATGCTTCATCTTTATTTTAGGCCTCATAAGCCTTTAACTAAAAGGGTGATGCTGATTTTATGGGCTCTCACCGCAACAGTTCATATATTTAATGTGCGGGTGCATATTTTGCAGTGAACGAAGTGCTGTGCTGTATACACCTTGGACTCATACGGCAGACTGGAGTTAAAATATTCCGACAAGGCAAACGTTGATTAATTTTCCAGCAATGATCTTTACTTTGTTAGTTGTGAGACCTATGGCATCATGTCTTGCGTGTATCGGTTACATAATAATATGCATTACTGAATAGCAATACCTTTGGATAATATTCAGACGGATAGAAAATGTCGAAAATGGATTAGTGGTGTAACCATCCATTGAGCGATTTTTATTTTTAGTTAATAAATGGAAAAAACTTGCTATGAGAATTACATTTATCCTGATTGCCAGTATTATTTTTAATGCTAACTTGTATGCGGCCAGTAGTCCCCCCCAAGCAGCCATCGCCAGCGCCCATCCCACAGCGACTGCTGCCGGGTTTGAAATTTTACAAGCTGGCGGTAATGCCTTTGATGCTGCCGTGGCGGTGAGTGCAACTACTGCCGTGGTGGAACCCTATAGCTCTGGTCTCGGTGGTGGTGGCTTTTGGTTATTGCATCGTGTGAGTGATGCTAAACAGGTGATGATCGATGGCCGTGAAAAAGCACCTTTGGCGGCACACCGCGATATGTATCTCGATACTATGGGTGATGTTATTCCACATTTATCCGTTGATGGCCCGTTAGCGGCGGGCATTCCCGGTGAACCGGCAGCGCTGGTGCATATAGCAAAAAAATATGGCCGCTTGCCATTGAGCAAGAGTCTTGCCCCAGCCATTCGCGTTGCGCGAAATGGCTTTCAAGTCACACCGCATTATCAGCGCATGGCAACGTTACGTTTAAAGGTATTAAGAACCTCACCAGCAGCGGCCAAAATTTTTTTGAAAGATAATGATGTGCCTGCTCTGGGTCACATCATTAAACAGGTGGATCTTGCTAAAACACTTACAGTGCTGGCACAAGGTGGCCATGACGGCTTTTATAAAGGTGATATCGCAAAACGGCTGGTGGTGGGTAATCGTGCTGCCGGCGGTAACTGGACACAACAAGATTTTCGTGATTATAGGATTGTTGAACGTAAACCAGTGACGGGAACATATAAAGGTTACCGCATAACATCGGTGGCTCCCCCTTCCTCTGGTGGTATTGCGATTATTCAAATATTAAATATATTGAATGGCTTTGAACTGGAAAAATTATCTATTGTAAAAAGAAAACATGTGATCGTTGAAGCTATGCGCCGCGCCTATCGGGATCGGGCGGAATTCCTGGGTGATACTGACTTTGTTAAAGTGCCTGTAAATAAGCTGGTTGATATTGCGTACGCCAAGCAATTACAACAATCCATTAATTTGAATAAAGCTACGCCCAGCAGTGAGCTTAAGCCTGTTGCCACAAAAGACAGTGGTTTTCATACGACACATTTTTCGATTCTGGATAAAGAAGGTAATCGTGTTAGTGCAACACTGAGTATTAACTATCCCTTTGGATCTGGTTTTGTTTCTCCTGGTACAGGTGTTTTACTCAATGATGAAATGGATGATTTCTCTTCCAAACCAGGTGAGCCTAATGTCTACGGTTTAGTCGGGGCAGAGGCCAATGCCATAGAACCGGGCAAACGTATGTTATCCAGCATGAGTCCAACCTTTGTCGAAAACAAAGACCATGTTGCCATTATCGGCACACCCGGTGGCAGTCGAATTATTACCATGGTATTGCATGGCATTCTTGACTTTATTGACGGCAAAGATGTTAACAGTATTGTCAACCAACCACGTTATCATCACCAGTATCTTCCCGACCATATTCAGCATGAAGCGGAAGCTTTTAGCCAGAAAGAAGTGACTGGTCTAAAGCGTCTGGGGCATGAGTTAAAATCTCTCGAAAATAATTATGGCAACATGCATGTCGTGGTTTGGGATAAAAAACAGGGCAAGGTTAGTGCTGCAAGTGATAAACGGGGGGAAGGACAGGCGGTAGTGAAATAATCAATCTGAAACAGAGTAATTCGGTCAGGGCAACTCAATCAGTGTGCGTTCCCTACGTGGCAAATAGTAGTTTTCATAATCCAATGATAACACCACATGGCTGGCACGACCGAGGATCCTTGAGCGGTCGACAAAACCGATGACACGTGAGTCGGCACTGTTGTGGCGGTTATCGCCCATCATGAAGTAGTGGTTGTTCGGTACTTTTACTGGCCCGAAGTCTTCTATCTGGATATCGGCTGGGGTCAGAGCAATGGGATGACGGTGACGGCCAACCTGTTCATCAATAACATTGCGGTTGATTTCGTTTTGCCAGATTGTGACGGGGTAGTCCTTGTTGGCCGGGCTGTATTCGATAAATTGACCATTGATCATTAATTTATTGTCGTGTATTTCGAGGGTATCGCCTGGCAGTCCGATAACACGTTTAATTAAACGGATTTCATCTTCAGGGGAATAAAATACCACGATCTCGCCACGCTCAGGCTCTCCCCACAGGGTGATGATCGACTTGGAAAAAGGTACTCGCAGGCCATAGGCCACTTTATTTACAAAGACGCGGTCGCCTTCGATGATAGTTGGTTTCATAGAACCGGTGGGAACTGAATACCAGTCAGCCACGGCTCCTCTCACGATAATCAACATGACAATAAAAATGATAAGGCCACGCCATTCGCGCCACAGGGACTTTAAGGCATATTTGTTAATCATGAACGTTCCAGCTAGTCTTCTGTTTTAAGTATTATGCCAAGTGTTTGCAATTGCTGTCGGGTATCGTGTGAATTTTTGTGGTGGATTCCCTTCCAGCCGCAGCGTATTGCTCCCTCAGTATTATCTGTTATATCGTCAATAAAGACCGTAGTATGAGGATTAAGCTTGAATTGTTGTTCTGCGGCACGAAAAATGGCCGCATCGGGTTTCATGGCACCTACTTCAAATGAGGCCAATAGGCCGTGGCTTATCTGGCTTAGATCATAACAAGGCACAATATGTTGCCAGTGCAGGGCGCTGGTATTGCTCAACAAATAGACACCATAATTTCCCTTTAATTGTTCGGCAAGTTGTAACATGTCACTGATTGGTTCAAACAGATCCAGCCATCTGGTAATTAGCGTGTGCCTGTCTACTGGTCTGTTTAATAAATAGTTTAGTTTGGTAAGAAACTGTTCATCCGTGATATGCCCATGTTCATAGGCCAATAGGTCTGTTTTCTCACTAAAGTCTGCAACACTATTAATATTGGCACCTTGTGTTGTCAGCCAGGCAAAAAAATCATCATAGCTGAAGTCGATCAGCACGCGGCCAACATCAAATACAATGTCTGTGATATTTTCTTGTTTCATCAGCTTTGACATTGAGGGCAATAGTAACTGGCGCGTTGCCCCATCACTCGATGTTTAATGGGTGTACCACAGGTATGGCAGGCCTCATCGGCACGGCCATAGACATGGAGTTTTTGTTGGAAATAACCTGGCTTTCCCTCGCTATTGGTAAAGTCCTGCAAGGTCGTGCCACCTGATTGGATGGCGGCTTTAAGAACCTCTTTGATGGCATGCACGAGTCGTTTGTATTCGGCCCGAGTGACCCGACCGGCAGCACGTGTTGGGCGAATACCAGCATGAAACAAAGTTTCGCTGGCATAAATGTTTCCTACTCCAACCACGATCTTGCTTTCCATGATAAACAGTTTGATGGCAAGTTTGCGTTTACGTGATTTTTGAAACAAATACGCGGTATTTAAATCAGCGGTTAAAGGCTCTGGCCCAAGATTTTTTAACAGGCTATGTTGTAGTGGCTCGCCAGTGACCCAGTGCAACGATCCAAAGCGACGCGGATCACGCAGGCGTAGACACTGGCCACTATCCAGTTGCAAGTCGATGTGATCGTGTTTTTCTGGCGGTGTCTTGCTGGGGGTAATGCGTAGGCTGCCGGACATGCCGAGATGCAACATGATGGTGCCCTGCTCAAGTTTCAGTAATAGATATTTACCGCGTCGTTCAACGGCATGAATGGACTGTTGGCTGATTTTTTTTGCCAGTCCACGAGGCACGGGCCAACGCAATTGTGATTGCCGAACGATGGCGCCGGTAAATATCTGGTTTAGCAGGTGAGGTTCGATGCCGCGCCGAGTGGTTTCGACTTCAGGCAATTCAGGCATTGGACTGGGCCAGATTATTCAGGTTGTTTTTTTTCATTGTCCGTTTGTTCCGTTGCAAGCGGTTCTTCTGGCTCAGGTGGGTCGGGCAATTTTTGTAATTTTTCAGCTGTTTCATCTGAGAGTTTGTAACGTAGTTTGAGATCGTTACGAATCAGAAAGGTGTTGTCATTTTTTTTTATCAGGCTGAACCTGGTCGGTTCATCTTTGCCTTCCTGAAATACCTGGAAGTTGGCCTTGTGTGGTTTGTCGTTGTATTTGGCGATTTCAAGCGACTGGGCATGTCGCCATTCATTGACGAATTCGTTGATGCTGTCAGCCGACACGTCTTTTTGTTCCGGTGTGATCTTCCAGTCACCCTCTTGCAGGGTGATCGTGAATTTTGGCAAAACCAGTTTACTGAGTTTTATGTCCGGAGGCAGCATTTGATAGCTGATGTAGGCAGTGACTTTGCCAACGATCTGATAATAAAAAGTGTCACTGACTAGATGCAGGGTTTCACCATTTTTGACATAACGCCGATTTTTAATTGGATCGACACCACCGATGTCCAGTGTGATCTTGTTATTCAGGATGATGCTGATTTCAGGTTTATCAAGTTTGAATTTGTTCAGCTCAATGGTTTTTACATCATATTGCAAATGACTTTTGATTTCGGCCAGCGTTGAAACGGATTGTGCCCGAAAGTCATTGGCTGGTAATTGGTAAGGTTCGGTGATATACCAGACACCATCTCGTTTTTGTAATTTGATGTCGGTTTCGTTAGCCCGTCGTAGCTCTATGTCTTGAATGTCAGATTGCTTGAGTTTAGTCAGGTGTACAGGTTTTTTTTCTGCTTCCTTACCTGGCTCAAGCCATACCATGGAGATTAATAACAGAATAAAAAGTAACAGGCCAATATTAAGCAGGCTGCGCGAGTTAAGTTTGTGTAAGAGTTCTTTCATTTATGCTCAATCGAAGATTACTGTTTGCGGCGTTTTAACCAGATCATGACACCGCTGATCAGTAAACCAAGGGGGATCAGGATCAAGAAGATCAGCGCAATAGTGATGCCAGTGCCCTGGCTAAGGGTAATTTCCTTATCCGGTGAGCTTCTGGCCGGGATATCAATAAAGCTGTCATCATTGCTGATCCAGTTAATAATATTCTCGCCTAGCTTCTGGTTACCCTGGTTACCTAAAAAGGCGTTGGACAGGAAGTCACCATCGCTCAGGATGACAATGCGTTGTTGTTTGCTGGCCGTGGTTTCATTATTACTCTCGTTTTCGCGGCTCAGGGCCAGCCCCAATGATAATGGCCCCATGGTGTCCTTGCCTGCGTCATATTGTACGGCACCGTCGAGAGATCCGGTTTCCAGCCAGCTAGTTGGAGCGCTGTTAAGAAAACGCGCTACATCCCAATCAGACTTGTCTTTTTCGCCATCCTTTTGCGTCACACTGCCCGCGCGTGGAAAAATGGTTAAATAGTTCAGACTGCGGATGATCGGGTGGGCAGGGTATTCGGCAACAATGGCATAAGAGGGGTCGGGAATGCCAAGCAGTTGAGTCGTGGGGTCAACAATGGTGCCGACCTGAAATTCAATGCCGAGATCCTGGGCAAGCTCATTCAGTCCGGAGTTATCTTTTGGTTCGCGTATCCACAGCAGATTACCGCCCTTTTTAACGTGCTCACGAATGAGTTTGACTTCACCCTCCAGCAATTTTACTCGTGGGCTGGCGATCACCAATGCCGCAGCTGTATCGGGGATGTTTGGCAGGCTGCTCAGAGCCTGACTGCTGGCCTTGATGCCTTGTTTGCCTAAGGCATTAAAGAAAGAGCCATAATCATGATTGGCATGGCCATCGGGCTGACGTTCACCGTGGCCTGTGATAAATATTAGTGAGCGCTCACCACTGCGTAACAAACGTTGCAGGGTATTGGTTATGATTTCTTCATTTAATTGTTGGATGTGTTCGGTTCGGCCCTGATAGTCAACCACCAGTTCACCGTCGACACGGATATCCAACTCGCGGGTTTGATCCGGTGCGGTGTTGGGGTCGACAAAGCTGAGTTTGATGTCATCTTTATATAGCTGATAACGGCCCAGGACTTCACGGATGGTTTTTCTAACGGGTACAAGTTCACTGTCAGTGGCAAAGGCTGTGATGGTGATCGGGCCGGGCATACGTTTGACCAGTTCAATACTGGCATTGGACAAGGTGTTACGACCCCCTGCTGTCCAGTCAAACTGCAGGCTGTAACGGTTAGTCAACCATGCAATGAGGATAATGCTGGTGAGAAACAACAGCATAAAAATAATATTTTGCAGACGGATATGCAGACGAGATTGTTTGGTAACTTCCATAGATGACTAACCTTGTAGACGATCGGCATCGAGGCGGCGGATGCTCAATACCAGGAAGGTGGTGATAAACAGCAGGTAATACATAATATCACCGGTACTGAATATGCCTTTGCCCAGGGGTTCAAAGTGACGCAGCATGGAAAGGTAGGACAGTGCACCACTGGCGTTTTCATCGACAACTTTATTGCCCGCCCAATCGATGATCCATAGCAATAATAAAATCCCAAAAGTGCTAACAGCTGCAACCGTGGGTTGTATGGTCAGGGTGGACATATACAGGCCAACCGAGACAAAGGCGGCGACCATCAGTACCAGACCGATGATGACGGCCATGAGCAGACCAAAGTCGAGGGTCGCGGCGATCGTAAGAGATAAGGGCATCAACGTCATCATCAGCACCATGATCAACATAAAAGCGACAATGCCAAGGTATTTGCCTACGATGATCTCGGTCATGCTGATGGGGGCGGAAAATAGCAGGGTCAGGGTTTTATTGCGTCGCTCGTCACTGATCAGGCGCATGGTCAGCATGGGAACGACCATCATCATGATAAAGGCAGCACTTGAATATATAGGCAGGATAACAACATCGGTGATGCCCGGTGCGGCGGCCATCATCTTCAGTTGCGGTTGCAGGTGAATGTATTCCTGCAACTGGCTGAGAAACAGGTACGCCAAAATGAGTTGAGTCACCCCCAGAATGGCCCAGGCCAAGGGTGAATAAAACAGGCTGCGGATTTCGCGCTGAGCGATGGTCAGGATCATCATGCCGCCTGTCCCTCTTCACTACTGGATTGTTCAGAGCTGGTGATCTCGACAAACACCTGCTCCAGAGATTTGCGTTCCGGGCTTAGGGTTAATAAACCCCAGCCTTGTTTCACTGCCTGTTCTGCGATTTGTTCGGCAGGGTTTTGCTCATGGGTGTGATGCAAACGAAAATGATTGTTACCAAGGGCTTCACACCTATTAATACCAGACAGATTTTGTAATACGTCTTCCGATGGTGGCTTACGCAGCTCGAGTAACAGGGTGGTGGCACGCATGCGCTGGTCAAGGTTGGCAATATCATCGGAATAGACCAGCTTGCCCTTGTTGATAATTTGTACCCGGTCACAGGTCATTTGTACTTCTGGCAGGATGTGGGTGGATAGGATCACACCGTGTTCACTGGACAACTCACGAATCAGGCTGCGGATCTCGCGGATCTGGATGGGGTCGAGGCCGACGGTGGGTTCATCGAGTACCACGATGGCAGGGGAATGAATAATGGCTTGGGCGATGCCCACCCGTTGTTGAAAACCCTTGGACAGATTTGCGATCAG
Source organism: Gammaproteobacteria bacterium (assembly GCA_022712915.1). Classification (GTDB taxonomy): domain Bacteria; phylum Pseudomonadota; class Gammaproteobacteria; order UBA6429; family Thiohalophilaceae; genus JAHEDB01. Next base: position 34,786 of record JAFLJQ010000110.1, on the reverse strand, counting down.
GCGCTTGCTGACTTCAGTCAGGCCACAACGTTGTTTGGCCTGGTCGACGGCGCGGCTGATCTTGTCTTTGCTAATGCGATTGATGCGAGCACAGAAATTCAGATATTCATCGACGGTGAAGTCGCGGTATACCGGTGGTTGTTCCGGTAGGTAACCGATTTCAGCCTTGGCGGTTTTGGGGTCATCCAGCAGATCGACACCACAAATAGTCACCTTTCCCGTAGATGGGGCCAGGTTACCGGTAATCATTTGCATGGTGGTGGATTTGCCTGCGCCATTGGGACCGAGAAAACCCAGCACTTCACCGCGCTTAAGTTCAAAATCCACTGCGCTGACTGCCTGGATGGGGCCGTAGTGACGGGAGAGATGTTCAACTTTAATAAGTAGATTATTGTTCATATTATGGAGCGCATACTGAATGACTTGTTAATCAACTGCAAGCCCTGTATCTCATCCATTTGATGGGCTTAAGGGCACGTTTAAAAATGTGTTTTTTATCTTCAAGAGGCTTTGAGATCCACGATAGCATCGTGCTCGAATCCTAATGTGTCCATTATATATAGTGCAGCTCGATGCGTGCTGCCCTGCTCTGCCATAAAGCTAAGTCAAAAAATTTATCACCCATTAGAGGCATACTTAATGAAAAGGTTCCATGTGTTAGGATTACAGCCTAAATCATATGGGGCATGAGTAGTTTGACAAGTGCTGGTGGTTACAAAAAAGACATTATATGAGGCAGGTTTTGAAACGCGTTTTACTCGGCATTGATACAGGCGGTACCTTTACGGATTTTGTTTTGCTGATCGAGGGTGAGTTGCGTATCCACAAAGTGCTCTCCACTCCTGCCAAACCGGAGCAGGCTATCTTGCAAGGTGTGCGAGAACTGGGTATGGAGGATACGGATATTGATTTTTATATCGTACATGGCTCGACTGTGGCGACCAACGCCGTACTGGAAGGCAAAGGTGTTAAAACTGCGTTCATTACCAACCGTGGGCTACGTGACATGCTCACCATTGGCCGTCAGGCCCGAGCGGCGCTATATCAGCTGCAACCCAAACCGGTTACCCCACCGGTTGCTCGTGAATATTGTCTGGAAACCGGTGGCCGGCTGTCCGCCACCGGGGAGGTCGTTGAGCCTTTAACGGATGATGATTTGAAATCTTTGCAGGCTCAGGTTAAACAGCTTGCTCCGCAGGCGGTGGCCGTCAATCTGTTGTTCTCTTATATCGATGATACGTTTGAAAAACAGATTGTCGCTGTGATGCCGGAAAATTGCTTTGTTTCTTGCTCGTCAGAAATTCTGCCTGAATATAAAGAATACGAGCGTGGCATGACCACCTGGTTGAATGCCTATGTTGGCCCTCTGGTGGAAGGCTATCTGGCCCGGCTTTGTGCCGGTGTGCCTGATGCGACGGTGTCGGTAATGCAAAGCTCCGGTGGCACTATTGCGGCGCAACAAGCGGGACATGAAGCTGTGCATATGTTGCTGTCTGGCCCGGCTGGGGGATTGGCAGCGGCCCATGCCATTGGGCAGGCCATCGGACGTGAGCGCTTACTGACCTTTGACATGGGGGGCACTTCTACCGATGTGGCGCTTATTGATGGCAGCATTATGCTCACCAATGAGGGCCATATTGGCCGCTATCCGGTGGCGGTGCCCATGGTCGATATGCACACCATTGGGGCCGGCGGCGGTTCCGTCGCCTGGCTCGATAGCGGCGGCCTGTTGCAGGTTGGCCCTCAATCGGCCGGGGCCGATCCAGGGCCGGCCTGTTACGGGCAAGGTGGTAAGCAAGCCACTGTGACCGATGCCAATATGGTGCTGGGTCGTTTGCAGGCCGGAGCCTTTCTTGGTGGAAAGATGCAACTGGATATTCAGGCTGCACGGGATGCCATCGACCGATTGAGTCAGGCTTTGGATTTATCAATACAAGAGACAGCCGCCGGTATCATCCGTATCGCCAATGAACATATGGCCCAGGCCCTGAGGGTGATGTCTATCCAGCGTGGTATCGACCCGCGTGGATTGACCTTGATGTCTTTTGGTGGCGCGGGCGGTCTGCATGTCTGTGCTTTGGCGGAGGCGTTGGGCATGACCCAGGCGCTAGTGCCCATCCATGCCGGGGTGTTGTCGGCCTTGGGTATGTTGGTGGCACCGAGGGCCAGGCAACTTTCGCGTACGGTGAATGGTCTTTGCCAAGATATGACCGAGAGTGATTTGCTCGTCCTGTTTAGTGAACTGATCGAACAAGGCCGGTTTGCCCTGATGGCCGAAGGGGTCAAGGCGGAGCATATCAATATCAGATGTAGTCTGGACCTGCGTTATGACGGACAGTCTTATTACCTGAATGTGGACTGGGAAAATATTGAATCGGCCAGTGAGGCCTTTCATCAATTGCACCATGCCCGTTATGGTCATGCCCTTGATCTGCCGGTGGAGTTGGTCAATGTGCGTGTTGCGCTACGAAGCCCGGTAGATCGTATTAAGCTGGCGCATGTTAAAGTTGAATCTGAGGCTATCGAATCGGTTGAACTCTATGGTTACTCATCTTTGATTCCTATGTACCAACGTACTGCCATGACTGTAAACCAGCAAATTCAAGGCCCAGCTTTGATTGCAGAGACTGTCGCAACAAGTTTTATTAGTGATGGGTGGCGTTGTACCGTGCAGATAGAAGGACATTTGTTGTTGGAGAAAATCGGATAATAATCTGGTCAACACCTAACATGATAGTGGCTAGTAAAAATAAATTTCTATGGAACAGGCTGTAAAATATAGCACTGCTGTCCCGTTAAGTATTTAATCCATTGTAAAGATCTAAACCGCAAAGGGCACAAGTCCGCGATAGCGGCATCAGCGCCGTGCTCTCATGGAAAAATCACTATTTATAGATGCGCCCTAGAGTATGGTCAAATTATTTTTGTTATGCTGCTACGGTAATATCCATTGCTGTGACATCGGCCCATTGCATGGCTTGCAGATAGGTCTCGGTAAGGTCGCCCATGTTGTGATCTGAGCTTTTGATTGCCGATGGATTACCTTGTACATATTCAATGACATTAAACAGGGTATGTCCGATATCACCTTGTTGATGAACCAGAGCATTTTGCAGTTCTTCTGACAGAGAGAGTTGTTGCATAACGTCCTGCATAGGCAGATCCATCAGGGCATCAATGATAGAGAGTAGTCCGGCGGTAAAGTAGATGTCTTCTGCCCCTGGTTTGATCTTGGTGGCCAATAGGCTGCACATGCGGGCACGTATCAGGCCGGTCTTGAACAGGTCGAGAGTTTTGTCCTCGATGCGCGATAGAATGATCAGGGTGGCGATACTGCGGATATTGTCCCAACCGAGTAACATAATGGCTTGGCTAATGGATTCGATCTCTTGGCGCAGAGCAAAGTGGGCTGAGTTGATATAACGTAGCAGGCGGTAACTCAAGGAGACATCATGACTGATCTCGTTTTCTAGTTCACTAACAGTGATATCGGGATCTTGTAGTTTGGTGAGGATGTTTAATATCTGTAACTTGTTGGCCGGCATGGCCTTGAGGGTCAGTACTTCAGGTCGACAAAAGAAGTAACCCTGATAATAATCAAAACCAAGTGATTGGCAGAACTTAAATTCGGCATGGGATTCGATTTTTTCTGCCAACAGTTTTTTGCCCTTGCCTCGCAGTACTTTGACGGTTTTAGCCAGCATGTCGTGATCCTGAGCTAACACATCCAGCTTGATAATCTCGGCTGCATCGATAAAAGGGTCTAGATGGGGGTGGTAGACATAGTCATCCAGGGCAATGGTGTAACCCTTTTGAGCCAGCTTGTGTACGGCTGCCACCGTGGCGTCGGTTACGGGTATAGTTTCCAACACTTCCAGTACAGCCAGGCCAACCAAATTGGGTAAGGGGATATCACCTTCAAGAAAACTTTGTGTCAGATTAAGAAAGGCCGGTTTATTGTTAAACAGATTTTTTAGGCCAATTTCGGTAAAGGCGGTGAGAATGACCTCGGAGGTGGCTTGGTCGCCATTGGTGATTTTGGCGCGGTTTTGTCCATCACAGTCGCGAAACAATAGCTCATAGGCCACTGTATTCAATTTATGGTCGAAAATAGGTTGGCGGCCAATGGCAATACTGGGCATAATTTTTCCAGGTAAACGGTTGGGGTATCAGCATGGTTATCGGCTAGCAGAGGTTTTTTTCGAGCAAAAAAAAGCCCGCATAAAGCGGACTTCTAGATTTGCTGCCAGGAAGTGACTATTTTATCTTCGCTTCTTTATAAGCGACATGTTGGCGGATAACGGGATCAAATTTCTTGATCTCCATTTTTTCCGGCATATTGCGCTTGTTTTTGTCAGTTGTGTAGAAATGACCGGTTCCGGCACTGGAGACCAGACGAATTTTTTCACGTGCACTTTTAGCCATTAACGGGACTCCTTAAACTTTCTCACCACGACGGCGCATATCCGTCAGGACTTCATCGATGCCCTTTTTATCGATAATACGCATGCCTTTGGGCGTGAGTCTCAGGCGAACCCAGCGATTTTCAGATTCAACCCAGAAACGGTGGGCATGCAGATTGGGCAGAAAACGACGGCGTGTTCTGTTTTTGGCGTGGGACACATTGTTCCCCGTCATCGGTCGTTTTCCAGTTACTTGGCATACTCTTGCCATGATTATCTCCAGTAAAAATGTATTGCTACTATGCAAAGAGCCGGCAATTCTACGTAAAACATCCTTGGGATACAAGCCGGATTTGAGGTAAAAGTGGGATTTTTCGAACAGAGAACAGGTAAAGGCTAACTGAGCTGATGGGCGCATCTCTTCAGGATGGCTCAGGTTTCACCACTGGTCGCATCTGTGACAGGTTGTTGAGGATAGCTGACATGGTGGAGTGGAATTTTCTGGATGATGGTATTGATACTGACAACAGGGTACTTCTAAAAATTCAATCAAGCAGATAATGGCAAGGCAAAAACAAGCGACAAAATCATCAGGAATGATATTGGACATGAGGTAGCATGGCCCCGAAGGGGCTCACCATAGTAGGGGTGTGGTGAGCACAACGCGAAGTTTACACTTAGAGTAAATGAGCATTTTGAGCTTGTTTTTAACGAAGCCAGTGTTGCTTCAGTGGTTTTCTTCATAACCAGCCCCGCTCGGCAAAGGCCACCACTTCTCCATCCCCGATAACAATATGATCCAGCACCCGAATATCCACCAGCGCCAGGGCCTGTTGTAGTTTGCGGGTCAGTTGTCGGTCAGCCTCGCTGGGCTCGGCCACGCCGGAAGGGTGGTTGTGGGCGAGGATGACGGCGGCGGAATTATGGTGCAGGGCTTTTTTGACGACTTCGCGGGGGTGAACCGAGGCGCCGTTGATGGTGCCTTGGAACAGTTCTTCAAAGCAGATTACCCGGTGGCGATTATCGAGAAACAGACAGGCAAATACTTCGTGAGGGTGGTCGCGCAGGCGGGCACTGAGATACTGCCGGGTGGCGCTGGGGTCGGTGAGGGTCTCACCCCGTTGCAGGGTTTCAAATAAATGTCGTCGCCCCATTTCCAGCACGGCCTGCAATTGGCTGTATTTAGCGGGGCCAAGGCCGGTGTGACTACAGAAGGCTTTTTGTCCAGCATTTAGGAGGTGGCGCAGGCTGCAGAATTCATTCAGCAGCTCACGTGCAAGATCTACTGCTGTCTTACCACGCACCCCGGTGCGCAGAAAAATAGCCAATAGCTCAGCATCAGAAAGGGTGTTAGCACCTTGGGCAAGGAGTTTTTCACGTGGGCGCTCGGCCTTGGGCCAATCGGTTATTGCCATTTTAAACCTCCATGTTTTTCGCGCCGTTGAACAAACAGGCTGTCTTGCCTGCATGGTGCCTAACTGTCAACGATCGGTAATTTGAATTTTTTACGTTCCGATAGCTTATCACTTCACAGGTAGGGTTTGTAAAGTCTGTTACACTGTTAATTATGCACAGATTAACTAACAAACGCATTTTGCTGGGTGTGACCGGCAGCATTGCGGCTTATAAATCAGCAGATCTGATCCGCCGCTTGCGTGATGCCGGGGCCGATGTGCAGGTTGTTATGACCCGTGGAGCTGAGGCCTTTATAACTCCCCTGACTCTACAGGCTCTGTCGGGTCACCCGGTGCGACAGAATTTACTCGATACTGAGGCTGAGGCAGGCATGGGCCATATCGAACTGGCTCGTTGGGCCGATGCCATTATGGTGGCCCCGGCGAGTGCTGATTTTATGGCCCGCCTAGCACTTGGCCGAGCCGATGATTTATTGACGGCAGTGTGTTTAGCCGGGGACATCCCTCTGACATTGGCGCCGGCTATGAACGGCCGTATGTGGCACGATCGGGCTACGGTCGACAATGCGAAAAAACTCTCCAACCGAGGGATTTTATTGTTTGGCCCGGATAGTGGCGAGCAGGCCTGTGGTGAAGTAGGGCAGGGCCGGATGCGTGAAGTTGATTTGCTTGTCAACGATTTGGCGGATATTTTCCAGGTGGAGAGCTTGATGGGCAAGACGGTATTGATTACTGTCGGCCCAACCCGAGAACCCATTGACCCGGTGCGATTTGTGAGTAATCACAGTTCGGGCAAAATGGGTTACGCTATTGCCGAGGCTGCGGTGGAGGCTGGGGCCAAAGTTATATTGGTTAGTGGTCCAACGGCGTTGGCTGTTCCGGATCGGATGGAAATTGTCAATGTTGAAACGGCCGAGCAAATGCTTAATGCCGTACAGGCCCGTATGCCAGTAGATATCTTTATTGCTACGGCAGCGGTGGCCGATTACCGCCCGGTGCAGGCGGCAATGAACAAAATCAAGAAGCAAGATGAGATCATGACCCTGGCGCTGGAAAAGACACCAGATATTTTGGCTGAAACCAAAGCTCGCTTCCCTGAGGTATTTTGCGTGGGTTTTGCAGCTGAAACCGACGATCTGCTAGGTCATGCCCGTAGTAAGCTGGTGAAAAAGGGCATCGAAATGGTGGCCGCTAATTGGGTGGGGGAAGCCGCAGAGGACAGCAATGGAACCTTTGGCAGTGACATTAATGCCTTGCAGTTGATCTGGGCCGATGGCCAGATCGAGTTGCCTCTGGCCAATAAAACTAAACTGGCACGCTCATTGATAGCCTCTATCGTGCAATATTATACCGATTGTCACCGTAAAGGTTTTCCAAAGATCAATAATGTGGTTAACTTAAAGAGAGTGGCAACCCCTGCGTCTGAGTGAGTCGTAAGGTATTCTAAAAATACACTTTTTGCATGAAAGCGGTGTCGGCATTATGCTCAAATCTTAATGTATCCCAATACGCTGCGGTTTTGCGCGCAGTGTTTCCCTTGTGCTCACGAAAAAACACTGTTTTCAGAAGTGTCTTGTATTAAATATAATCGTATAATATTAACCAATTTTTTTGTTTGTGGAAATCATGAAAGTAAAACTGAAATTGCTGGATGCTCGATTGGGCAATGAGATTGCATTGCCTGCATATGCGACTGATGGTTCGGCGGGGATGGATTTGCGTGCCTGTCTGGATGATGCCTTGACGATTCACCCCGGAGATACTCACCTTATTTCTACCGGGTTGTCTATCCACATAGATGATCCTGGTATGGCGGCAGTTATCCTGCCACGCTCGGGCCTGGGTCATAAACATGGTATTGTGTTGGGCAATCTGGTTGGGCTGATTGATTCGGACTATCAGGGACAGCTATTTGTTTCTTGCTGGAACAGAGGGCGAGATCCCTTTACGATCAATGTAGGTGATCGTATTGCACAACTGGTATTCGTGCCCGTGGTGCAGGCTGCCTTTGAGATTGTCGCAGACTTTGATAGCAGTGCCCGCGCTGAGGGTGGGTTTGGCCACACTGGACATGCTTGAATAAATTGCTGTTAAGACGGAGTAACACCAACAAAGATGGCAAGTAACCCTTCATTACGTAGACGCAAGCGTTATTTTGGCGGTAAGTCATCTCAGATGGCGGGGGCCGGTTTACCGTTGTCTACGGTCAGCATGATCGCTTTTGGGGCATTTAGTGTAACTATTATCGTGGCAGTATTTCTGTCGCAAATTGATACCCAGTTAAAGCTGAAAAAAATTCGTCACCTGCAAACCAGCAGCCACGCAGAGAGCATTGCTAGCCGATTATCAAATAAAGTTGCACCCTATCATTTGGCCTTACAAGTCTATAGTCAGCACCCAGACATCATTGCTGCATTACAATCGACTAGCCCTCAAGACATGGTGTTGACCTTACAAAAATTCAAACCGACAATAAAGGATGCATTAGACCTAAGATTAACCAAGGGTGCTAAAAGTACACTTGATACATCTGTTACCCCCCACATTAGCTATGCTTGTCTGGATTTGTTTAATTCGGCTCGCAACCATCAGTCTTCGCCGTTTGAAATACATGCCGCTGATACGCCTCAACAACATCTTGATCTGGTGCAGGCGGTGACCACGCCTGAAGGCAAGATACTCGGTTTTTTACAATTGATATTGGATGTTGAGCTTTTAAATCAATGGGTAACTGATCTTGCCGGTGAGGATTATATTGAAGTCGAACAACGCATTGATAAAAAGAAATATGCACTCATCGCCAGTGCCGGCAACAAAGAATATAAATCATTGATCTATTTTTCAACGGCGCTACCCATTAATGGTGCTAACTGGCAGCTTCGGACATGGCAGCCTGAAGGTGCCTCCTTTTTTCGTTTTAACTCCGGAATATTTGCTGTGATGGCGATAGGCCTGATTCTGGCTGGAACCATTGCCTGGTTATTACGCCGCTCTTTAAGTCGTGCCATGACTCACGATATTGATAGCTTGGTGGGACATACAATCGCGACCTTACGCGGCAGCAAGAATCATGCCTATGCTCTTCGCATGCGCGAGTTTCGGCGCGCGGCTATTCGTGTTGAAGATATGATCTGTAACAAGTCCCTAGACCGTGAGCGGGATGATGATTCCAGTTCTATTGATATTAGTTACGAACAAATATCACAAAATGCATCCAACGCGATGACCAGTATGATAGACGTTGAAGAGCTGGATAGTAGTGTGTATGCGCCGGCCAAATTTAATAAAACCAATGAGCAGCCCCAGACAATGAATCAAACTGAATCCCAGCAGAAAATTGTTCCCCCGATTGATACTAAGATAGATGCCCCGACTTTGCCACCAGCGGAAATTTTTAAGGCTTATGATATTCGCGGTGTTGTCGGTAGGACATTAACACCGCATCATGCCACTTTGATCGGTCGGGCACTTGGCAGTGAGGCAATTAAACGCGGGCTGGATAAAATTGCCTTTGCCCGAGATGGCCGTTTATCGGGTCCGGAGTTGGGCCAGGCACTGGTGCAGGGCATTTTAGAAACCGGCGTGAGTGTGATTGATGTTGGTATGGTACCGACTCCGGTACTCTATTTTGCCGCCGCTGAGTTGACTAATGGCACCGGTGTTATGTTGACCGGCAGCCACAATCCGCCTGATTACAATGGATTCAAAATGGTGCTGGGTGGTGAGACGCTGGCAAGTGAGGCTATTCAGAGTTTACGCAAGTGTATCGAGAGCAGTGATTTTGCGGCAGGTAAGGGGCAATATGAAAAGGTCGTTATTCCCGAACGATATATCACCCGTATTACCAGTGATGTAAAACTGAAACGTAAACTACGTATCGCCATTGATTGTGGTAATGGTGTGGCGGGCAAGATCGCACCGCAACTTTATCGTGACCTTGGTTGCGATGTGACTGAGCTCTATTGTGACGTAGATGGTAATTTCCCTAACCATCATCCCGATCCCAGCAAGCCGGAAAACTTGCAGGATTTGATTGAAATTGTGAAAGGTGGGCAGTTTGATGTGGGTCTGGCCTTTGATGGTGATGGTGACCGGTTGGGTGTAGTCAGCTCAGATGGTTCCATCATCTGGCCGGACAGGTTGATGATGTTATTTGCTGCGGATGTATTGTCGCGCAATCATGGCGGACAGATTATCTATGACATTAAATGCAGTAATAATCTAACCAAAGTCATTTGGGAAAAGGGTGGTGAGCCGCTGATGTGGAAGACTGGTCACTCCCTGATCAAGGCCAAGATGCGATCATCGGGTGCCTTGCTGGCGGGTGAAATGAGTGGCCATATCTTCTTTAAAGAACGCTGGTATGGTTTTGATGATGGTCTGTATGCCGGTGCCCGTCTGTTGGAAATTTTATCAAATGAAACAGGCTCCCCGCAGCAAATCTTTGCCAGTTTACCTGATGCCTTCAATACTCCTGAGCTGAACATCAAGATGGAAGAAGGTGCACACCACCGCTTTATGGAAACTTTCATGGCACAGGCCGATTTTGGCGATGCCAATATCACCATGATTGACGGTATCCGTGTGGATTATGACGATGCCTGGGGCTTGGTTCGGGCATCCAATACCACGCCTGTACTAGTATTACGTTTTGAAGGCACTAGTAGAGAGGCCATGCAACGGGTGCAGAACGAATTTCGCAAACAGATACTGGAACTGGATCCAAATCTGAATTTGCCGTTTTAGTTATTAACTACGGCATTTAATCTCGCAGCTTTTATTTAATGTAAAGTCACCTTATGAGTCTTGATGCCAAAACCGCCACTAATATCGCCAATGTTTTAAGCGAGGCGCTGCCCTATATTCGTCGCTTTCAGGGCAAAACCATTGTTATCAAATACGGTGGCAATGCCATGGTGGATGACGACCTAAAACGAAGTTTTGCCCGTGATGTAGTGTTGATGAAGCTGGTGGGTATGAATCCGGTGGTAGTACACGGCGGTGGGCCGCAGATCGGTAAGTTGCTCAGCAAGCTCGGTATGAAGAGTGAATTTATTCAGGGAATGCGGGTGACGGATAACGAAACCATGGATGTGGTTGAAATGGTGCTTGGTGGTTTGGTGAATAAAGAAATCGTCAATCTCATTAACCAGTGTGGCGGCCATGCTGTTGGGTTAACCGGCAAGGATGGTGACTTGATTCGTGCCCGCAAGTTGACCTTTACCAAGCAGGCACCGGAGATGAATGAGCCGGAAATCATTGATATTGGCCATGTTGGTGAAGTGGAGAGTATTGATGCCTCGGTAGTGAACATGTTGGTGCAGGGTGATTTTATTCCTGTGATTGCCCCTATCGGGGTCGGTAAGGATGGCCAGTCTTACAATATCAATGCCGATTTGGTGGCAGGCAAAATTGCTGAGACTTTAAAGGCTGAAAAACTGATGTTGCTTACCAATACCGCCGGTGTATTGGGTAATGATGGAAAACTGTTGACAGGACTCACGGCACAGAAGGTTAAGGCGTTCATCGCAGACGGGACGATTTATGGTGGTATGTTGCCCAAGATCAATTGTGCACTGGATGCAGTATTAGCCGGTGTTGGTACAGCTCAGATCATTGATGGCCGGGTGGAACATGCGGTACTGTTGGAACTCCTCACCGATGAAGGTGTAGGAACCCTGATTAAGGCATAAACCATGGCAGTCACTGAAAAGGATATTAAAACTAAACCCTCACGCCGACAACAGATCCTCGAATCATTGGCGCGCCAGTTGGAAGAAAGTCCCGGTGAGCGTATTACCACGGCCGGTTTGGCTCGCGCGGTGGGTGTTTCTGAGGCCGCGTTATATCGTCATTTTCCCAGCAAGGCCAAAATGTTCGAGGGCCTGATCGAGTTTATCGAAGAGACGGTGTTTGGTTTGACCAATCGCATTTTGCAAGATGAGCCGTCGGCGGTGTTACGGGTCAAAAGAATTATAGTTCTGGTGCTGGGCTTTGCCGAACGCAACCCCGGTATCACTCGCCTGTTAACCGGGGATGTTCTAACGGGAGAAACCGAGCGTTTACGGGCACGGATCGGCCAGTTTTATGTGCGCCTGGAGACCCAGCTAAAACAGGTCTTGCGTGAAGGTGACTTGAGTGGTGAGTTGCAGTGCGGTGACAAAGTGCCGGCCATGGCTAATATGTTGATAGCCTATACAGATGGTAAAATGCAGCAATTTGTCAAAAGTGGATTTAAGCGCTCGCCTATGGACATGTGGCCTACGCAGTGGAGAATGCTGCGCCAGATATTTGGCTAGAGCCAGCTTTAGTGAGGCTTGACTTGTTTTAGCTCACGATAACGCTTTAGGTTTGCGGTAAATTTTTTTTCAAACGCCCTTCTTTGCTCTTTTTTACCTACCAGGTACTTCTCATTATCCAGAATCTGAGATTTGACCGAATCAATGTCAGTGATTAACGGCTTGGGAACCTTGTTTCCGGCTCGTTCGTGATTGGCAGCCTGTTTTTCTAGCTGTTCAAGGCTGCTGTTTAGTATTCGCAGGTTGCCGTTGGCAATGCTAATTGCCCCATCGGTGGCGCTAAGCTTTTTTTCGTTGGACAGAAATAAATCTTTTTCTGTGGTGAAAGTCTTTAACAGAATCAGGTCCTGGCGTCGCTGTTCTTTTTTAACTTGTTGTTTTTTTGTTTCGCGGGCTTCAGCCGCTAATTGTGCATTGGTTTTGCGAGGTTGAATGATCTTTACCACAATCCCCTGTTCATTGATGAATTCAATGCGCTGTTGGGCGTATTCAGGCGGCACGGTTTCACTGCATTCACGAATATTTTGTTTATTGTCCCAGCATTTTATATAGGACGCATGAGTTGATGAGCTCACAATAAGGAACAGAAATAGATAAATCGCTGTTAGAAAATTGACTTCCAAAACATATTATCCTTTGATAAGGCTTACATATGGACAGGGGCGATTATACATAGTTTTGTATCCAGAACAGATTAATGTGAGAACAAAACCTGTTATTTTTGGTAGCTTTATTAGCAAACGCCTTTTCTGGGGGTGGTGCTAGTTTGATACTCCTAACGGGTATTTATCTTCTCTGGGTCAATCTTTAGCTTTGGCATCCGGGTGACCTTCGACCATATCCAGAAAAATATTTACGGGCATTATGCCTAATTTAATGGTATTCAGCGGTATCTTCGGAGTAATTAAGGGGGCTGGTTTGATCCTGGATCGGGTTGACAAGATGGTTCAGGGGGCATTAGGCATTAGTCAGGGAACATATTTCTGCTGGTAGCCGCAACTGGCTCAGGGGAAGAAATCATAGCATGAAGGTTTAAGATGCTATGTTACCTTAGCCTTTGATATCGGCCCTTGGCGGGCTCTTTACTTTGTGGTAACGCAGAGACTACAACTCATAATTATCCACTGTTAAAAATTATAGTGGGACCAAGCCGATTGATGATGCCGAGACATTTTTAATTTGTGTGAAATCTTGTTATCTTTAGAATAAATAGGTATTAAAATACTCGATAAAAATTAATTTTTTAGTATTCGTGATCACTGGTGTCCCGTTAAGCATTTAATCCATTTCAAAGATCTAAACCACAAAGAACACAAAGGATAGTAAGGTTATTTTATCTTAGAGGCAAATTAGAGGTTGTCCGAAGACTTCAAACTCCCTTTTTATAAATTACCGGATTTATTTTTTCTTTGTGATGATGTGTTTTTTACGTGTGCATATTCATATCTCGCACTTATTCCATTCTCCTCAAGCCTTCAAGTAACCTAATAGATATATTGTATTATAGATAGATGGTTAGCGGGACGGCAGTGATTTGTAATAATAGATGTCATCTTGAATTTATTGCAAACCATGCTGATTAATAACAGTCTTCTGCTTAACCTTTTAGTATAGAACTCATCTACGGAATAGTGATTTTTTCATGAAGGCACGGCGCTGACGCTACTACTGCGGGCCTGTTCCCTCAAAGGTAAAAAGTGAATTAATAGGCGTGGCCTATAGATTGTTTGTGTCGTTGTTCTTACTGTATCAAGAGTCGATGGATACGTTTATTGCGCTGTAAAGCAACTTATTTATTCTTGCCTGAGGTGAACTAACTATGGGGCATAAACACCATGATTCATGTTGAAATTTGCGGACTATTTGGACCCATTATAATTTAATTTGTATATTGATGTGTTTCCTTTTCTGTTGCTGACAATGGCGTAAAAATAATTGATAATGGTGTGAGTTTAAGCTTTAGATGTGCGCCATGTTTGTCTCACCCAGTCACGATTCAACCCGATTGAACCTGTTTCGCTTGTTTATCTTGAGAGCAATAGGTATTGCCGGCCAGTTATTGGTAATTACAGTGACGGTAAGGTGGCTTGAAGTTTCCTTGCCCCTATGGCAACTTGGGGTCATTATCGGTTTTTTGCTGGTCTGGAATTTGTTGACTTGGCAGCGTTTACAGCAAGTCAGAACGATAACGGATGGTGATTTTTTATTTCAGCTAACTATTGATATCGTGGCCCTGGCGGGTATGCTTTATTTTACCGGTGGGGCAACCAATCCCTTTACCTGGATTTTTCTGTTACCGGTTATTATTGCCGCTACTGTGTTGCCAAGGCGATTTGCCTGGGCGTTGGCTGGGTTGACGATTGCTTGTTATTCATTACTTATCTGGTTTTTTGTGCCTTTGCATCCGGCTGATATGTCCAGTATGGGGCATGACATGAGTCATGGTGATAATTTTACACAGCATGTATTCGGTATGTGGTTTGGGTTTGTCTTTAGTGCGGCCATGGTTGCTTACTTTGTAGCGGGCATGGCCAATACCCTGCGTGAACGTGATCAAATTCTTGCCAAGGCAAGAGAGCAGGCCTTGCGTGATGAACGTCTGGTTGCATTAGGTACTTTGGCCGCAGGGGCAGCCCATGAATTGGGTACGCCACTTGGAACCATGGCCATTGTTAGCAGTGAGCTGGAACGCGAATATCCTGCTGAAGTTAATCCTGATTTAAATAATCGGCTGGGGATTATCCGACAACAAATTGCTCGCTGTAAGCAGGCTTTATCCATTATTTCCGCCTCAGCGGGAGAGGTTCGTGCTGAGTCAGGCCAATTGGTAGCGGTTAATGATTACCTTGAAAAATTGACCCTGCAGTGGCATAAACAACGGCCTAATATTAAGCTACACCTTAATATACAGAGTGAACAAAGCACGCAACATATTATTGCCGATCATGCCCTGTATCAGGCATTGACTAATATTCTTGATAATGCTGCCGATGCCTCCCCCGGTTATGTTGAGCTTAAGGCGCAGTGGGGCAATAATGAACTGCTCATTGAAATTAATGATCAAGGCGAAGGGCTCAGTGCAGAAACCTGCGCCCATGTTGGTAAAACCTTGTATAGCACCAAACAACAGGGGCTTGGTCTGGGCCTTTTTCTGGCCCATGCTTCAATTGAACGTTTGGGGGGCAAGGTGATTTTATTCAACCGTACTGGCGGAGGGGTTTGCACACAGATTATTCTACCCTTGGTGAAATTGGCTGCTACAGAGGAAACGGTATGACAGAGCATCCATTGCCTGCTGCGGCTGAAGAAGCACCCCGATTGTTGTTAGTGGATGATGATCCCACCTTTTGCAAAGTGCTCAGTATGGCGTTTGAAGCTCGAGGCTTTGAAGTTTTGATTGCAGAAAATCTGGCTGAAGCTACCCGGCTGGCAAAGGAAAGTGAACCAGAATATGCCGTGGTTGATTTACGCATCGGCCAAGAATCGGGCTTGGTGCTGATTGAGCAACTCAAAAAACAGGATGAAAATACGCGTATTGTTATGCTGACCGGCTATGCCAGTATTGCCACAGCAGTTGAAGCCATTAAGCTCGGTGCAATTCATTATCTGACCAAGCCTACGGATGTAGATGAAATTTTAGATGCCTTGAATCGTGATGCAGGTGATGCCAGCGTCATGCCATCGGAACACCTTATCTCGGTACAAAGACTGGAGTGGGAACATCTACACAAGGTGTTGGCTGATTGTGGTGGTAATATCTCTGCCGCTGCCCGTGCCCTGAGAATGCATCGCCGCACACTGCAAAGAAAACTCAACAAACATCCGGTCAGAAACTAGGCCAGATTTCCCTGACAAATCCGGGCACGGGTAAAAGTTTTATTCTCGCATCGTAATAGACACCTTGCCGCCTTGTGCGGAAATATGGTCCATACAATGTCCATTATCCTCTCTCCACTGAAAAAAATCATGCTGCGACAAATTGTCGCGCGACACTATGCCACATTTTCTATCCCCTGTTGTGCATATAAAGTACATCCTATACAGAACCTGTCACCGTATCTAATATTGTAATTTTAAAAATGGCGAGTGTATAAAAATATTTTTATGGCCTTACTAATTACTGATGAATGTATCAACTGCGATTTATGCGAACCCGAGTGCCCGAATGAGGCGATCTCTCAGGGGAATGATATTTATGTTGTTAATTCTATTCTGTGTACAGAATGTGTTGGCCATCATGATGATTCGCAATGCATAGAGGTGTGTCCGGTCGATTGTATCATAACGGATCCGGACAACATGGAGAGTGGGGCGCAACTGCTGACTAAATATAAACATCTTAATGAGTCGGTTGCATAGTAAATAGTGAAATAATATTGAATGCACAATTAGATTATGTTTAGGGGGATAGGAAAGTGAGTAAATCAAGAGTCGCGTTGTTTTCGTTATTGGTGCTGGTTGTAAATCTGGTGTATGCAGGAACGCAGCCAATAGATCAGGTTAGTATGCATCCGGCAATCAAGTTGCTGGATGAAAATGGCGCTAATGCATTTGTCAGTAAGAAGCCGTACAGCTCTAAAACGACATGTGGTGAATGTCATAACTATGATTCCATCACACATGCTTTTCATATCGAACAGGGCCGGGATGAAACACGCGATGATTTTGGTGCGAAACGAGGGTTTCCTGTGCTGGTCGGCCCTGGTTATTTTGGGGGCTACAACTGTATGGGCGGCAATAACCCGGAACGACTGGCAAAAAAAAATAATGCCAGTGCCGAGGCTTTTGGAGACCTGGGTTCTGCCGGTTGGATTCAGCGTTGCAGCAGTTGCCATGCCGGTGGGGGCTGGATGGAAAAGGATCGAAATGGCCGACGTTATGATGAGGTTGATACGGCTTTGATTAGCCCTTTTGATGGTGATTACTATAATCGTGGTACGGATGACAAGAATCAAAAGGCATCAAGTGATACGGTATCTCGCTGGGATTGGAAAAAGAGTGGCGTGGTTGAGAATGATTGTTTGATGTGCCATGTAGACCTTAAGGCGCTGAACAAATCATTTGGTGATCAGCCAGTGCTTAAAGATCATATGGGCAACCCCGTTGTTGATTCTGCACCGCTTGATTTATTCCGTTATGTACGTGGTACAGAATTTATTAAGGATGGCTTATTTCGTTACACAAACACGGCCATTCTCAACTACATCAACCTCAATCTCGAACCTCTCAGTCCGGAACTTGATAAGTCTGTGGTGAGCTTTGAGCGCGATGTTGATGGCAAGCTGGTAAAAGGTGATGATGGATTGCCTATTTTGAATTGGAATGAAGCTGCCTTTGACGAGACAAAGGAAGTACAGATCCCCATGCTGCGTTTTCCGGATAATGACAACTGTATGAGTTGCCACCGAACAAGTAATTCACGGCGTGGCTTCTATGGTTTTGGTGATGTTGCCGAAGCAGTTTTAGAAGAGAATGAACTTGTTTCAACCTATAAAACTGACATCCATAAGAATGCAACGTGGGTTGAGGGTAGTGGCGACAGTCGCGTGGAACGCATGATTGAGAATTGTAATGCCTGCCATACCCGGAACTATTTTAATTCTGAAACGGAGAAAACTGTGGATATGGACGCCAGCCATAATTTCTTAAAAGGAAATTCAGATATGGATGTGCGTAATGACCTGGATTATTCTCCCGGGATAAAGACCTGTGAATATTGCCATGAAAATGCAATAAATAAGGAATCATTAACACACGCGGATGGCATGTTAGTGTTACATAATGAGGCGTGGCTTTCTGAGTTATCCTATAATGCTTCGACAGAAGAGTCGCGCAAGCGCATTACTCAGGTGCATCTGGATGAGGTGAGCTGTCAGGCCTGTCATATCACAAACAAAGAAAGCAGAGGTAAACCAATACAGATACTTTATCGCTATCGTGAAAGTGAGGATGGTCAGCGCAAGATCACGCCTTACCAATCCAAACCGAGAGCATTCTGGCGAGATAAAAATAGTGGTCATGTATTGAATAAAACCGAAGCAGATAGTGTCTATAAACTGGTGGGTGATACCACGGACCACATGAACCCGCCAAAGGGTTATATTATTAACCCGGGTACGGGGGAACCATTGGCTGAGGTGGAAGTGTATTTATCCCATGGGGCGTGGCGTTTCCGTGACCCTGAAGCCTATCTTGTATTTATCAAGCTAAAAAATGCCTATGACCAATTAATGGTATCAAAAGGTTTTGGTAAGCCGGATATGGCTATGGTGTGGTCTGAACCTAATGCCTATATTCTGTCACACAATACGAGACCGGTTGGTGAATCGATACAATGTGTTGAATGTCATGATGAAAAAGTTCGTGGTGGGTTTAGTTCCTTGTTATCAGATGATGGGGTGCTTGGAAAAAGTAATTCTAAAGAGATTGTGAGCCTGATCGACCCCAGGTTAGTGACGGAAGGTATCGTTGTGCTTGATATGCCATTCATGAAAATGGATGCAAGCGGTGTAGTGACCGAAAATGTGGCGGATATTCTTTACGCTACGAAGTTGGATCCATCATTAACTATATTGAAATCGGCAACTGCAGCAGCGGTGGGTGGCGAAATAATTTGTAGCGCCACAAGTGAGGTGCTTGCTGAGGCTGATGTGAGTGAGTCTGATTTTAAAAAACTGCAAACGGCATTGAATGACAGTTATGCCAACGGTAGTCCGTCTTGCGCAAAACTATCGGGTGTTACTCAGGCAGTCTTCCGTTTCCAGTCCACGTATGGAAATGAAGCCATGCGTGGTGTGAGCCTGATGTCAGAAATCAATGAGCAGACAGGGTGGCTGGCAAATTCCCGTGCGGAGTTTTCCATTGCTAGCGATGGTATTTCCCGGTCAGCTAATTATGCCGGTTTGGGCGGTTTAGTATCAGATGTCTTCTCGCTTGAAATCATGGACAAAAACCGTAAACAAATTAGCAGCTTTACCAGTCCTATATGGGTAAAACTACCGTATAAAGGGGCAAACACAGATAAAGCACAAGTGAGTCTGATTAGCTCTTCGGATGGTTCGACCTGGGCGAAGGTCGATGTGGATAAAATTGTTGGTTTGAAAGGACAGTCAGAAGATGTCCCGGGTTATGTGGCGTTCGAAACCAACCACTTCAGCTATTACGCATTGGTCGATAGCACGGTCAGCGTTGATGGCAGCAATGTGGAAAATAAAACTGTAGCAGCCAGTGGCGGCGGCAGTGGTTGTAGCATGCAGCGCAATGTCTCCTTTGATCCCTTGTTACCCATGCTTGTTGTTCTGAGTGGCCTCTACCTGTGGCGGCGCAAAGGCATGAATAATTAATTTTACAGTTACCGGTGTACCACCATGGAGAGCCGAGCATTCCCTTCCAGTAATGCTTCCGTATCCTCTCTCCATGGTGTTTTTTTTGAATAATGAGGTATAAAAAATGAAAGGGGTAAGTTGGTTAAAGCATCATGAGAAGTATCTGCCTTGGGCAGCGGGAGCGGGTCTCGCGCTAAGTCATATTGTTGTCTCCTCTAATTGCACACTACCCAAAGAAGGCCGTTGTTCGACCTGTGGCGGTTGCGTGGTGGCATTGGCCACCCTTGTCGGTTGGGCGCTGTATAAAAAAAGGCAAGACGGCGATTTTTATGGCGACAGCAATAAGTCGGTCTAGTGCAACCACGGTGGGTTATGCGTGGTTTTCTTGTGGTGGCAGGTTTGATGTTGTTGCCGTCGTATTGTCTGGCGGGTTTATCGGGGCGTTCTGATACGCTAATAACCTTGGACAACCGCGAGTTTCAGGATAAGAAGGGGCTCGAAGAACGACTCGATATTAATTACGGCGATCAAAAGGCAGGTTTGCATGGCGGCATGAGTCTGGGGTTGCGCCAACGAGATGATGAAGATGAGGGACATGTCTATCAACTCTACCTTGAAAAAAAATTAAGTGATAACGGCAGTGCCGTCAGGTTGGGACGTTTTGAACAGGCCGATGGTCTTGGTTTTTATACCCTGGATGGTATTCGCCTTAGATTGTCCGGTGACCTGACATCGTTATTGTTATATCGCGGCGTACCGCGTCGTATTGAAGGTTTACGTTCTATTGAAGGCGAGTCAGTTTCTGGAGCCGATCTTCATTTGCATGAGCAAACATGGGGAACATTTGCTTTGGATGGCCGTCTCGGTTGGCAGGCTTTTGAACAGCAAGGTAAGACTGAGCGCATGACGGTGGGTTTAAAGGCAAAATCAACGGACACCCGCCGACGCAACGGTGAACCCTTCAGTCTTTCACTGGCGGGAAGCTGGCTTATGGATGAAAAGATGTGGGAGTCATATCAACTCAATTTGTCTGCCATGTTGGGTGATGATGCCCGTCTGCAATTCGATTATGAAACCTATGAACCTGCTACAGAAGTTCTGAGCTTTAGAGACCGTTTTTATTCACATTATGATAGTGGCCGCCAATCCCAGAGTCGGGCGGCGCTGCACATCAATACCCGGGGCAGGCATAACGGCTCGTTTAGTGGGCGACAGATTGAACGGGAATCGGGTGATGGCGGTTATGGCCAGGCGATTAACTGGCTGCACCGTGATGGCCGGGGTCTGCGTTTTGAGGCGCAACTTGATCGCCTCGTACTAAGAGACGATCGTGCCAGCAGTTTTTACGTGGAAATGAGAAAACCCTTGAGCACTCATACGCGCACGGTGTTGGGTGGGGTGTGGCAACGACAGGAAAAAAAGTTGGCCGGTGATAATAACGCGGTGGGTATCGAGCTTCGTCTGGAACACATGTTACGTATTGAGGACGCCAGGCCAGGGTTGCTTTTCACTACGCAATTGTCTCATATCTGGAATAGCCGCCTGGAGGATGAATACCGTATTGCCCTGGGTATAAGCTATCGATTTAACGACCACTCTCCAGGATCGGGGTAATGAAGTCCGGGCTTGCGATCATCTTGCTGATGCTTTTTTCATTGTCATATGCAGCGGATAAAGTGGTGAATCCCCTTGCTTCTTCATTGCCGGTAGAGAAAAAATCAGACAAGGAAAAACGCTGGTGGGAGAAACGCAAAGAACAACTGGAAATTTATTATCCCCATGAGGCTCATATGGAGGTGATGAAAAAAAATGGCGATCCCTGTCTGATTTGTCACTCATTTAATAAAAACAAGGTCAGTGATCTTAAACAACTAAAGCGGCTCAATGTCATTGCCAATGAACCGATGAAGGCGATTTGCCATGACTGCCACGTGGAAAAAATGACCGCCACCAGTCGTTGTAGTCTTTGTCATTATGATATGACCTCTATTTGGCCGGAGGATCATAACTTCAATTATATCCACCGCCATGCAGTGGATGCCCAGTTGGATGATGGCAAGTGTCGAAGTTGCCATATCGATTTATCATTTTGCTCTGATTGCCACTTCCGGCGCGATGGCGCACAGCGTCGAAACCATGCCCTCGGTTATCGTGGCAGCCATGGTGTTGAGGCGCGAATGAATGCTGCCCAGTGCGGTCGTTGTCATGAGGCATCGTACTGCATTGATTGCCATCGGAAGATACCTTGATGAAAAATATTTATTTATTTATTTTCCTGCTGCTATTGATAGCTTGTGGTGGCGGTGACAAGGGTGAAACAGCTACGGTGTCGCAGGCCGAGGGCAAACTGATCCTGGATGCCACACACGGTGGCAATGGCTATGCATGGGGTCGGGCCAATTGCGATAGTTGTCATGCCCTCGGGGTGATCCATGCGAGTCTGGACAATATTCGCAGCATAGTCAAAACCAAAGGCTATGCCACCTGCACAGGTTGTCATGGTCGCAACGGTACGAATGAAAGTGAGCCGCGCCGCTGTGGGGTATGTCATAACGACACTGATTTACCACAGTCACCCCCCTTGCAAGGGCAACATGCGCATGGTTTTGCGGTCGGTAAAGTGGCGGCGCTTGGTGATGCACAATGTCTTGTTTGTCATGATGCTTCTAATATGGATGGGCGATTTGATAACAATCAGGACCTCACTCGTTTCCCTGATGCTAGACAAGTATTTACAGCCTACAACAATGTGTCTGATTTTTGTCTGCGTTGTCACAATCGAGATCATCAACAAGTTGGTTTTGAAATCGTAGATGATAGTTTGACAGCAGTGGACGATGAATTTCACTTGATTAATAAACACGGTTATCAGGATGGTTCAGGCGAACGCAGTTATGCCGGACTACGTACAGGATATACATACCAAAGTGTGGTGGACTGCACCGACTGTCACAGTATGCACGCCACGAATAACATCCGTCTTATTATTGATCGCTCCGATAAAGGCGTGAAGCGACTGGATGCAGTGATACGCAACAACCCCTATACGGTGCAAACCCCTGATGGCGATTTTGCCCAACTCTGTGTGTTGTGCCACCAGATGGAGGCAATTATCGATGATGGCGATCTGGATACCGGCAACGGCCTGTCCGGCGTACATCAGACCAGTGGCGATTGTCGAACCTGCCATAGCCACGGTGAAGCGGTGCAGGCGGGTTTATGAATATGCATAGACTATATGTAGGTTGGGTTGAGACACGAAACCCAACGGGGGGTAGCGATCCTATTTCAGCGTGGAATATAGATAGTTACCCTGGCATTAAATTTTCTGTTTTATACCATTGTTGGGTTTTATGCCTCAACTCAACCTATATCTTATTGCTTGTGCTTGTGCTGATGTTGCCTAGCGTAGTGATAGGACAAGATAATAAAAAAGACCTGCCGCCCTTACATCATCTCGCCAATGTAAAGCCGCCAGAGGATATGCAGGTGGCAAAATCTTTTCCGCTTAATAAAAAAGGCGAGATCGATTGCCAAACCTGTCATGGCATTAAGGATATTAAAGATATCCCGTTTGATGAGGTCGATAAAAAAGCCGATAACTTTCATCGTGGCGGGCCTTACCAACAACTGACAGATTTTTGTTACAACTGCCATAAAAAGAAAGATTACCAACCTCCCAATATTCATAAGCTACTCGACAAAAATGGCAAGTATGATAAGAAGGCTTGCGAGTACTGCCACAAAAAGGCTCCCGATCCCACTAAAGATATTGCCCTGAAAGATTTGAAGTTTCGTTTGCCACCACAAAAGATTTGTTTTGGCTGTCATTTGAAAACACCTCATCTCAACGCCCTTGAGCATCAGGTCAAGGTGGATGAAAAAATGCGCAAGCGTATCAAACAGGCAGAACAAAAGCTGAACGTAATCCTGCCTCTGGATAGTGATGGCAAGGTGATGTGCACTACTTGCCATAACCCGCATGAGAAAGGCGTCATCAGAGAAACAAAACCAGCAGGCAAACAGGTGGCTGACGTTAGCCTGGATGAGGGGGTGAGTTACGTCGAACATGACTGGAATGTTGTTTATAGCGCCGATAAAAAAGATCGCTTGCAGGCACTAGAAAGTGAAAATGGTATGACTTATAAACTTTCTTATCAACGTCTCAAGCATGAGGTGTTGTTACGGCTACCAGCCAAAGATGGCCGTCTGTGTCTGGCCTGCCATGTGTTTTAAAAGCCTGCTGTATTTTTTAAAAGCCCGCTGGATTATTTAAAAGGTAGCCGAATGATAAACATAATTAACAATATCAGGGCGATCCCTAATCAGCAGAAGTATCGCTACCTGTTGATCATGCTTTCCTGTTCCATGTTTTTTGCGCCACTGGTATTTTTACCTAGTTTGGTCGGCAACCCCGATCTCTGTGGCAAGCTGTGTATGCGCCGTTTTTATTTGCTCTTCCCGGGTATGTCCCCGGCGGATCTGGTCAATCAGGTGCAGGTAGCCTCGATTGGCGTCTATATGCTGGCGACTATTTTGATCACGACCTTTTTTTATGGTCGCATGTGGTGTGCCTATATTTGCCCGGTAGGCGGCATGCCTGAACTGGTCAGCCGGAGTCTCAATGATCGCTGGAAGATTGAATATCGTGCTTTGCCCCAGGTGCCGATTCGTTATGGTTATTTTGCAGTCTTTTTATTGTTGATGCCTTTGTTGGGCATCAGTGCCTGTACCCTGTGTAACTTTATTACCGTACCGCGCATTTTTGAGGCATTTAGTGGTGGAGCAAAAGGGATCGCCTTTATTTTTTCTGCTGTGGGATTAGTCAATATTGGACTGCTGTTCCTGTTGGGTTTTTTTGCCAGCAAGGGACGCGCCTATTGTCAGTTCCTTTGCCCTATCGGTGCGATTGACGGCCTGGTTAATCGTCTCGGTGCTAGATTTCATTTTACTCGCCACATCCGCGTCGAGCGCGACCGCTGCACCGGTTGTAATATCTGTGCCCGCAATTGTATGACCGGTGCCATCCAGATGAAAGATCGCATTGCCGTGGTCGATCAGCTCTCCTGTATGTCCTGTCATGAATGTGTAGATGTATGTGAATGGGGTGCGATTGATTGGCGCGCCGCACCAAAGGAAATTGAACCTAAACGCAAGAAAAAAGGCGTTGAGTTTTACCCTCAACCCAAGTGGCAGGCGATCTATGTGGAGCCGCACAAACAAGGTTTTCAAGAAAAACGTAAGCGGCGTTGGCGGGCAGCGGTATTGTTTGGCTTTTTTTTGATCAGCGCCCTGTTGATCGGTTTTAGTCCAAGCCTTAAGGCGGCGGAGCGTCACCCCGATCCGGATGGTTGTTTTTCCTGTCATGCCTACGAGGGCCTGGAATATATCGATAAACAAGGTGTGCTGCGCAGTGCGTCCATCGACAAAAACCACTACTACAGTTCATTGCATGGCAGCGTGCCCTGCAAGGATTGTCACCGCAAGATTCAGGACTATCCCCATAAGGTGGAAAATGGTGAAGTTGACTGCGGTGAATCCTGTCATGTGGAAGAACCTTCTGAAGGTAAACCCTATACCCATGAGGCGGTGGTTAAAGAGTTCAAGGACTCCATACACGGTGAGGGCTGGAGTAAAGGCTTTACTGGAGGCAACCGTATTAAAGAGGTAAGTGAAAATGCCTTGCCCTCGTGCCGCAAATGTCACCGCAATGAACTTTATATCGGTGAGAAATCCATCCCCAAATTTAAAGAAGCCTTTGATCATCTTGATACCGAATGTGGCCGCTGCCATCAGGGGGAGATCTGGCTAGGGCAATTTGGTGGACATATCTTGCGCCGCTTTATCGGTGCGCGCTGGGACAAAACCGACCACAACCGGGTCTGTATAGAGTGTCATGCCGATTATGAGCGTATGGCCAAGGTAGAGATCGAGAACAAACAAACCGGTGAAAAGAAAAAGGCCGGCCCCCGTTTTATTCTGGCGAGTGACAGTTATGCCATGACCTTGCATGGACGATTATTGGAAAGTGGCGTTGAGAAGGGTGCATCCTGTGTGGACTGTCATGCACCGAAGGGTTTTCGTCACGGCATATTACGGGATGAAAACAAAAAGGCGGCGACACATGAGGATAACCTCGCCAAGACCTGCGCGCAAAGTGAGTGTCATGGTTTTGCCACTCACCCGCTTAACAAGCTGTTTGTCAAAACTGACTTGCACGACATTGACATGATTCCCTCGATGAACAAGATCGTGCCTATCGATCGTTCCCGGCTGGAATCAGGCTGGGCCAAGGCGCTATTTGCGCTGGCACCCATTATTCTGGTTATTGGTATCGGCAGCCTGTGGTGGAGCCGTTACGGCGATAAAAAAAGAAGCGTGATCTATGCCATGTTCGGTGGTGATGCCTTTCAGATAAAGATGATCGGTCAGAAGGTCAGGCATAAAGGAAAAAAAAATATACAGACTAAAAAATCGGTGCATAAAGATAGACATAAAACATCGCATCACACAAAGGACAAAAAGGGTGACAGTGAATAGCCATTACGCCCTGGTATTTCTGTTATTGCTGATTAGTGGAGCCGTCAGTGCTAAACCCTTGTATCAACAACAGCTTGAGGCTGCGACGATAAGTGACAAAACACTGCAAGAGGCTCGCAAGCAGATAAAAGAACATAAAGAGATCAAGCTACGAGCTAAAATAGCTGTTGGCCCCTTTCATAAACGCGACGAACAAAAAATACAGGTTAAACAAGCGCTGTGTACGGGCTGTCATCTGGCCCTGCCGCATCGTAAAAATAAACGCAACCGTAGCTTTATGAATATGCACAGCCGTTATATCGCCTGTGAAACCTGCCACTTTCGACCAAAAGACATACAGCTGGAATACCATTGGCTGGCCTATGACGGAGTAGAGGCCGGGACGATGCTTGCACCACGCAGTGTGACAACGGTAATACCGGGGGATAAGAGTGCCACTCGCAAGGGCCAGCAAAAAAAAATGCCGCTTGCGCCCTTGGTCGGTGCGCGCATTGCCCCATTTTTGAACGGTGAAGCGGTACTGTTATTCAAGGACAGTGATTTTGCACAACAGACTGCACGTGACTGGAAAGAGGCCGACAATGAACAACGCGCCAGCATTAAGGCTCGCCTGCATAGCCCATTGAAAGAACAGGGCCCTGCCTGTAAGGCATGTCATAGCAAAAAAAATCCCCTGCTCGATCTCAAGGCACTTGGGGCCACGACAAAACAATTGAATGCCCTGCAACGCAATACGGTGGTGCGTTTTTTTGAACGTTATAAAAAAGATGATGAACGTATACGCATCGGCAATATATTGAAGTGAAACGATTTTTGTATAAAAAAGATATTGTTGTTTTACTTGGTCTGTTTTTCTTCGGTCAAATTGGCACAATATATGCCACTCCCTCACTGTCTGCCGAACCTATTGGCGTGTTACAGGCTAATCTTGATCAACCAAGTGATGTGGCGATTAGTCATGATGGTCGCGCCTATGTACTCGATGGCGTCAATGCTCGGGTGGTGGTGTTCACAAAAAAAGGCCAGCAGGATTTTATCTTTGGCCTTGATGCCAAACTCAAGCTGCCCATGGGGATCGCGATTGCCGATGGGCGCGTTTATATTGCCGATAGCGGTAATCATCGAATTGCCGTGTTTGATCTACAGGGTCTGTTTATAAATTCCCTGGTCTTACCTGTTGCCATTATGGCTCATCCGCTTGATGTTGCATTGCCAGAGCCGGTCTCACTTATAGTTAATGACGGTGTGATCACCTGGGCCGACCGCCGTAACCACCAACTATGTCGCACCGATATCAAGAGTGGTGAACCACTACGCTGTTGGGGGAAACGGGGTGAGGCCAAGGGAGAGTTTCAATTTCCGTTTCAGTTGACGATAGACCGGGACAATTATCTGCATGTGGTCGATGTTCTCAATGCCAGGGTGCAGGTGTTCAATGCTCAGGCTCAGCACTTTATTGATGTTGGCCGTTTTGGTCTGGAGGAAGGCGAACTTTATCGCCCTAATGGTCTGGCCTTTGAGGCAGAGGGCGGATTACTGGTGAGTGATGTCTATCGTGGTACGGTATCTATTTTCCGGCGCGGGCGCTTTGTTGATTTTTTACAGGATCAGTATGGCAAACCGCTGAATTTTACCACTCCTACGGTATTGACCGTGTGGCAAGATCAGCTCTATGTAGTCGAAGCACAGAAAAATCGCATCCGCCTGTTTCGTTTACACAAGCGGGATGTACAACAAACCACTGCCAGATCAGAGCGTCAAGCCTCTTCTTCGCAAAAAAATTGTATCACCTGTCATTTTAGTTGGGCAGATAATTATCCGGCCGATGAAGGTGTGCAGGATGGTGTTGTGCCTGTGGCCACCTCGGCTATGTGTTATAGCTGCCACCATGGTGTGGTGGTCGATTCACGTCGTCAAATCGGTCAGGGTGAGCAACACCCTGACATCCATCATCAACGTAAAAAAACACACACAGAAAAAACCACGCAACGTGAGGATAAAATACCCAAGGCGTTTCCACAGCTGATTATTCAACCGAGTGATAAAAAGCAGCTCTCTTGTGGTACTTGCCACACCCCGCACAATAAAGGCATTGACCATGCCGAAACCTTATATAGTGATCATGCCAATCCCTGGTTGCGGGTCTTGAATAAGGATGGTGATTTATGTCAACAATGTCATGAGTCAAAACTTGACAGTAGCCTTGATAAAAAATATCCCCTGCGTGGTGTCAATCATCCTGTGGGCATTTATTTCAAGCCCCCGCCAGATGCCGCTGCCATAGGTTATGCAAAAGATAAAAAACTGCACAAGGGCCTGCCCACGGCCTTGCTCAATCGCGGCGCGACACTGGGAAAAGATCGACAAATGATCTGTCAGAGCTGTCATCAGATCCACGGGGCTAAAAATGAAACCCTGCTGCCCCTCGATGCCGATGCGTTGTGTGCCGAATGTCATCAACGCCACAATGCCAAAGATAAAAAAGACGCGCGTGAAAAAGGCGTCCACCCGGTCAATATCAAACTGGATAAACCGATCACTATGGGTGATGAGAAGATCTCGCACGTCACCTGTTTGAGTTGTCACAGTCTGCATGGTGGAAAGCAAGGCACGCCGATGCTCAAGTATGAATACAAAAACGGTAAGCTGTGCAGTTTCTGTCATGAAGAATATGATGCCGTGGCGAATAGCGATCACGACCTGCGTGTGACGGCCAAAAAAAGTCAAAACCAATTTGGCGACACGCCTGAAGAGGCGGGTCTGTGCGGCGCCTGTCATAGCCTGCATCGAGGCGAACCCAAAACGCCGTTTCTCTATGCTGCCAAACAGCTTGAAGCGCCTGCCCTTGAGTGGGATAAACAAACTGTTCCCTCGCGTGACAAGCTCTGTCTTAATTGTCATCGTAAAAAGGGTCTCGCTGAAAAGGCCGCAGTAGCGCATTTTTCCCATCCAGCCAGAGACATAGTCTTGCGCTCAGACGCCAAAATCATGCCACTGACGGATCAGCAGAATAATAATACTGAGTTCGGCATCATTGCCTGTATTACCTGCCACAACCCTCACCGCTGGCAGGTAAAAACAAAAAATCCAGCCCTGCCATCGGCCAAAGCGGCTACCGCAAGTAATCAGGATGGCACGGTGCTAAACAGTTTTCTGCGCCGCAAGGGGCCTAAAGGCAGCTTCTGTATCACCTGTCATGGCCTGGAGACACCGGTGAAATACAAGTATTACCATGACAAATTCACGCGTGACAGTGGGGCGGATTATCTCAGGTGAGTCCCTGCCTGCGACACTATGTCACATTCCCAATTGTTTACAGTGTGGCTAGGATGCTAGTCATCAAAAACTGATCACACTGGCTCAATTTAAGGGGGATTTTTCATGATTCGAACATCGTATGTGGCGACCAGCCTGAAACTACTTCTGCTCAGCCTGGCAGGTTTTTTGTTTGCTTGTGGCGGTGGTGGTGGCAGCGGTGGCACAGCGGCCAGTACCGATACCACTATTACCGGTTCGGTCGTCGCGGCACCTGTAAAGGGGGCGAGTGTAACGGTAAAAGACGGCAACGGTAATACCGTGGCAGGCCCGGTTACCACCGGTGCGGACGGTACGTATAGCATAACTATTCCCAATGCGTCCCTGACGGGGGAGCTGATGTTTGAATCTACCGGCGGCTTATTCAAAGATGAGGCCACCGGGGCTGAAGGTAGCGCAGGTTTTCTGGGGGCGTATGTCTCTGCTGACAGCCTGACCGCAAGTAAAGGGGCGCACCTTACACCTGCCTCGACCATTGTACGGCATCTGATGCGCAATCAGCAAAAAAACCATGCCCAGGCACAAGAGCTGTTTAAGAATGCCTTTGGTTTTGAAGCAGATACCTCTATTGCACCGGTGGATGTTACTGACCCACCGGCGGGTGCTGGACAGGCCCGCATGCTCGCCGGTTTGCGGGCTGCTGTATTTAGCATGCTAAATCTTGAACTGGGTCTGTCTGTTATCAACCCGGATATGCCAAACCAGTTTGATCTGCTACCTGCTCTGGCCCATGATATTGCCGATGGCAAGTTTGATGGTCAGGATATAAACGATGTTGCCGTTGCGATAACCGATACAAAATCGTTGCCCGCTGATGTGCAGAATCGCTAT
Source organism: Gammaproteobacteria bacterium (assembly GCA_022712915.1). Classification (GTDB taxonomy): domain Bacteria; phylum Pseudomonadota; class Gammaproteobacteria; order UBA6429; family Thiohalophilaceae; genus JAHEDB01. Next base: position 4,658 of record JAFLJQ010000110.1, on the reverse strand, counting down.
AGCCATGCACTGGCTCTTATGCACGAAGAAACAAAAGGCCTGACCGGCCTGACCAATGATCAGGTTGGCAGCCTGCCGTTTGGCAAAGTGGCCAAAACGGCAACATATACGGTTAAATATATGCCGGCTAAAATGATGATGAATGAGGTTGTTGGTAAGAGCAGTTTCACCTTGCGTATCACCAACAATGCAGATGGTTTCCCCGCTACGGGCGAAACCGTGAGCCTGATGCCGATGATGCACATGGCAGCGATGAATCATGCCACACCCAGTAAAGGTTGCACTGACGTTGATGGTGATGGAAATTCTACATGCACCCTTTATTATTCAATGGCCTCAAGCATGATGAATGGCATGTCCATGGGCTTCTGGGAGCTTAAGGTCTTGATTGGTGCAACAATGGGTGAGGATGAACATGGTATGCCCATGATGGTAGGCGGTGAGACCGCCATATTCTACCCCGATGTCAAAATGGCCATGGGTGATACTGCCCTTACTAAATTATATGGTATAGATGACAAGATTATGGCTATGCCCATGGGTAATATGCCGGCCAAACCAGAGGCTCGTACTTACTACTTGTTTAACGAAGGCGTTACGGGTAGTGCAGAAATGGGTTATACCTTCAGCCTGTATATTGCCGCTAAGGAAAACATGATGAGTTTTCCGGGTGTATCAACCTCTACGGTTCTTCAAAGTGGCACAGGCATCGACCCTTTGACTGTTGATCCGATGGTTGTTCAGGTATGTGCTGTTGATCCAGCTGTTGATGATACATGTTGGGTTGATGCTCTTAATGATATTGCTGTTAATGGTGTTGGCCACTGGTCAGCTAGTGGAATCACTGGGCTGGTTGATACGCTCTATGTCAGAGTGCAGATTAATGGTGAAGATAAGGCTGCCAATGAAAATAACTATAGCACCTTCACGGTTTCAACCAACGGCATGTCAATGTAAGGCTTTCCTATGATGTTATGTTGTACCCGGATGGCCCTTATCGGGGCCGCCCTTTCCTTTTCTCCCCTGAGCTGGGCCGCCTCCTGTTGTGGTGGCGGTTCGGCCTCTTCCCTGATTTTGCCCAAGTTCTCCGAAGCCATGATTGATGTGTCCACCGATATGGAATTTTATAACGGCTACTGGAATGCGCAAGGGGACTACCACGAAGACCCGCAGGGTTCGGATCTGCGTCAATACCGGTTGAATTTTGGTTATGCACAACGGTTGGCGTCACGCTGGCAGGCCAGTGTGATCATGCCCTATGTTTGGAACCGGAGTGAATACGCCGGCATCAGTTCTAATACAGAAGGCGTTGGCGACACCACGTTGAATCTTTTTTACGAGGCTTTTGACGGCATTAAATGTGTCTGGAAGGTGCGCGACTGGAAAGATCTAGTGCCTGCAGTTTATTACGGCATGTCTCTGACGGTGCCCACAGGCATTTCGCCCTATGATGATGTTGATAACAGTTTCGATGTGACGGGTCGGGGTTTTTATCGTGTCGACAGTACGCTTGTGTTGGATAAAACCATTTATCCGTGGAATGTATCCATGGTGTTTTCCTATGGCAAATACCTTGAGCGGGATGTAAACCGTAAATATGGTCAGTATGTGGAACCCTATACGCAAACACTGGGCGACCGTTTTTTACAAACTTACAGCCTGGGGTATACCTCTTTTTTGGAGAATATGTCGACACTGACCTATACTCTGGCCTTTTCATATTTACAGGAAGAGGCTGGCGAGATCGATGGGCGGAGTGATCCTACCACCAAGATAGGAAAAAATTCTTCTTCCATTACCATGGCCTATGCCAGCATGGATCGGGATTGGGTATACAAATTTACCTGGAGCCATGCTGAACCGAAAGACGGCATGGGTGAAAATTTTACTGTCACCGATGTTTATACCGTTGGGGTAAGCTATGTATTACGCTAAAAAAATGGGCATCGCGTTTGTTTTAATTCTGGGACTTACCGGCTGTGGTGGGGGTATGGATACCGGTGTATTTGATGACCTGAATCCCTCTGGTGATGATAAACGCCCGGCGGTGGAAGCCGGCAGTAATGGTACGCAAGTCAGCCAGCTATCGCCTGACTTTACACTACAGGATACGTTGAGTGTGAGTCATACTCTGTCACATGAGCTGCCGGGCACCCGCGCTGTGCTCATTTATTTCACCATGTGGTGCCCGGTTTGTGATTCTCATATGTCAAATATGCGTTTAGATATTATTCCCGATTATCCGAATGTCACGTTTTACCTGGTAGATTATGTCTCGGGCTCGGTTAGCGTGTCGCGTTCAATGCAACTGGATAATGGCTACAGTAATATGGATGTGTTGGTTGATGCGGATCTGTCACTTTATCATCTCTATCAGGCCAGTATGGGCACGACTATCGTCATTGACAGCACGGGCATTATCAGAATGAAGGAAGACTATAATAATAGTCGTTTGCGTGCGGTACTGGATGCATTGTGATGAGGCGTTATCCCGTTTTAATTGTTAGTCTGCTCTTTTCAACATTGCTATGGGCTGAAGAAACAGTCTCTTCACAAGATATCTATACGCAACAATGTAGCCGTTGCCATAAACTGCCTGATGCGTCCAGCAGAACCTTTTCTCAATGGCAGCTCATTATTGATGTTATGCAACATATCATACAGATCAAGGGTGAGTCGCCCTTGAGTGATGCGGAAAAACAGCAAGTACTGGCCCATTTGCAACAAAGGGCTCGTCAGGAAAACACTGAGGAAAAAAATCATGGGGCAGATGTTTTCGTCGCTCGGTGTACCCTGTGCCATCAACGCCCCGAGCCGGATATGCTAACACCCATGCAATGGAAAATGATCATGAGGCTTATGCAGGTGCGTATGCAGCAGGCGGGTGTGCCCCAGTTGAATGAGCAGGAGTTTGAATTGGTGCAGAGCTATTTGATAGAACAGGCGAATCAATAATAGAATTCTACTATGTATAAATTATCCTCGGTGATTGTATTTTTTGTGTTGTCCGCATTTAACGGACTTACACTGGCGGCAGGGCCACTCTCTGATCTAACTATCACGCCAGCAGCACAACGCAAGACTGCCCCTGCCTTTGTACTGGAAAATTTGACGGGTAAAAAATCAACACTGGCGGATTACAAAGGAAAATTATTATTAGTTAATTTTTGGGCAACCTGGTGTATCCCCTGTCGACAAGAAATGCCGAGCATGGAAGCTCTTTGGCAGAAATATAAAGAGCAGGGTCTTGTTGTGATCGCTATTTCCCTAGATGAAGATGCTAAGTCACGGGTTGAATCATTTAAAAAAATATTTAAACTTTCATTTCCCATCCTGCTTGATCCGCAAGCCATAGCAAGTGATGCATACAAAGTCTCCGGTGTACCCGCCAGCTACCTGATCGACCGCAAGGGAAATATAATTGCCCGAATAGTTGGCAGTGATGATTGGGCAAGTGCAGAGGCCCTCCAGCTTATAAAAACACTGCTTGCTGATTAGGTCTGAAGTTTAACGAGCAAGGGAACAGGCCGAGGCTGAAAAAAATAGTGCCAATTATGTTACCCAAAGAAACAGCAATGTTTGTCTTCACCGACAAGCACTAAAAACGCTTCAATACTGCTAACTTCAGGTGTTGGTTCATATCCGTGCCATTTCATGTCGCTCATATGCCAATAAACTTTCCATATTTTTTGGCGCTTAACATAAGTTGTTTTAGCCACTGGCGTCTCGATTTTTTCAGATTTGTCATTCCAGTGCGGCCTGGTTTCAAATATTTCTACACTTTGATTCTTTATCCTATACCCCAAGTCAACTTCGTTTCGGAGGTGTGTTGGTGGTCGATGGGTAGATAGGAATTTTTCTACTGCCTTTTCACATTTTTTTATTTCAAATTCACTTATTGCCACTACGTAGCTCTCCTTGTTGATTTTATTGTTAGGGATTTTACTGCTCATACCTACTTATATTGAAACCTTCGGTTTCTAGAGGTGCTTGAAAATATTGAGTGATAGAATAAAATTCTTCATCGGTTGTGAATGCAGCGCCTTTAGGTTTATTTTTTTTCTTTCCTTTAATTGCTGTTTACATTTATCATTATTCTTATCTACAAAATGAAGCATGTGTGATGTATTTGTTTGTTCGAATATAGAACGGAACCAATTGCGTTGATTTTCTGTGTTGGCAGGAAAATCAAGAACAACCGAGATGCCAGAAGAGAGCAATGATTTAATATGGTTTAATAATACGTTTTTTAGGCGCGACGAATATTGTAAGTATTCTGGTATATTAGATATTTCGCTAGGATAAAGTTCAGAAAGCCAATCATCCTCTACCAGTAATATTGCGTTGTGTTTTTCTGCTAATTCTTTAGCTAAAGTGGATTTCCCCGAGGCCATTTTTCCACAAAAGAAATGTAATGTAGTTTTATGATTCACAGCTTCCTAATTACTTAATTATATTATAGGCATTACGATAAGGGTAAAACGCGCGCGTTTTATTGCGCGTCGCTCTTGACCCGCTTGTGTACGCCCAGCATGGGCATGAACTAATGAGGTGAAAGTCCTCTGTAGGAAGATCACCGTCGAAAACCATGTTGTGATTAGACGCTAACGACTAGCGAATGGCAAGGGCCAACCTGCGAGGGGCGGTCTGAAGGAAGC
>JAFLJQ010000190.1 GCA_022712915.1 Gammaproteobacteria bacterium | reverse complement strand
GATGTGCTCAGGTTTATGGATGTTCCCTTTTTGCCCTTTACCAATAATCAGGGTGAAAATGCTATCCGTATGACGAAGGTTCAACAGAAAATATCAGGCTGCTTCCGTAGTATTGAAGGGGCTGAGATATTCTGTCGTGTGCGGGGTTATCTTTCAACTTGTCGTAAACAAGGGGTGTCTTCAAGTCAGGCTATGGCTCTGTTATTTGAGGGAAAACTACCTGAATTTGCCAGGTGAGTACTTCGGAGTGGTGAATTCATGCTGAATAGTTACCAATAAATAACAATTAGTTAGAGCTTTTCTTAAAGTGGGTATCCGGTTTATTTCTGACTCGTCTGCGCTGCTTTTTCTATCTGTAGAATTAAAAATGTCTGAACTTCTCCAGGATCAGCATGTCAAACCGCCTCGAATATTATTCTTGAACAAGTTTGTTTCGCGAACCTGGAAGCGTATAATACATTAATACAATCACTCACTTAGACCAATATCGCAAAACTATAATAGCCAATTGACCATGAAGAACACGCCCACACAAAATCCAAGCAGCCATAAACCACGACCAATGGTTGACCTGCTGATCAGTATTGTCATCCCTTCTGTCATCCTAATGAAGTTCAGTGGTGATGAACACCTTGGCGCGACAAGTGCCCTGATAGCGGCACTGGCCTTCCCTTTTCTCTGGGGTCTGTTTGAATTATTAAAATACAAAAAATTTAACTTTGTTGCGCTACTGGGTCTGATCAGTGTGTTACTCACTGGGGGGATTGGCCTGCTACAACTCGACCCAGGGTGGCTTGCAGTCAAAGAGGCAGCCATTCCCGGTGTCATTGGCGTGGCGGTGCTGGTCTCCACCTACACCCGCTATCCACTCATCAGAACCATACTATATAACCCAAAAGTGATGAATGTCGCCAAGATCCAAAAAATACTTGAAGAACGTGGCAGCAGCCAAGAATTTGAAACACGCCTGCTCAAGACGACCTATTATCTAAGCGGCACATTTTTCTTTTCATCAATGATGAATTACCTCCTGGCCAAATGGATTGTCACCAGTGCTGCGGGAAGTGCCGCGTTTAATGAAGAACTCGGAAAAATGACACTATTGAGCTATCCCGTCATTGCCATCCCTTCTACCTTGATGATGGCCGCTATCCTTTATTACCTATGGCGTACCATTCATGGCATGACGGGACTATCGCTGGAAAACATTCTGGCTTCGAATAATACAGATATGCAGGGCTAATTAGCATAATGCACTCGTGGTGCAAGTCCTTTATAGAACAGAATATTGTTCAGCAATTTATTATTGCCCTGATCGTCATCAATGGGGTTTTACTCGGCCTGGAGACATCGCCAGCCATTATGAACACCGCAGGTTCGTTGATTTTGGCACTCGACAAAATCATCCTCACGCTATTCGTGGTGGAACTTACCATACGAATTTATGTGTATGGTGCTGCGTTTTGGCGTGACCCCTGGAGCTTGTTTGATTTTACTGTCATTGCCATTGCCCTGATCCCGGCCTCCGGACCCTTTGAGGTACTGCGCGCCTTGCGTGTATTACGAGTCTTGCGTCTGCTCACCATGGTGCCGTCTATGCGTCGGGTTGTGGGCGCACTGCTGGCGGCGATCCCTGGACTGGGCTCCATTGGTGTCATGTTATTGATCATTTTTTATGTATTCGCGGTTATTGCCACTAATCTTTTTGGTGAAGCACATCCTGAATGGTTCGGCACACTTGCACGTTCATTCTATACCCTGTTTCAGATCATGACATTGGAAAGCTGGTCTATGGGTATCGTGCGTCCGATAATGGAAAATTCCCCCTATGCCTGGCTCTTTTTTGTACCCTTTATCCTGATTGCAACCTTTACCATGCTTAACCTGTTTATTGCCATCATTGTCAGTGCCATGCAGACCTATAGCGCAGCAGAACATAAGGATACTGTGCAGGTATTACATCAAACACAGGAACATATTGAGGCGGATCTGCATAAAGAAATGCGCTCGCTGCGTACCGAAATCAATGAGCTTAAACAACTACTGGTACAAAAATTGGGTTAACTTTTAATTGGGGTAAGCAAATCACATTTTGATTTAAGGGGCCAGTCAGTGTTTCAAGCGCCCTTTGTTTTTTAGATGGCTGTTCAACGGTATGAAGCTGATCAATGGGTGGCTGGATATCGATTCTGAATCCCCCTAGTTCATCTGATCGACTGAATGAAATCGTGCCTTGATATTCTCGAACCATATTCGATACGATGGCCAGTCCAAAGCCGTAGCCGTGGGTCTCGTCTCGTCCAGACGAATAAATAATAGAAATAACAGGACATCCAGTGCGCCGAGATAAATCGGTAGTTAATTAACCTGAGATCGGTTTAAGCCAGAGCCTGAGGTGGAGTGATATTTTGAAGTTCATCGAAGTCAGCGGGAGAGAGGTTTAAAGAAGGTTTATCCTCTTTCAGGCAATATGCGATTAACCCACCCAACAGATTGAGCATAAAGCCGTGCAGACTCCGATGTCTTGAATGCTCAATCTGTGAGATGTTCTTGAGTTGGTCATTGATAGTTTCCATGATAAAGCGTTTCTTTAAAA
>JAFLJQ010000093.1 GCA_022712915.1 Gammaproteobacteria bacterium | reverse complement strand
GATGAAGAAGTGATTCGCAAGTATATACGGAACCAGGAAGTAGAAGAGAAACGCCAGGAGCAGATGCGACTAGAAGGACTTTAATAGCCCCCTTTGGGGGCTTTCATCATACCACCCGCTCTGCGGGTGGTTGTTGATTTGGCATAGTCCAATTTCTGTTCAGGGCTGAAACTGACTCTCGCTTTTCGTGTCTTCGTCATAAGTACTCCACTAGTTTTCAGGTTTAGTAAGCTATAATACCTTCCAACTTTATTAGACCACTATAACCCATTAATATACCCTTTAAGTTTTAACTATTTATTGATTATAAATAAAAGGGCGCACCCCCAGATGGAGGTGCGCCCTATTTAGTCCTTACTTGTTACTCTGGCTTAGTAGATATCGTAAGCCGTGTTAGTCACGTTAAACTTACCCGTTGTATTGGGAAGCGAGATCTTATTGAGTACGGTCAAGGTATCGGCATCGAGAATGACCTGCCCACCTGCGGCATCCCAATCTGAAACCCAAACCTCAGTACCGGCTTTGTTGAACTCAAAATGAACGGCCTTACCTGCGGTAGCAACATCAATACAGCGGTCGACGGAACCGGTTGCCTTGTCGATGGCGCAGATCTGCTTATCATTTGTTGAACTCAATGTCATGTCAACGAGCACCCACTTAGAGTTAGGGTGTGTCTTAATGAACAGTGAGCCTGTCGCAGGCAGTGGGATTTGACGAACAACTTTCCAGGCATGCTCTGGATGGTTGACCGGATCGGCACCATATACAGAGACATAGGCACTTCCTATGTGCGGTGTGGCATTGACCCAGCCATAGACTGGATCGAGCCAGTTAGCACCACGACCAGGGTGGGGAACACTGCCGACATCAATGAGCGCCTCAAGAGTCTGGTTTTGCACATCAACAACTGCAATTTTGTTACTGGCGTTGGCGGCGGTCATAAAGTAGCGCTTTGTACTATCCCATCCACCATCGTGCAGGAATTTTGCTGTTGCAATATTGGCAACTAAAGGTGCTCCTACCTGGGAGTAGTCAACAATACCAACGTAGCCCGTTTCTTTTTGGTTAACCACCCAAACTGGTGCGAATGGAGAGGCAACAATGGCTGCAACACGTACTTCAGGGAGTGTGACGCCATTGATATCCGTCATGGGTAGTTTGACAAGATTTTTTGGTTCAAGCGTCAGGCCATCGTAAGTAACGTATTGTGGAGGCCAGTAACAGCCTTCAATAAGATAGGTATCTTCGTAACCTGGAAACTTACTACCATCGACACTCCTAGCATCATGACAACCTTTTACGCGTGCGACAACATTGGGTGTTGTTGCCCAGAGATCGATCAGCGTGACCCATCCATCACGGCCAATGGCGTAGAAATAACGGCCTGTTGCAGATGAACGTAAGATATGCACCGCGAAACCGACATCGAGACGTGCAATTTCCGCGTGAGTCCCGCCATCAAAGATTGCGATCTTTCCATCATCACGTAATACCACACCAAAGAAGTTTTCCCAGTCGAGGCCATGTTGTGGTGCCGTGGGGCGATTGGCGACCGGAATCAGCAACTCCCAACTTGACTGGATTTCAGGCATCTCTAGAGGGGGTGCTTCGGGCGGAGGCAACTGTAAATAGGCCGCGAGTTTGGTGATTTCATCTTCGGTGAGGATACCGGCTGTGCCGAAATTGGGCATACCGCCTGGTGTGCCATAACGCATGATGGCGGCAAGGCCATCGGTACCGATAGTTTGTGCGATGACTTCATCAATGGCCGGCCCGGTTGCGCCTGTACGATAAAGACCATGACAGCCTGCACACCGATCGAAATAGATAGTCTTAGTTTCTTCGAATTCGGTATTGGTTAGTGTCCTTGGCAGCGTTGCAACAAGGGGATCCGCCTGTTGATGAATGAAGATTGAGATATCAAGTGCATCGATATCCGTTAGATTGAGGTCTGGCATGATATAAGGGTAGGTAGTCAGAGCTGCTTCGCTGTAACCATGGGTCGCCATCGCGGAGGGTTCTGCAACGAAGGCCTGGAGCCACTCGCAAGCCCCCCCGCCTGTGCCAGTGCCGAGGGTACCAACGATACCTGTGGTGACACAGTTGGTCACGCTTCCAAACAGGTCTGGTCCAACCCGAGCGCTTGTCCCCATGGAATGACAACCTGTACAAGAGGCCCTGTACATGGCTTCACCATTGGTGACATCGCCGGTAGTGGTCAAACGTTCATTGACACCGCCGCCGATATCTCGCAGATGATATGAGATATTAGAGATATCTAAATTTGTCAGGTAAGATAGAAAGGTCATGGATGGTTCTGTCGTGATCTTGTCTTTGATTTGTTGGGAAGTTGCATCTTTAATGCTCTTACGTACAAATCGACCGCCCGCATCGGTACCATGACATGCGAAACAAGTGCTGTTATAGAGTGCTTCGCCTACAGCGCTGACCGCTGAGGCGTTGCCATTTATAAACGATAAAAGTAAACTGATTGCTATCAGGTACTTCGGTACTATCTCAAAGAATCTTCGCATTTTTATATTATTTCCCTGTTTAGTAAATTAAAGTGGTTGTGTGAAACTCTGTCGATGGGCGGGTCTCATTACTTAGCCCACAAGCATTTGCTCAACATCGTAGAATCCAACTATCAAATAGTGGCATAGCATTGTGGTTATGCCTATGATACATGTGGCCCATTTTTCTAGTCCATTTTGAACAAGTGGTGCAAACAGGGCATATTTCATTCATTCAGGCAGAATAATGTTTCGTAACTGTGATGCTAAACACATTATTGAGGACGGTATAATGGAAGTGGATGCTTATAGGGGGCAGGAAGTCGCAGATGCAGACGAAATATCGCGGGAATATTTATATAATAATGTTCTCTTAGGTGTGTTCGGCAGGGCTAGGTTAGGCTCATACGTAGGATCTTTAAACTCATTGAAAAATAAGGGAACTTATTGAACCCCATCGGATCAGATCACACAATTCGACAAAAAACCGAGTGATCAGGGGTATCCGATGAAGAAAAAACAAGCTACCAAATTAGCGAGGC
>JAFLJQ010000130.1 GCA_022712915.1 Gammaproteobacteria bacterium | reverse complement strand
TTTTTCTGTCTTTATGTTCTTGGCCAGTTGTCCTGCCAAGGCCCTCATCTCTTTCTCGTTCATCACTATGCTCATTATTAATTTTCCTGTAGGTTAGGGTATTAATTAATGAGCAGTTACACAATTTAATTTACAGGCTCTAAATAGAAGGTATTGTTTCTCTGAAACAAATTTTCACCCGGATGAATTTTATGACTAACTTTATCAAGATACCCATTTTAAAGATGATATGCCTATAGGGTGCTTCTATAAATAGTGATGTCTTTGTGATAGCAAGGAAGCGCCACGCGGACGACTGCATGGCAAGGATTGTTCCATACAATCCATTTGCATTTCCGCCTTCCATGGAGGTCAGAGCAGGGGGTTGGATGAAGCATAGAGTCAGAATTCTGAAACCGCAGTTATATGACATACATGAGGACAAGGTGTTCGAACATGGCGCAGACGCCGCTATCGCGGACTTGTGCCTCTTGGGTAAAAAATGCATTTATCGGCGTGCCCTATAATCAATTCAATCAACATATCTGATTCTTAGAGTGGGTGTCTTTAGTTTTTAAAATAGGGGTATTTTATTTATAGTGGGTGGTGGCGGCCCTGCGCAAGCGGTTTTTTATACCCAATAACGTCAATATCCAGAATCGTCAGATTTTAATTGCTACAAATTAATTCTGATATTCTTGGTATCTTGCGGATTAAATGGTTTGTGTTTGGTCAGGTAAACGATGGCAGGAAATACGCCGTTTGTTATTTCCGCACAAAACGAAAATAGCTAAATAGTTGCTCAGCACTTGAGGGGGTCAGATGAATTTCACTATCTTCTTCGATGAATTCGAACTCATCACCTAATGCGTGACAAATTTTTGTCATATCATATTGCACGATGTTTAGCCCACTGCATTGGGTGGGGCCACCGATGGTAAAGGCGGCAAGGATTAAATATCCCCCTGAAGGCAGAGCAGCTTTTAATGCGGTAATATATTTTTGCCGATCGGCTACTTCGGTGAGGAAGTGAAAAACGGCACGGTCGTGCCAAAGTGAAAATGGGTGGGGGGCGATAAATGCGGTAATATCCTGGGTAAACCATTCAATAGTATCGGCCTCTGTTCCCAGTCGCTGTTTGGCCTGTTTAAGGGCACTGCTTGAAATATCCAGCACAGCCAGTTTGTTATAAGCCTGATCAAGTAGCTTATCAACCAGAGCCGATGCACCCCCACCGACATCGATAATAGCCTGGGATTTTTCCAGTTGGCAATGTTGAATCAACTTCAAAGAGAGCGTGGGTTCTGCTTGATACCAACTCACCTCGCGATGGGATTTTTCGCTGTAAATATTTTCCCAGTGGTCTTTCTTGTCCATCATGTGTGCCTTTGTTGTGCGCATTTAATGGCGGCACGAACCTGTTCCGGTGCCGTGCCACCAATATGATTACGTGCGGCTACCGAACCTTCGAGGGTTAATACCTCGAATATATCATGCTCGATGGTGCTGGAAAAACCCTGCAATTCTTCAAGTTCCATCTCAGAGAGATCCTTGCCTGAATCGATACCGTGACGCACGGCCTTGCCGACGATCTCATGAGCATCGCGAAAGGGCACGCCCTTGCGTACCAGATAATCGGCCAGGTCGGTGGCGGTAGAGAAGCCTCGTTTGGCGGCATCATACATGGACTCACGATTGACCTTAATTTGCGGCATCATATCGGCATACAAGCGCAGGCAACCGCGTAGGTTGTCGATGGTATCAAACAGAGGTTCCTTGTCTTCCTGATTGTCTTTGTTATAGGCCAGTGGCTGGCCTTTCATAATGGTGAGCAAAGATATCAGGTGGCCATAGATGCGGCCGGTTTTACCGCGCACCAGTTCTGGCACGTCGGGATTTTTCTTTTGCGGCATAATGGAAGAGCCGGTACAGAACTTGTCACCCAGATCGACAAAATTAAATTGTGCCGAACTCCACAGGATCAGCTCCTCGGAAAAGCGCGACAGGTGCATCATAATGAGGGAGGCTGCACTGGTAAATTCAATGGCAAAATCTCGATCACTAACTGCGTCCAGTGAGTTTAGACAAATGCCGTCAAAGCCCAGCTCTCTGGCGGTAAATTCACGGTCAATCGGATAGGTTGTGCCTGCCAGGGCGGCGGAACCGAGTGGCAGGACATTGACGCGTTTACGGCAATCCATCAGGCGTTCACTGTCCCGTTGTAACATCTCAAACCAGGCCATCAAGTGATGACCTAGTGTTACCGGCTGGGCAGTTTGTAAATGGGTAAAGCCGGGCATGATGGTATCAGATTCTTGCTCGGCAACCTGTAACAGACCCTGTTGCAGGCGCTTGAGTTCTGCTTGCAGGATATCGATCTGTTCTCTGAGATAAAGACGAATGTCGGTTGCAACCTGATCATTCCGTGAGCGGCCGGTGTGCAGTTTTTTGCCGACATCACCAATGCGATCCGTCAGGCGCGCTTCGATGTTCATGTGTATATCTTCCAGCGCCGTACTCCAGGTAAAGTTGCCTTGCTCAATATCCTGCTCGATATCTTGCAACCCTCTGACGATGGTATCGCATTCCTTCTGCGTTAAGACCTTGACCTTGGCCAGCATACGGGCATGGGCAAGGGAGCCCATGATGTCGTGTTTATACATACGCTTGTCAAAGTTGATAGAGGCGGTAAAGGCTTCGACGAAGGCATCGGTTGGTTCAGTAAACCGTCCTGCCCAGGGTTTGTCATTTTGTTTGCTCATAGAACGGGGTCACAATGGCTTTAATATTGGCGCGAAGTATAGCGGTTTTATGCTCAAGACGCATGAAGATGCTCGTAACTCGCTCAACAATCCGCTATTTTATGGGCATGACCTTACCCGACGGATTGACAACGGATCGCAAACAGAACGGCTCAGCCGTGGCTGAAGAACTTTTTTTACCCAATTTCTGTGGTATGCGAGTGGTGTTTGTGGTGGTGGTGATCGCTCAGCTATGCGCCATTGTACTAAGCTTGGCCCCCATGAATGTCATGATCGAGGCACGATGGTATAACTTGGCGATGATCTCCCTATTTTCACAATGGGTGGCTCTGTCCTGCAGTGGGATATTGTGTCTTGCCCGGCCCTACTTAATACGCTTTAGCAATCGTGAGGTAGGGCTGATTAGCTACAGCTTGATCCTGCTGGTGATCGCGTTGGTGAGTGAGGCAGCCTATTGGCTGATCTACCACCCTGATCCCTACGGTGGAATCAATGCCCACTGGTTTTTTTTATTTCGAAACCTGTTGATTGGTGCAATTATTGCCGGATTGGTGTTGCGTTATTTCTATGTGCAGCAACAGTGGCGTGCACGCGTCAAGACGGAGTCCCAGTCCCGCCTGCAAGCACTGCAATCACGCATCCGCCCGCACTTTTTGTTCAATAGTATGAATACCATTGCCAGCCTGACGCGGATTGATCCCCGGCAGGCTGAAATTGCCGTGGAAAATTTGGCCGATTTGTTTCGTGTTAGTCTGGGGGATGCCCGAGCCAGTTATTCCCTTAAAGAAGAGATTGAGCTTTGTCGTCGTTATCTGGAGATCGAGGCTCTACGCTTGGGCGAGCGCCTCAGGCTGGATTGGCAACTGGAAACCCTGCCTATGGATGCACAGGTGCCACCGCTGTTACTTCAGCCTTTATTGGAAAATGCGGTCTATCATGGTATCGAAGGTTTGACGGGTGGGGGGACTATTTCAATTTGCGGTGAGCGCAATGGACGTTATCTCTTGATTAAGATACAAAACCCTGTACCTGCCCGCCAGACGCCATCACACCAGAAAGGCAATCGACTCGCCATGGATAATATTCGTGAACGCTTGCAGGCTGTTTATGAAAAACAGGGCAAATTGTTGATAGAAAATAATGATGCTCAGTATAAAGTGAGTATTCACTTTCCCTATAAGAAGCATGATGATGAAGATCCTGATCGCGGATGATGAAAAGCTGGCGCGCGAGCGATTGCGTGGCCTCGTCACGGAATTGTCGTTGGGCGAAGTCGTGGGTGAAGCCGATAACGGCCAGGCCGTGTTACAGCAGACAGAACAATTACAACCGGATGTGATCCTGCTGGATATTCGTATGCCGGGCATGAACGGCCTGGAAACCGCCACACATCTAGATCAACTCGATAATCCTCCGGCGGTGATCTTTACCACCGCCTATGATGAATATGCCCTGCAAGCCTTTGAGGCTCATGCCGTGGATTATCTGCTCAAGCCGGTACGCCGTGAAAGGTTGATCAAGGCCATCAAAAGTGTGAAACGCCTGTCGCAGGCACAACTGGCCGGGATACAGGGCAACACCGATCAGGCAGGCATTAGTCACATTAGTGCCAAAGATCATAGCGGTATCAAACTCGTGCCAGTGGAAAATATTTTCTATTTTCAGGCGGCAGACAAATACATCACGGTTTATCATCAGCAAGGCCGTGTCCTTATTGAAGAACCCCTCAAATCACTGCAAGAACGGCTATCTGAAAGATTCATCCGCATTCATCGAAATGCCCTGGTGGCAAAGCACTTGTTAAGTGCCCTGGAAAAAGACGATGAAGGGCGATATTACGTTCGCCTGCAAGGCGTGGATGAGGCATTGGAAGTCAGCCGCCGTCATGTGGCCGAAATCCGGCAGTTATTAAAACGATATCCGTAAAATTTTCTCTTTCTGTTTTTATCCATTTTTCCTTCAACAAGTCTGGTTATTATCTCAGGCTTGCCTTCAATGGTACGGTGAATCGGATAACGGTCTGCAATGTTACGCAGCCTTTGGCATTGTTCATCCGTTAAATCCCCTTTGATCTGGATAAAGTGCGTGATGCTCTCGTGATCCTTTTCACTCTCTGGACATGCTTCGCAATCTTTGGCATGGACACGATCAAGCTGCTCGTGGCTTCACGTAGCACCATACTTCATGCAATTGCAACTCACATTACAGGGGAGAAACAATAATATAGGCGGTATTAACTGGCAGTATCAAACGCCTACCGGAATGATTCTCATTACGTGTATTTAAATACACTGATTTGTGTCACAAATCACACATGACAACGGCGTTATTAAAACAAGCCTGTTACAATCTCAGGAATAATAATGGACTCCACACAAAATCAATAATCAGGATGCATAAAACGAACAAGTTTAACGGAATTGACTTCAGCAGCATTAACCCTGAACAAATCCACCGTTTAGTCAAAAATTTGTATGGAGGTTACCAAAATGAAAAACGTGGCTTTCAATTTGACCTAACAGCAGACCGTCGTCAAACTGACCGTCGTCAAACAAATAAATCCGTATTATTGGATACCCGAGCCTCCCGTTGTCGGCGTCAATCATCCGGTCGGCGTCAACGTGATGAGAACCATAACAATAAACACAAGGTCGGCATTGATTACTATGTCTAAACACACATAATAGTACGTCCTTGTCTTTCACTATATCTTTACTGCAGTATTTGTTTGCATGTTACTCAAACCTAACAAAGCATTTACTGTGTGAGAATATCAATATATTATCCGTCATCACTAAAAAAATACAGTCCCCACACCATGTCTGACAAGCTAACCATTATGGCCTTTTCGAGTACATTGGTCATCGATGACTCAAGATCCATACTCGATTATTTCAATATAATATTGGAAGGAATGGGTGTATTAAATGTCTTTACCGCACTTAATGGCAAAAAAGCATTAGAAATTCTCGATCATGAAGATGATATTGAGCTGATCCTGTGTGATATAAATATGCCTGAAATGGATGGTATAGAAGTGTTGCGTCACCTTTCTGAACGAAACTATCAGGGCAAGATCATTCTTATCAGTGGAGAACACCAGCGAGTACTCGATTCAACAGTCCGGCTGGCTGAAGCCTATGCACTAAATATTATTGGTGCACTAAAAAAACCCATTACCATAAAACAATTGCACGAGCTACTGGCCCGCACTAACAACCGGAGCCGTAATAGCAAGAATACCGCCCTGTACAAATTCAGTATTGATGATCTAAAAGATGCGTTAGACAGAAATGAGTTTACTATTTACATCCAGCCCAAAATTAATTTGCATAATCAAAAAATAGGGGGTGCTGAAGCCCTGGCACGTTGGCAGCACCCTGAACTAGGTCTGATCGGAGCCGATGCCTTTATCCCCTTTCTCGAGGCCCATCAATTAGTCTACCGTCTGACCGACGTCTTGCTTGATCAGGCCATGACCATTACAAGTGAAATTTGCAGGAATAATCCCGATTTTAAGCTCTCTTTCAATGTCTCGGTCGACTGCCTTAATCGTCTCAATCTTCCCGATCTATTGCTGGCCCGATGTATAGAACTTGGTGTCCGTCCATCAAACTTTATCTTTGAGCTAACTGAAAGCCGTCTGGTAAAAGACTTCAAAAAAACACTGGAAATTATGACGCGTATGCGCTTGAAGGGCTTTGGTCTATCCATTGACGACTTTGGCACAGGCTATTCCTCCATGGAACATCTACAAAACTTTCCTTTTGACGAATTAAAAATTGATAAAACTTTTGTTACCGGTGCATCAATAAGTGAGTCATCAAAAGCCATTATTGAATCCAGTGTTATACTGGCCAAGAAGCTAGATATGCAGGTGGTTGCAGAAGGTGTCGAGAGCTATGAAGACTGGCAATTAGTATCAGAAATGGGCTGCGATATTATTCAGGGGTATATGGTAGCCCGACCCATGCCAGTCCGTGACTTTATTGATTACCTCAACAACAAGAAATATCAAACCGATCTAAAATCCCGCCTGTTAACCATTAAGCCGCAAGGAACCGGTTAACTCAGCCACATTAGTCATATCGTTGCGCTTCAGGTAATCGATAATACCAGCATTAATCTTCGAACTAACCAATGGATCATAAAACAACGCAGTGCCAATACCAATGGCACTTGCCCCAGCGATCAAGAACTCAATCGCGTCTTCCGCCGTAGAAATGCCCCCTTGGCCAATGATCGGAATAGCATGCTCACGGCAAACCTGATAGACCTGATGGACCTTTAGTAACGCTATGGGTTTGATCGCTGGCCCCGACAGGCCCCCCTGATTGTTGCCAATGATGGGGGAACGGTTCTCGATATCTATCGCCATTCCCATTAAAGTATTAATTACTGCAAAGCCATCGGTACCAGCTTCAATACAACGATAAGCATTTTCGGCAATATCAGTCTGATTGGGAGACAACTTAGTGATAATTGGCTTGTCTGTCACTGCACGGCATGCGGCTACCACCCGCGCAGACATTTCAGGGTTATTGCCAAAGGCCATGCCACCTTGTTTGACATTTGGACAGGAGATATTGATCTCCATAGCATCAATGGGAGAGTCATTAAAAATGCGCGCTAGCGCAACATAATCTTCAATCGTCGAACCTGCCAAATTGGCAATAAAGCGGGTTTCTTCAAAATCCAGCTTGGGCAGGATATCATTTACGACATACTCGCCCCCTGGATTTTGCAGTCCAATGGCATTCAACATACCCATCGGCGTTTCATAAATGCGATGAGGTTTATTGCCTAAGCGCGATTCCAGCGTGGTGCCCTTCAAGCAGACGGCTCCCACATCACGGTTGGAAAAACCCTTCACCCGAGTGTACTCCTCACCAAAGCCCACACAACCGGACAGCAAGACAATCGGTGACTGAAAGGCCATGCCACAAAAATCTGTGGCCAACATCACTTTATCGGTATCATTCATGCCTAGTGTACTCATAGCTCTAGTGTACCAAATCTACTTGCGCAGTTAACACTATGACGGGATAAATTAACAGACTAAATCAGGCTACCAGAGCAATGTGCTCGTTAATCACATCACGGCTTTCATTGATCAGGGTGCCATATTCATCATCACTAATCACCAGTTTGTCTTGCAAGCTCTTTCGATCACCCGGTATGGTATCAAACATTCTGAGTTTTTCAGGCACCACACTCGTTTCCATATGGTGAGCTATGCTCAAAATCGACAGATATTTATCTTTTTCAGCATGTTCTGGCTCTGTAATGGAATGATACTCGATGAGTATATTGCGCATATTATCTGGCAAACATAGCGCATGCATTGCAACTTCAAGCAACTCGCACCGACTCAAACCAAATATTTCTTCTTCAAGCTGCTCTAGTGGCAAGCTGATTTTTAATTGCCCCTTTACCAGAGATCGGTATTCTGGTTTGAAGTTGTAGCATAACACCAGCGACGGCAAATCATGCATAAGACCAAGTAACTCCATTTCATGCTGTAAATATTTTGACGTTTTTGACGCAATAAAACCACCAAGAGCAGAAATAGTAATACAGTGTTGGAGGATGCGATTGCCGGTCATATAATCATTCAGAATGGTCGTTACCACCGCATTATAAACATGCGCAAGACCAAGCATGTTAACTGCCGTATTTACATCAGAAATTTCACTCTCACGGTGATGGAAAGGTGAGTTACTATATTTTATGATCGCCATCGAGAGAATTTCATTATGGGAAAGCGCCGCTTCCAGGGCTTTAAAATCAGGTTCTGTACTTGATAATATTTTAATAACCTGACGACAATTATCAGAGGCTTCGGGTAAAATCATTTTTGTAATATCAGCAGCCATGTTATCTTTCCCTTAGTCAAATAGTAGTCCTGATAATAATTGTCATTATTAATGCCCTGTGGAACACTCTGTATTTTATCGGATAGCCTAAGTAAATCTTGATAGCCATGTTAAACATCGTTCTTTTTGAGCCTGAGATCCCACCGAATACCGGCAATATAATACGCCTGTGCGCCAATACTGGCATGCAGCTACATCTCATCCATCCCCTAGGCTTCCAGTTGGATGATAGCCGCCTCAAACGTGCAGGGCTCGATTACCATGAATACGCCCAGCTACAGGAGCACGTTAACCTGGAGGCCTTTTTCAATATCGTCCAACCACCAAGGGTATTTGCCCTCTCTACCTGTGGCCAACGTGGGTTTTATGATGCGGCTTTCCAGCCCGGTGATGCCTTTCTGTTCGGCCCCGAGACGCGTGGCCTGCCTACAGAAGTGCTCAACTCATTGGGTCAAGACCACGTCCTGCGCCTGCCCATGCTTGAAAAAAGCCGTAGCCTCAACCTCTCCAATACCGTGGCAATTGTTGCGTATGAAGCCTGGCGGCAGTTACAGTTTGAGGGTACGGTATAATATCTCACCACCAATATGAATTTGTTCTAATTTTCTAAATGTGAATATATAAGCGCCAAGAAATGGCCTTGGTGGTGAATATTTTAGATTTTCTTGGCAGCTTACTAGGGGGTGTTAACAATCATCAAGCGAGCCATATCATCGAAGCGCCAAGATAGAGCATTGCTTGATAATTTCGTTTTAGTTTCTCGTAGCGCGTCGCTATGCGGCGAAAGTTTTTAAGTTTCTGGAACAAACGCTCAA
>JAFLJQ010000216.1 GCA_022712915.1 Gammaproteobacteria bacterium | reverse complement strand
TTAAGTAGTGTTCTTATTCGCATTGGGCTTCTTTTTTTGATAGTGGTCTGGTAACTACCATCATGGATCGAAGCTCAATGTGAATCAATTCTTATTAAATCATCAATTATTTACCCACAGATTTTCCTGAAGAGCCATATTTAAGAACAAAGAAATGCTGTACTTTATATTCTAAATGTATTTAATATTCAGTAGTACAGTAGTGAATTAATCTGGCTCATAAAATTTCACTAAAACCAGTATTTCACTGCATCTGTTCCGCTAAAGGACATCAAATAATTGATTATCCCTCCGGACGTTTTGGAATCGAGTGGTGGGTGATTTTTAGATGGACAATGCTCAAGATACAGGCAATGTGTTTGTGAGAAAGGTTTAAATGAGTCAAGCGATATAACACATGGCGGATTATTTACTTCACCGGTAATTTAATCGCCAATGATGTAAGTATATAATTTATAGACTAAATTTCCCAAGACAATACACCCCCGAGCTGTCAATTTTGATCAAATGTTGTATTATTGTTGTATTATTGTTGTAGGTGTTAATGCACTTCCGTTCGTAAATGATATAGTGATTGAGGGAAATAGGGGTAAGGTATGATTTCACTAATTTTGGCCGTCGTCTTTTTTGTAAGCATCCACCTGTTTGTTTCTGGTACTTCATTGCGCACCAAGCTTGTTGAGCGCTTGGGTGAGCAGGCCTATATGGGCCTGTTTTCTATACTTTCCCTGGTAGGCCTAATGTGGATGATCCAGGCCTATTATGGGCAGGCTCCGCGTATTGAACTTTGGGGGCAGATATATACCGGGCGAATTTTATCCTCCATGCTAATTTTTCTTGCCTTCATGTTCATGGTGCCCGGCTTGTTAACACCCGGCCCAACCAGTGTGGGTGGAGAACAATTATTCAAAGATGAGCAACCGGCCCGTGGTATATTGCGTATTACTCGTCATCCTTTTCTGAGCGGCATGGCCATCTGGTCATTGACACATCTGATCTATAACGGTGACCTGGCCTCATTCATCTTCTTCGGCAGCTTCCTGGT
This sequence comes from Gammaproteobacteria bacterium, assembly GCA_022712915.1. Taxonomy (GTDB): domain Bacteria; phylum Pseudomonadota; class Gammaproteobacteria; order UBA6429; family Thiohalophilaceae; genus JAHEDB01. Next base: position 9,253 of record JAFLJQ010000216.1, on the reverse strand, counting down.
CGTCGCTACTTTCGGTCCCAAATCCATTGATAACAAACAAAAACTTATCTATGGTGATGATTGGCAACGCTTTGCAGACAAAACCTCCATTCTGCCCTTTATAGCCATCATCCAGAAACGCAATACCCTGCCATTAAAAGAACTATTTACATGGAAGCTTGCTGTTGCATTTGTGGCATTCATCGTGATATTCAAATTACATGTTGTGATGTTTGGTGTTGCACCCATCATACCTGCCTCGTAAAATTTTCTATATTCAATGAAGTAGATTACGGGCTAGAACATTCTAAAAAGTTAATCCAGCAGATGATGGGAAAGTAACTTAGTGATACACCCATCCAACAAACACAATAACTTGTTGTTATTTATGGCTCTTCAGAAAAATCTGTGGGTACCTATTGGTTCCGGTAACGCACCTAAGGTGTGATATAAAGCCATTTCAGCGGCACGGAAGGTTCGAAAGCCGTATGCCTTTCTGATAGTCAGTTTCGCTTTGGTATTAAATCCCTCCACCACCCCGCTGGACATCTGTCCTTTTGCCTCAAACCAGTTCAGTACTAGCTTACGGTGACGACGCAACATTTTCGCCACCTTCTTTATCGGTTTAATCTTGGAGCGCATCGTTTTAGTACACCACTTATCCATAAATTGGCCCGCCCAATAAGGTGACTGATAAGCCCAAAAGAATTGAAACTCCTCTTTCAATAAATAACGCCTAATCGAACGTAAATTATATTGCAGCAATTCGGATAGCTTGCTTTCTTGTTTATCGGTCAAATTTTCAGGGCGTTTCAGAAGTAGCCAACGACTTTTTGTCAACACAGGTTCATAACCGTTGGTACGCAGCTCTTTGGCCTCCTGCGCGCGAACTTCATCTATAGCCTTATTGATATGTGCCATAATGTGAAATCGATCTAGGATGTTGATGGCATGGTGGGCTTTTTTGGCAATGACTTTCAAATAAGGTTTCCACATGTCTGAGCATACATAGGCCAAGGCATGGCTCCGTTCAGAACCAAACCAACGAAAAAAACGCAGCAATGTTTTAAGCGTCCGTTTTTCACCCACCCAAAGCAGGCGCTTGTGATTCTCATCAATCTGATATACCAGCGTTAAATAGTGGTGACCTCGTTGCCACTTTATTTCGTCAATACCAATGGCCTGGATTTCTGAAAGCTCCTGATGTGCTCTTCCCCAGCTAACCGCCATCTCAACGGATCGAAAAACATTCTCCCAAGAGGTACAAAATACTTCAGCCACCTCTTTCCAACTTAATCGTTTCGCCCAGCGGGCTAAAAACCATTCATAGGCCTCCGTGCGGTGGCTTTTACCCTTTGCCCACGGCATTTGTTCCACCTTGATACCACAATGACGACAGTTTACTCGTCGAGGGGCATAGACAAAAAATACCTTTATTCCCCATAACGGTACAAACTCAAACCATCTAACAGGCAGTGTGTCATAATCTGGACTCGGCTTTCCACACACTGAGCATAACGCGATACTGTTGCTGCGTGGTCTTAGTTGAGCCTCCAACCTTATTCCATCGGTATGCTCAACTATATGTACTGATTCATAAACAAAACACTTGAATTTTTGGACTCGATTTAGGATAGTCTTTAACTGCATCCCGGTTCCTTTGTAGAGTTAAATATTAGCCCGCACTAACATTTTCTCAAAAGGTTTCGGGATGCGCTAGTTATAGTCTTTCGCTTATATTTTCACGATAATTGGCTATTTTTACCCACAAATTCTGCTGAGGAGCCTTATTTATAGACTTCATTTGGCTTATTAATATGGGTGTCTTGTTAGTACAGCCGTTGGATTAAGACATTTATTTTCGAGTGAGTTTGCTGCCTATTTATAAATAGAAGAGGAGGTGACTTGCCTTCATACAAACACGGATCCATATAGAAAGCTTTATATACACTCTCCAAACCTAGCATTGATAGATGTGAATCAGAACATATGGCCTTCTCAGCCCTGTGCCATGCTTTGCTGCAATCAAAAGACGCTGCAAACCCCGGAATGGGCAACACCAGCAAAACACAATATATGTATTTATTCATGTCTCGCCTTAACAAATTAAAATCAACCACAGACAAGCATCTTTTACCCTGTCCTTAGATTCGCATACTCCATCATCAACCACTTGCTCCCCTCATAATCAAAATTGACTTGCACACGGGCATGTTTTCCCTGGCCTTCATAATTTAACACGACACCTTCGCCAAATTTATCGTGGATGACACGTTGGCCGAGTTTAAGGCCACCAGATTCTTGATGGTGGCTGCCGTCGTCGAAGGCATTGTATTTGGGTTGGCTGATGGCGCCGTGTAAACGAACTTCTTCTATGAGTTCGGCGGGGATTTCACTGATGAAGCGTGAGGGCCTGGCGTAGGTTTCTTCGCCGTAGAGTCTACGTTTTTCGGCGTAGCTGATCATGAGTTTTTGTCTTGCTCTTGTCATGCCAACGTAACAGAGGCGGCGTTCTTCTTCGAGTCGGGCGGGGTCATCAGCGGAGAGGCGGTGTGGAAAGAGACCTTCTTCTACGCCACATAAAAACACCTGGTTGAATTCCAAACCTTTGGCTGAATGCAGGGTCATGAGTTGCACACAATCATCGGACTCGCCGCCCTGTCGCTCACCGGCCTCTAAGGCCGCGTTAGATAAGAAGGCGGACAGGGGATCCATTTCATCGAGTGCTTCGTTCTGGAAGGCATCATCGATAAAGTTGCGTCCGGCGTTGATGAGTTCCTCAAGGTTTTCTACCCGTGCCAGGCCCTTCTCGCCTTTTTCCTTTTGGTAATGCACCAACAGGCCACTGGTATGGATGATGTGCTCGATCTGTTCATATAAACTGACACCCTGTATGGCATTTTCCATTTGCGTAATCATATCGATAAACACATGTAACGCGCCGGAGGCTCTTGCTGGCAGTTCCTTTTGCTCGACCACGGCATGGGTAGCTTGCCAGAGTGACACACCATTGGTTCTGGCATAGTCACGTACTGTATCCAGCGTGCGGTTGCCGATGCCTCTTGTGGGTGTATTGACGATGCGTTCGAAGGAAGCGTCGTCGGCTTTGTTGCTAATCAATTTCAGATAGGCGAGGGCATCCTTGATTTCCTGTCGCTCGAAAAAGCGCAGCCCGCCATAGATACGATAGGGCATGCCGTGTTGAAAGATGGCCTCTTCCAGTACGCGTGACTGGGCATTGGAACGGTACAACAACGCACATTCACTGCGTAGGCCACCATCGTCAACCCACTTCTGAATGCGGTCAACGATGTAGAGTGCTTCATCCCGCTCATTGAAAGCGGCATACAACTGAATTAGTTCACCATCACCGTCATTGGTCCATAGGTTCTTGCCCATGCGTTTGCTGTTGTGTTCGATCAGGGCATTGGCTGCATTCAGAATTGTGCCCGTCGAACGGTAGTTTTGTTCCAGTCGAAAGGTTAGGACATTGGCAAAGTCTTTGCTGAACTGCTGAATGTTTTCAACCTTGGCACCTCGCCAGCCATAGATGGATTGATCATCATCCCCCACGGCAAACATCCTGCCGTGTTTGCCTGCTAACATACGCAGCCAGGCGTATTGAATGGTATTGGTATCCTGAAACTCATCGACCAGAATATGGCGAAAACGTTCTTGATAGTGTTGCAGTACATCGGGGCGTTGTAGCCATAACTCATGGGCGCGTAATAACAATTCGGCAAAATCAATCAGCCCAGTGCTCTGGCAATAGGCCTCGTAGGCACTGTAGATCTCGACCATGTGACGCAAATGGAGATCGTTGTGGGTATCGATATGTTGCGGGCGCTGACCTTCGTCTTTGCGGGCATTGATATACCACTGCACTTCCTTCGGTACCCAGCGTGTTTCATCCAGTCCCATATTGCGGATGATGCGTTTGACCGCGCGTTGTTGATCGTCGCTATCCATTATCTGGAAGGCCTGAGACAGGCTGGCCTCTTTCCAGTGGGCGCGTAGCAGGCGGTGGGCGATGCCGTGGAAGGTGCCCATCCACAGGCCACCAGCCGGAATGCCAAGCAGTTGTTCGACACGGCTACGCATTTCCCCTGCCGCCTTATTGGTGAAGGTCACCGACATAATGGCGTAGGGAGAGAGGTTTTCGGCCTGCATTAGCCAGGCGATACGATGAACCAGTACGCGGGTCTTGCCGCTGCCTGCGCCGGCCAGCACCAGTACATTGGCATCGGCGGCGCAGACGGCGGCGCGCTGGGCGTCATTTAGGGGGTCTATGATGTGTGAAATATCCATCGGGCTATTCTAGCAAACCGCAATATGACAAGCCCATTAATTATGTTAAAAAGCATCACTGTTGTACCGCTAACAATATAGGTAAATTATGATCCTTCTTTTGTCCTCAGCAGTTTAGCTTTTTAAGCAGTGATACAGAATATGCGTTCGCCCTTCGGGCAGACTCTCTTGTCAGGTTAGTACGTATTAGAAATTAAAACCAAACATCAAACTGGCTGCTCGTTGCTGATGATTTTCAGAGTAGGCCAGATCAAAATAAGTGGGTTTGATATTGAGCCCAAGTCCGGCTGAAAAAACACCGTCTTCCTTGGGGCCTTTATGGGCAATGGTGTCTCGATAGCCAAGACGATAATGGAGCTGGCCTTGTTTGATTTCGATTCCCGTTAATATGTGTTGTGCAGCATTGCCGGGGTAGACGCCGTCATTTTTTTGCAGGTCGAGATCCATTGTATAGGTGAGATAGGGCGTGATATAGGCAATTCCAAAGCGCCACTGGGGCTTAATCATAACTTCTTGAGTTGTTGAGGTTGGGTAGGCGCGTTTGATTATATTTTTTACAATCAGCCCTGCTCGCCATTGAGAAGTGATTTTTTTCAAGACCCCAAAATCAAAATTAGGCTGCCAGTCATCATTGCTGGTGCCTTCTTTATCCTGTACGCGGCTATTGAGTGATCGGTGATAGTCATAAGTGGTGACCTTTACCATTTTGGGTGTCAGCCCAAAAGAAAAGTCGGATCCCATAATATTGATTTGTTTTGAGAGTCCAACGCCAAGCTCGCTGATTACGGCGGCACGGGCATTGGCCTCGGAGATAATGCTGGCCGAAGGGTTAATCAGATTGCCACCACCATCAAATAGCTCAGGGTGAAGTGCGCCTTTAGCGCCGCTAGAGGTAATGTATTGCAAGGCTTCCTGATAATCATTGAGGAGTTCGAGATCGGATGCGCTAACACTCAACTGACCATCACCTACGCCGCGTTGTGTGACAAAGAAGGCGCCACCTTGATATTTAGACGGTACGCCGATTACTAGTGAGGCGCTGGCATCCAGCATGAAGACATTATTGGCAATTTGTCCCAGTGTGCTGTACAGCGAATTGATGGTGTTGAGGGCATTTTGGGCATTTTCGGATGTGCGACTGTTATTGTATGTATTAAAATTATTAGTAATGTCGTTTTGATAGTCGACATCTCTTATTCCCGCGAGAATTTCTACGGCACGAGAGACACGTACTGACAATACTGGAAAGGAAAAGGCCTCATTTTTGCCTTTCTCTTTATAGTCCTTGTAGGTGGAAAGGATGGCCGGGTTATAAAAAACGGCATTGACACTGGTGGCTGAGGCGACACCGGCACCACCCATGGCGAGGGAGCGGGGTTCATAGATGCCAAAAGGTATAGCAAATGCTGTTTTGGTCAATACAATCCCAAGGCAGAGGGAGATCGCAAAGCGAATATTATTTTTGATCTGATGATTCACGTGCCGGCCATTTGGTTCTGATTATCAAGTAAAGGGCGGTTCTATAAATGCATGTTTTTCGCGATAGTGGTGTCAGCGCCGTGCTTGAACACCTGGACGGCACCTTGTCCTCATGTAGTCATATACACGGTGGCTTGTGGCTCCTACACTCTTGCGCTCACGAAATAAATTACTATTTAGAGAAGCACCCTAAATTTATTATGCTGATTGTATAGAATCATACTATAGACTAAGGTTAATTTGTTCGAGCACTTTCACTAATTTGATACCCAATTGGTAAAAAACCCTTTAAGTTCCGACAAAATTTGTATCCTGCGGGACAAGGTTCCGTGAGCGGAATTTGCCGGTTGTCTTGGTATTGAAGGTGAAGTTTTAAAACTGCCAACCCAGTTTGATAGATGCACTTGGTGTGAAAGTTTCTTGTCGGTAGTTTTGTTTATCTACGGCTATATTTTTATCGCCGTCCACTATAATATGTAAAGCTGCCCAGGGGTTGATGTACATTGTCTCGGTTATATGCTAGGCATAGCCCAAGCCCGCAGTGAGAACCGTATTTGTGTATTCTGCCGTGACATTGTCTGTTTTACTGCTAACCCTGCTTTGCCAGTACTCAAGACCTGCACCATACCAGATTCCGGTCAGATCCAGACGTGGAAAATAATCTACAATTACCGCATAAGCGGCAATTTCTTTGTCCTTGAAACCATTCTCTAAAAAGGCATTTGGTACATTGACTTTGGCAATTACGCCACGATAGCGTAAGTTATTTTTGGCATACCAACCTGATAGATAGTAACCACCTGTTAACCAGGGAAGGGCATCCAGTTCCATGCCGATATGGTCAGAGATTGATGCGTGGGAAGGATTTGATACTAATAGACATAGCGTAAATACAAAACGTCCAAGCATGTTATCAAGTATGATTAGTGTGAGTTGATTTTTAAAGTTGAAAGTATCGTGTCAACAATATCATCCTCATTACTCTCATCTTCCAGCTGGCAATTATAGGTGATAAATATAAATAGACGGTCATACATTAAATACCATTCTCTCCAGTATTCATTATCTATGCTGTAGTTTAGCGTGAACCCACCAAAGGAACCTAGTTGTAGTTCTTCCAGTTCGGCTCCGGCATCGACATGCTCTTCGGCAATATCCTGTAAGGTGTCAAGTGTGATGTCCTCTTCGAACTGTTCGGCACTGACTTGCAATATACCAAAGCTGTCGTCGTGAAAAATTGATACACAGTCCGGATCCTGTTCGGCCTGCCAGTCGTCCGGAATGTCGACTTGCCAGTTTACATCGATAAAAGTTTTCATTGTGTTGTGGTCAACTTGCATTTTTTTAAGATAGAATAGCTTAATAAACAATAGCACAGACCGTACCTTTTGTATCTTTCAATTGAATAAATATGCTCCAGTTTCATGGTCTCTACCCGTCAATATTAAATATTGGTCAGTTCTTTACCACAGTTCATAAAACAGGCCTCAAGGTGGAACAGTTGAATTTTATATAGTTGGATAGTAATTGTTTCGTTACAGATAATATATGTAGAGCCAGGTAAATATCATTATATAAATGAGGCCAGTGGTAACAAACCTTGTCATCATCGAACGACTTGCCTGCATAGATGCAGTTTTATATTAATGGGTAGGCTGATATGAACCTCCGTTAGTTTCTGGCAATCTAAGTGACTCATGCGCCATTGCGGCGATAGATTAGCAATGTGTTATAACAGTAGCGAAATAGTCAGGCCCTGATAGATTTATATATATCATAATTTGAAAAGTAATCGTAAAACATACATTACCGTAGAGGATGCAGGGGGGGAAGAAAAAATTAATCTAGTGTTTCATAAAATGAGTTTGAGTACGCGGAATCTGATCTCTTTTTCACAAACACATAAGAAAAATAACGCTGCGTCTCCCTGCGTCTTTTGTGGTTTAGATATTTACATGGATTTAATACTTAATGGGGCTGTAGTGATAAATTATAGATGAGCATTAGAATTGGTAGCCGACCTCCAGTCCATACATGTCCCAGTAATTGTTGCCATCATTGGCCACTCCCTAGTCTTCATTGAGGCCAAGATAAAAGGCACCATAGTGAATATCAAAACGAATATGCTCTTCAATGCCGGCATTAAAATCAACTCGAGCCACGGCTATTTTCTCGACCTCTTTGCGGTCAGAGGCTCCACCAAGCAGCTCAAAATAGACATAGCTGTTATTAATAGCCTGTTCTGTATCGACATTACCCAATAGCCAGCGCACTGTGGCACCAAGTAACCAGTAAATTCCTTGAAGGCTAGTACGTGCGGGTGCACTGTTTTTATTATAAAATAGGTTGAGATCCAGTTTTCCTGCCTCGGCAGAAAGTCCAAACTGTGCAAGTCTGTTGGCAACAAAGCCAGTACTGAATTTGAGTCCGGTAAAGTTGCTATGCCCTCCCGGTTCAGTATTGAGGGTTATAAACTGTGTACTGAGATCCCACCAGTATGTGTAATATTCACTATCACCGCTAAATAGATCGGCTATAAATCTGCCTGCATATATAAACAGTGCTGCAATTACGACAACACCAATGATGATCAGCATGGCGGCGGCGTTATCACCTTTGCCGCCACTAACATTGATGCTGGGTAGTTTAAAGCTTTGTTGGATAGATATTGCTCCTGTAGAGTGAGGGACAGGCTTTCTATCTCTGGCATGTTCAGATGGATCGGTATCGGTACATTCATTTTGTACCGGGGGTTGTTTTTTTTCACAGAGGCTATTTTGGCAATCTTTATTGTGAACAGGTTTCAGACATTCCTCTGGGCAGTTTGTGTCGTTAAACGAATTTTTATCTTGGCATTCGATGGCACAGTTTTGGATTGTTCTCGACAATCATTCAGTGGTGATTTTTCAATATCGGATTTGGTCACCATTTGTAGGGGGCTGATATCAGTCATATTATTACTGTCTAGGAAGTGATGCACATCTGCTTGACTGGCAGGAATTACGTCATAGCCTTGCTTCTTTAATAGCGCAAATACGCTATTTTTTTGAGAAATATGCATGTGATAAGTCTTGGGCAGATAATCCGGTATCTTGTTGATAAAATTCGCATTCTGATTGTATTGTTGATATTGCAGGGCCAGCGCAGGATTGATGGTCATGAGGCTTAGTATAAGGTAGGCAATGAGCTTGCAGGTTATATTGTTACGTAAGGTATTCATATTAAAACAGGTAATCCTAGCTCCAGGTCATACATGTTCCAGTAATTAGAGCTTCCTCATAAAGCTAGCCCTGATACATACGTTAGTTCTTAAGCTGTACAAAAAACAAGCGTCAATCCAAGCTTATCGCGACCTGACAACCTATCACGTTCAGGGTGAGCGCGTTTTGCATTCGTTGACAAGTATTCTAATGCACGCAGAACCGCTGCCTTAAGCTTCCGTTGACAGTGCAGTAGGGAAAAAAAGATTGCTGGCAATACGTGATAG
>JAFLJQ010000037.1 GCA_022712915.1 Gammaproteobacteria bacterium | reverse complement strand
TGATAGCCCCATCACCTCGACTAGCCCAAGACCCAGCCGGTAAGGGGTGATCTCACGTTCGCGCTTACAAAAAACAACGTGTTTGCCTAATGCATTGAGCGCTTGTTCTGAAAATACGTGTTTCAATTGCCTCGCTAATTTGGTAGCTTTTTTTTTCTTCATCGGATACCCCTGATCACTCGGTTTTTTGTCGAATTGTGTGATCTGATCCGATGGGGTTCAATAAGTTCCCTTATTTTTCAATGAGTTTAAAGATCCTACGTATGAATTGTTTATACATCTCGAAAAATCATTTTTAATAACATCATCTCATTAGTCAACGGATGAAATATGGTATTCATAAACATATATAATAGGTGAATAATGGTGACTTTGCATTGTTAAAGGGTTGCAGACAAATGGCACTAAAGTGAAATTAACACAGCCTTGATCATTATTTATAGCCCTGTTATTAAAAATGAAAAACACTGACTGTGATTGCAGGTAAATAGCATTATCTTAATTTTTGTTACACCTTTGATAACTCAATTAAACCAGCTAAATTAAGCAAACATCGCACTCAACAAAACATTGGGATAACCTGTTTAACAATCAATTACCGGGGTCAAACTAACTATCGGAATATCATATTTATAACGGATATCTTGATATGTATGCACTTAATGATTATATATTGAATCGTTGTCGAGAACTGAATCTTAAGACCGTTCTCCGGCAGTTCTCTGAGTTATTTTTCTATATACAAAGAAAAAGCGAACCAAAAGAAAACCGCTCAATAATGACACAAACGTGTGTCTAAATTTTGATTTATGTTGTCATTGACAGAAAGGGCAACCCTGCCGCCCCTGATTAACATTTAAAAACCAAACCCCATACCCGCGCCATATAAAAGGATTGATCCACTATCACGACAAAGGTAGGCTGGCGATGGTGAGTTATGCACGTTAAAACCTACGGTGGATAATATTTTGTTAATCACCCGACATACTCAGGCCAAATTTAACAGACTGTGTGGTAATATCGTTAACACAAACCCCCATGAGCAGTCATTTATTGCATGATGGCATGTGATATCAAATCAAGACATATCAATCTCATGTTCGTAAAGATAAATAGGTACATTTTGTATATATCATATTTGCACATAGGCCAGTTCAATCTACTGCGGTAATATGCAAAAGCTATTTAAACATACAGTTATATTTTTCATAAACTGATAAGTAAGGCAGTGAAATTTTCTTTTCAAAAAAACAAACAACAAAAAAATATTCCGCTTTTCAGGTTTTCTAACAGTGGAGGGCTTATTTGATTTTTACAGCACAGCAATAAGGCGTGCCACTTTTCCTGCTGCGGAGCTTGCTTTTTCGATAGTATCTGCGACTTTGACAATTCTCACAGCTACGTTATCTATAGAACCTTTCGTATCTTTTGCTGCTTGAGTAGCTGAATTTAACTGGATTATAGTATCATTTAATTCCGGAACGCCTTCCAAAAGTGTTTTATGTGCTAATGCAGACGCTTTCTCATTAAGATTATTTCTTCTGTCTAGAACCGACTCTCTTTCCTCTCCTTCAAGCAGAGGCCAAAGATCATTGAGGGCATTGATTGCTTTGTTTAACTCAGGTAATTTTGACATGATATTCCTCCTAAAGTCTCAATATGTTTTTCTTAATTGGTTGTTGCCGCTTCTTTACAAACAATCCCTTTCTCTTCGTCAGAAACTATTTTTGTTGCGCAGTTTTTCATTAATTCTTCTAGATCATCAAAACTCTTATGCACTGTTTTAACATCTCCTAGGGCTTGTAATATTTCTTTGCTGTCAAACCGATCTTTTTCTAGATTTTTTTTAAGTTTTTCATGCGCATTCATAACTGAAGAAATAGCTTTTTGTGCTTGTACTACGGTTGCTGTTGTGGACTCCATCTTAATATACATCTCATAAATTTTATCTAGTGTCTTTTTTTTATCCGAAAATGACGATTTATTGGCCTTTGAATTATAATCATCGAAATATCCGGCTAATTCATTACCTCGCATAGTGTACAACCTTCCCTCAATCACACCTTTAAGAAGTTGATCATTTATTATTTTGCCTATATTTTGCACCGAAGGATCCGCTGCAATTATAATTTTTTTAAGAGCCTTCCCTCTCTTTTGCTCTGCATAGTAAGTCGATAATTCTGCGATCACTCGACTAATCATCCCACTATCTTCGTCACTTATAAGATTCTTATCTGTTTTTGCAAGCGCCTTATACTGTTCATCCATGCCCTTAAGTGATTTTGATAATTTAACGCCGACCATTGCTAATTCATCTCTCGATCCAGCTCTAGCTAAATCTGACAAAGATTTTGCGTAACCACCAAGGGCATTATTAGCCTTATAAAGTGCAAAATTTCTTTTATCAGCATCTCTGATAATGACAGCCTTAATTGGGTCAAAATCGGACTTTACATACTTTTTCTTTGATTGTGCCATTACGACCAGCTTGTCGTTAATATTGGCTATGTTATAGTCGCTAATTACAGCATCAATCTTATTTGTCACATCAGCCGCGGCAAGACCAAATGCTTCAATATTGCCAGTCGGGGTTGATGTACATCCCGATAATAATATTACGGTAGTTGCAACAACGAATATAATTCTCATTATCTCTTTCTCCTTTCCATTGATGATTACAGCGTTGGTCTCTATATTTCTTAAACCTAATGATTTAATAACGTGGTAGCATGAGCGGAGGTCTGTTTTTTGGATCTGATCTCATAGTGCTCACAATTACTTTTGTTGCTATGTTTGATCTGCACCGGCTAATTCAACCCATTTCCCGTCTTTACAGTATTTAACAGTAAACCGAACACCCACCCCAACAAATACTTAATAGTAATAGATAACAACAGGTTAGAGCATTTTCTTAGCGTGGAGGTCCTATTGTTATATTACTGTGGCCACAGTAATACAACACCTCGGGCAATCATCTCAATTGCATAGGTTCCAGTAAACAATGCGACAACCCTACCAACAACCTCAACATAGCGATTTAACAAGCGCTCATTTCGTTTTTTTAGCGGATCATGTATCAATTTAAAAACAATTATCGACACTAAAGAAAAAGATATTGCAGCTACAATAGCAATAGCCGCACTCGCCGCAGGTAAAGATGAACCAATAAGCACGCTTGCGCTTATTGTTCCCGGAGCAATCATAAACGGCATTGTTATCGAGCCGACTATATGCTCAGGATTGCCACTTGTTTCTATTAAGACAACTTTACCAGAAAATATTGATTGAATTCCAATCCATAAAAAAATAATTCCCCCAAATATCAAAAAAGCACCAAAACGCACGTTAAATATATTTTCAAAAATCCCTTCTCCCGTAATTGCAAAGATAACAAATACAATCCCACTTATAACGTGGGCTCGTATCATTACCTTCATAAACTCTCTGAGTGATAGATCCCTAATCAAACTGATGAGGTAGATACTGATCAGAAAAGGATTTAGCAATACGAAGAGGATTGTAGAAGCTTTCAGTAACTCCATTATTTCTCCCAATTGAAAATATTAATATCTTTACGAATAATCGTGGTAGAACGGCCAGTTACCCGACCGCCCCCATACAGATCCGGACGTGCTGAACTACCGCATCTGGCTGCTCAATTATATATTTACTCGCACAGGACAAGCCAGTACGCACTCCGACTTCATTCTCCAATTCTTTAATACCCTTGTCTAGTGGTAATATTATCAATGTGTAACAAACCCTGAATGTAACGATTTGCAGCTTGATTTTTATGTATTATCCAGATCGACATGCTCGGCACATGTATCTACTGAGAATCGAATATAACTGTCAGTGCCATCGTTCGTCTAGCGCTTAAGCTCAACATCCCTACCTATTCCTTCAGGAGCAACTATGAATATCCCAAGTTCTCAATGTACCTCTTTACACCTGCCACGGCTGAATAACCCCGCCGACTCTCCACATCCTCGCCAGTTCGGATGTTTCACTTGGACTTCGAGTACGTTACAACCCTCGTCAGTCGAAATAAATTTTGTTTTCGGGGCGATATCAGCACGTCAGGATCACGGTGATCCCTGTGGCCTATGCATTTCTCTGTGTACGCTTCATCTGGTTTGTTCATTAGGGGGTAAGACATTTGTCTTAACTGAAAAGTCTGAAACGGTTCTCTAACTCCGCAGTAGATGCAAGACTCGATACGGATGGGTAGCTAGCCCTTACCCAACAAGGACTTTCACCCGGTGCAGCAAACTTCGCTTGGCGCACTAACGATCAAGCTGTGCGGCGAAAACAAACACCTTGTTAGGTTTTTTTAACTTAGTAATCATCTTCTAGTTTATCCAGCCCTTACGCTTAACTAATTTTGTGTACCAGATTAAAGATACTGCGATTACTAACGACATCAAGCTGCCAATCCAAATATCTATCGCGCCGTTTACCTGAAAGGTATGTATATTTACCACTATCACACCAAGAAGCGACGCAACAAATAGGTAATATGCAGTTGCTTTTTTAAGCAGAAGAAGAGCTTCAGCGAGTACACCACCAAACACGGCAATCGCAAAAGCTATAGTTACCCATAGTGGGCGGCTTGTAATTAATGATTGAGCAGATTCAGGATAATCAGCTAGCATATTTGGGATCATTTGCATAATAAAGTTAATGCATCCCATAACGTTCCAGATCAATGCAATAATGCAAATCACCCAAAAGCTAAAATGGGGTTTTATGTGGATTTCATTCATTTTTACTCGAGGTATTTATTAATTGTGGCTCTTCAGAAAAATCTGTGGGTTGATTCCGGCTCAGGAAGCTTCCCCATCGTATGAAATAGTGCTATTTCCAGCGTTTCATAGTGCCTAAACCCATACGCTTTTCTGGTGACCAAATTTACTTTACGATTCAAACCC
>JAFLJQ010000119.1 GCA_022712915.1 Gammaproteobacteria bacterium | reverse complement strand
AATCGTTAAGTAGTGTTCTTATTCGCATTGGGCTTCTTTTTTTGATAGTGGTCTGGTAACTACCATCATGGATCGAAGCTCAATGTGAATCAATTCTTATTAAATCATCAATTATTTACCCACAGATTTTCCTGAAGAGCCGTTATTAATATGGATATTCGGCTAAGTACTATTTGCATTGTAGTAAATGAATCTTTATTTCTTTAGGTTTGAATGGGGCGATATCTTTTGGAATTGGCTTGTCGGTAAAACGGTATTGTATATAAGAGAAAATCTGTGGTTCATATATTGCACCTGCATAATAAAATGCTGAGTTCTTACTCATAAAAACATAGGATATCGATTTTTCAAAAGGCTGATAATTGCGAAATATGAGAGGTAACTGAGCCGGGGTAAGTTTTATATGCAGATATTGGCTGTCAGTTTCAGTTATAAATTCATTCCAATAATGCACCCAATCGCCATAAGCATCACTGAATCGGATATCCTCCTTGATGTCTGGTGTAGCGATGATGATCGCAACCGGCTTACCCTTGTTGATGGCGCTTTCAATTTTATTGATTGTTTCACAGTCATTTTTTGCAAAAGTGATCTGTGTGAATAATAAAAGTGAAATAATGATTATATTTTGTGTGATTTGTAGACGCCGCATGGTGATTATCCTTTGCTTATTTGAATTTTACGGATAGATTGTTTGTTAGAAAAGGACAATTGATTAAAAAATATTTGAAATCATATTCTTTGCTGGTGGGTAAAATTCGTTTGTCAAAATGTGGCGTATCTTTGTTACCGTTTTTATCAGCTGGAAAATTACCGCTCCATCTTAAGCCGTTTAACGTTACATTTTTAATGAACTTTTTTGCGTTCTCGGTTTGTTTGTTGTTTTTAAAATCAATCTGTCGGTTGTAACTGTCTCCATCAATAATATTACAATCAACAGCATGACCAATATAGTGCTGTGATTTTGATGCAGGTTGATAGCTTGCACCACTAATGATAGCACCTATTATTCTAAGCGTTTGTGAAAGAGAAATGGTCACGCCGAGTTTTTTTGCTTCTGAGTTCATGATCGTTAGATAAGGAGCCATATCGTTGTCCACCAGAATCTCGTTAGCATTGACGGAAGGGTGAGACAGTTTTTTAAATGTGGAATTCAGTGCGATATGGCTAAAATCGTTAATGCTAACGCTAATTAAACTGCCTGATGCTATATAATTGTTGTTAATCCATGACTGCATTTCAATTTTGGTATTTTTTCCGACAACACCATCAACCTTTCCTTTATAGTTGATCGCAATATGAGTTAATACAGTGTTTTTTATACGATAGTTAATGCTTTTCGCATTCCATTGCAGTCTTTCCACTGCCTCATGTGTCAATCTCCCAAAATCCCCGTCAATTTTGTCAAGATATACACCGGTATTTTTGAGAAAGGTTTGTAATTCTTTAACATATTCGCCGCTATTTGTGTGGCGCTTTCCTCCCCATATTTTTCTTTTATCATTGTCACCCTTTTAAAGGGTATAGCCGCCGAATAAACTGTTTGAGTTGTCCATAAATAAGTCCTTTTAATGTTATTGGTGTATTTGTGCTAAAGGATAACACTGTGATCACCAAAAGAGGAATGCCTTGTCTGGTATTTGATTATGTGACCGCAACAGTGCCAGACGATAATGGGTGGATGAAGCAACGGCACAAAAGAGTGTTAAAGAGTGTTAAGGTGGGCGTCTAGGAAAAAGGCTCAACTCGTAGGATGTTGAACCGCATCAATAATGCATAGTCCCCCCGTAGTGTTGGTCTCGCCCCATACGATTGATACGGTTCGTTCCTCTCCAGTTCCACGGGTTGATATTGTATAATATTTGTAAGGCTATAAGCCTGGATACTCATTAAACTTGCCTCGTTTCCACAAATTTCATCCTGCCACCATTTATAGTACCATCACCCAATGAATAACAACCTCGACCATCTGCCTGCCTCAAGGCAAAAGAATCTGGCCCATATCGTCGCTGTGCTGCGTGATGAGGTTGAGCAAGTCACTGGCTTTGCCACGGGTAAGAAAAAACACAACCAAATCCTCAAAATCATCCTCTTCGGCAGCCACGCCACCGGCAAATGGGTCAATGACCCCGCCCACGGTTATGTCAGTGATTACGACATTCTGGTCATTCTCAATCGTCGCGAACTGGTCGAAGAATACCGGATCTGGAACACCGCCGAAGACCGTATCAGCCTGCAAGTGCGTCAGCCGCTCAATATACTGGTACACACCCTGCACGAGGTGAACGATGCACTGGCCAAAGGTCAGTATTTTTTTACTGACATCAAACGAGAAGGCATCGTCCTGTATGAAACAGACAACCGTGAACTGGCAAACGCAACCAACCTAAGCAAAGAAGAATACAAAGTCATAGCGGAAAAACATTATGCGCAGTGGTTTGATAGCGCTAATGAATTTCTTATTGATTTTAAGGCATGCCTTGAAAGATCGAATTTTAAAAAAGCAGCCTTTGAACTCCATCAAGCCACAGAACGCTTCTATGCCTGTCTACTCCTGGTCTTAACCAACTACAAACCCAACACACACAACCTGGTACAACTCAACGCCCTGACCATTTCACAAAATGAAAGCATTACAGAAGTCTTCCCACAAGACAGCAAACTCCACCGCCGCCGCTTTCAACTATTAAAAAACGCCTACGTCGATGCCCGTTATTCCGAACACTACAAAATCACCCAGGAAGAACTCGAATGGTGCGCCGAACGAGTACAGCTATTACAACAAATAACCAAAAAACTGTGTCAGGAAAAGATCAATGCATAACGTAGGATGTGGTGAGCCTTGCGAACCGCATCAATTAGCCGAACACCCATGATAATCAAACAGAAACAAAATCGTTAACTATTTATTTTTAATTAATTTATAGGGATTTGTTGGAATGGGAGTCCGGTTTAGCGGTTTAGATTCTGCGATGAAAAATATTTGGCACGGTGTAAAATGGCCAAACTTTCATGATAGGCTTATGGTGAAAGCTTAGTTTCCTAGTAGAAAAGACTAGACGGTGAAAATTGGGGAAGGCGAGAGTATAAAATACTCCACATGAACGTCAGCTGTCTACCCGAAGCAGATGTTCAGTGATAAAAAAATATTATTTTTTTAGTATGTTGGCGGAGTGATGCCTAAATGTTAGATAATTTTAGCCTTATTAGAAATGTTGGAAAATTTGATTCTGTAAATGCAGGGGCAAATCTTGATTTAAATAAGCTTGCCATAATTTATGCAGAGAATGGCCGAGGCAAAACAACTCTTGCAACAATACTACGCTCTCTGGGTGACAAAGAACCATTACCTGTTATTGAACGTACAAGGCTTGGCGGCCAGGGTGAGCCACATATTGTTATTGCTAACAATAGTGGTGATATAGCAATGTTTCAAGATGGCGCTTGGAATGATAGCGACATAAATATTTTGGTTTTTGATGACAATTTTGTTGCAAATAATATTTATTCAGGGATAGACGTAGATTCCGAACACCGACAAAAATTACATGAACTCATAATTGGCGAAGAAGGTGTTGCTTTAAATTCTTCTCTTCAACAGCTCGTTTCAAGAATTGAAAAGCATAATGTAATTATTAGAATAAAAGGCATGCGGGTTACAGCAGCGATGCGTTGTGGGCTAAGTGTTGAAGTATTTTGCGCCCTAAAAAATATTGAGGGCATAGATGGTCTTCTCAAAGAAACAGAAAGGACTTTAGCCGCAGCAAGAAAATCGGAAGCTATCGCACAAAAGAACCCACTTATGTCTTTATATCTTCCTGATTTTGACGTTCAAGCCCTAAATACATTATTTGCAAAATCTCTTTCAGATATTGAAACGGCGACGGCTGACCAAGTGGGTGTGCATATTGTCAGCTTGGGTACAGGGGGCGAAAGTTGGGTTGCAGCTGGTATGAAGGTTGTAAGTGAGCATGATTTGAGTGATTGTCCATTTTGCAAGCAGGATTTATCCGGTTCAGAGATTATTAAACATTATCAATCAATTTTTAGTCAGGAATATCTGGCGTTAAAAGAAGATATTTCGACATGTACCTTAGGTTTAGGAGCAGATCACCGCGCAGAGCTTATGACTGCGTTTGAACGTAATATCCGAAAGCTTTCCGAAGATCGACAATTTTGGGCAGAGTTTATTGATATACCTGAAATTAACTTAGATACGGCTTTGGTTTCTCGGTTATGGAGATCTTGCCTTGAAGTCATTAAAGCTTTGCTAGATGCTAAGAAAGAATCGCCGCTTGAAGCAATTTCTCTCAATCAAGAAGCCCTTGACTTGATTAGTCAATATCGAGCTGTTAGAAACACTGTTCATGGTTTGAGTAGTTCATTGGCAGCCGTAAATGAAAAGATAAAGATTGTTAAAGAAAGTGCAGCGGGATCAAATGTTACTATGCTTGAAGCCGACCTACACAGATTAAACGCCGTGAAATCAAGATATAGCGATGCCGTATCAGCTCTTTGTGACGATTATTTGGCAGAAGTTTCTCTTAAAAAGGTAACAGAAGATGAGCGTGATCAAGCAAGAACAGATTTAGATGAGTATCGTGAGCAAGTCTTTCCTCAATATCAGGAAGCGATCAATAGATATTTAGTAAAATTTGTTGCGGGGTACCGTTTAGAGAATGTGAGTTCTGTGAATAACCGTGGTGGCTCTAGTTGCAATTATAGTGTGTTGATCGAAAATATTTCTGTCCCGTTAAAAAGCAATCAACCTGGCCAGCCCTCATTTAAAACCACATTAAGTTCGGGTGATAGGAACGCCTTAGCCTTAGCTTTCTTTTTTGCTTCGATTGACTTAAATACTAACAAATCGAATATGGTTGTTGTTATAGATGACCCTATGACGAGCTTGGATGATCATAGGTCGCTTACAACTATACAACAAATAAAAGAGCTAGTAAGTACAGTTGAACAAGTGATCGTATTGTCGCACTCTAAGCCCTTTCTTTGTAATTTGTGGAGTGTCGCGAAATCATTGCCATTATCAGCGATAAAAATATCACGCTCTGGTTCCAGCTCAACATTATCCGACTGGGATATAAATCAAGATTCTATCACTGAACATGATCGTAATTATTTGTTGGTCAGTGATTTTATAGATAATGGACATGGTGCTGATGAGCGTTTTATAGCTGTAGCATTAAGACCAATTTTAGAATCTTATGTGCGTGTTACCTGTCCGAAATTTTTCCCGCCGGGCTCACTTCTCGGGCGTTTTCTCGAAACATGTCGGGAAAGCGAAAATACAGCTAACCAGATTCTTGAACCTGAGGTTCGCACTGAACTTCGTGCGCTCTTAGATTTCGCCAACAATTTTCATCATGATACAAACCCAGCGTGGCAAACAGAGAATATTAATGAGCAGGAACTTTTTGATCATGCAAGGCGGACAATAATTTTTGCTAGCATATAGCAATGTATAGAAAGGTTTCATAATGAGTTACGATGACTGGAAAGCAGAAACACAAGAGAGATTAACTAAGAGTGCTATTTATTGTGCCCTAAGGAATAAATGTGAAGGTGATCCTGCTGGTAATAATGTGTTATCTCTCGTTGATGATACGACTTATTTTGCCTATCAAAAAACTAAAACAATCCTTATGCATATGGGAAGAATTTAATAACAAATGAAAAAAACCACGCCCTGAGGGCGTGGTCAGAGTTCAACGGCTTTGCCAGTTGAACGACGCAATGGTAAAACTTTTCTTGATGTTCCCACAACAAAGAAGAGGAAAACCAATGAGTCGATTTAGAAAGTTATCACATAGTATATGGCATTGTCAGTACCACATTGTTTGGGTTCCGAAATACCGATACCGGGTATTGGTTGGACCAGTATGTAGGGAGGTTGAATGTTGCATTCAAGCCTTTAGCGAACGCCAGAAATGTGAGGTTGTGGAATTAAATGTACAGGTATATCATGTCCATTTTCTGGTAGTGATACCGCCGAAAGTTTCGGTATCTAATTTTGTAGGAACAGTAAAAGGAAGAACAGCTATTCGAGTGTTCAATAAGTTTCGAGATCTAAAGCATAAGCCTTATTGGGGTAATAAATTTTGGGCCCGAGGCTATTGTGTAGATACGGTCGGATTAGATGAAGCGAAAATTCGCGCGTATGTGCAGTATCAGGAAAGGAAAGAAAAACAGGCCGAACAACGTAGTTTTGAGTATTGATTGAAAAATGGGGATAACAGTGATTCCTTGCCTCCTTTGGGGGGCAAGGCAGTCTAATCCCCTTTTAGGGGTTAACTCAAAACCACCCGCTATGCGGGTGGATTCTTTACTCTTCACAAACTTAAGACGGACACCCACAATAAGAATTTGTTGAATATATATTAATTACAACAGGGTAGTGATGGGTTCTGTTTTTTAGAGTGAGTTGAAGAATGGGTGTCCAGTTAATTAATTATTTGTCATTACAGACTTGTATTGGTCATTATTAATATTAAGTACGTTAAAGTAATGGCAATGTCCGCCAGATGGTGCGGATGAAGCGATTGATTTATGTTTAAAACAAGCAGATGCATTGGCGCAGGTTTGGAGTGCTTAGAGTGGGGTGGATAACAATTGAGTATTTAAATGTTAGATGTTGTTGTGTACTCTGCCTTATGCACTGCATCCAGGGTTATATATCGACAAAAATTAATATGTGCAAACACTCATTTTATTTTTGACAAAAGTTGGAGAAAGTTATGGATGTCGGGACAATTTTAATAACAATAGTTGCTTTTGGTTTTATGCTTTACCTGGTTGTGTATGATTACAGGAGTCTCAGAGACGGGAGTCATGTTGACATGAAGTCTGTAATTGTTAGTGTCGGTGTGCTAGGTACGTTTATAGGTATATTTATTGGCTTATACAATTTCGATACTTCCAATATCGAGGGTAGTGTTCCAATGTTGTTGGAAGGCCTTAAGTTTGCCTTTGTAACTTCAATTGGTGGCATGACATTTTCAATTTTACTTCAAACCTATCAGAGGAGATTGGTGTCTGGTGGTGATGATGAACTGTCTGTATTGGCCGAGATTAATGGAAAGATGGGGGCGCTAAACTCAATTGACGCACAGTTGTCTGGATTTAGAACTGAGTTCAGGGATGAGTTGGCGAACGTGATAAACTCGACAACCCAAGGGCTGAACAAATTAAATGAGACGTTCAAGAGTAATAGTCAAATTCTTGAAAAAATGGCTGATAAAGAAAGTCTTGATCGGTTTAGGAATGAAATTCACGAGGAGCAAGTAAAGTCGCGGGAGTTTTTGACTGTACAGTTTGGACAAACAAATAAATCGTTAAAAGAAGCTATTGACGTTCTGTCTAAAGGTGCGACTGAAGAAATTATAGAAGCATTGAATCAGGTTATTAAAGATTTCAACAATAAATTAACAGAGCAGTTTGGCAAAAATTTCGAAGAATTAAATGGTGCTGTAAAAGATCTGGTTAGATGGCAAGAGAATTATAAAGATATTGTAGAGAAGGATACTGCACTACTATCTGAAATAAGAATGTCAATGATAAATACAGGAGAATCGTTAGAGACTATTGCGAAACGCAATGCTGAAATAAAAGAATTCTACGAAGATCTAAGGTCACTTATACATACTTATGAGAATCAGATAGATAGTGTAAATAAACAATTGGAAGTGTACTCTAAAATGGGTAGAGAAGCATCTGACGCATTCGAGTCGATGAAAAATGGTTTCGAAAAAGTACAGTCAGGTATTGGTACTCAATCAGAAACAATTTCTGAACTTACAACAAAAATTAGCACTCAGCTACCAAAAACGCTTGGTGATTTAGAAAATACACTTGTAAGTCTGACGGAAAGGTTTGGGCAAGATTATCAGTCGTTCCTTGATGGCTACAAAAAATTAGTAGCATGAGGTCAATGTGAAAAGTAATAGCGAATGGATGTCTATCTCAGACATGATGTCAGGCTTGATGATGGTTTTCATGTTTGTCGCCATTGTATTTATGCTAAAAGTAAATAATGAAAAAGAGTCGATGGTCAAGATTGCCAAGGCTTATGAAAACACAAAACAAAAGCTAAATAAAGCATTGCATGATGAATTTGATTCTTCATTAGCGTCGTGGGGCGCAGAGATACTTGATGATAATACTATTAGATTCAAAGAGCCAAAAGTTTTGTTCGCAAGGAGTTCGGTCCTTATTAATGATAATTTCAAAGTAATTTTGGATGATTTTTTCCCTCGTTATGTAAATATTCTGACGAGTAAAGATTTTAAGTCTGACATTGTTGAGCTTAGAGTGGAAGGACATACTTCAACATTGTGGCGGGCTGGTGCTAGTATAGAAACCTCTTATCTTAATAATGCGCATTTGTCACAAGGAAGGGCATTTGCAATGCTTAGTTATTTATTTAAACTTAAGTCTGTTTATAATCATCAAGAATGGTTGATTAGCGTTTTGAGAGCCAACGGGCTTGCGTTCGCAAAAAAAATAACTTCTCCTAATGGGGATGAAGATTTCGAAAAAAGCAGGCGAGTTGAATTTAGGGTGATGACTAATACGGAAGATAAAATAGAAGAGATTTTGAAAAAAAATAAATAAAACATGGATAACCTAACTAATTTCGAAAAATTAAAGGCAGCCATTTCTGTTTTTTCCACAGATCCTGTTATTGCAAAACTAGATAAGGCGTTTGTTGGAGAAGGGGTAGATATTACTTCTGAGTCAGAGAACGTTGTTCTGGGCGATGGAGGTATATTTTATGTTGATGCGAATGGCATTCTAACCAGGGTTGTAGTGTATATTGTTGATAAAAAAATAGATGATAGATATTCGATTAACTTAAAAGAAAGCATAACCAAATACGGTTTTGACGCAGACGAAGTAGTAAAAGACTTGCATAAGTATCACGTAGCTAATTGTACGACCCTACTACAAGCAGAAAAAGCAGGTTGGCGTAAATATCGCTATAAAATGAGTAGAAGAAAAGATGGGGAATTCTTT
This sequence comes from Gammaproteobacteria bacterium, assembly GCA_022712915.1. Taxonomy (GTDB): domain Bacteria; phylum Pseudomonadota; class Gammaproteobacteria; order UBA6429; family Thiohalophilaceae; genus JAHEDB01. The sequence goes on along the minus strand of JAFLJQ010000119.1, from coordinate 1,602 downwards.
TATCGATTATTGAATGCTAATGATATATTTCATAGCCTTGACAATCAGAGACTTAATGTATGCAAGAATTGTTTGAAGGCAATAAATGAAGTGTCTGAAAATGTATTTACTGTTAATAATTTTAATATTGAAGAGTTTTTTAAACAAGAAATAAACGTTGAAAAAGCACCTGGTGATGTAGAGTATGGGTGTGATAGCGCACCTAATATATATTCAGGTGATTGGAGAAAGGTATCTGAGCGCTATCGTCAATTGAAAAATTACCAATGTGAAAATACAGGTTGTCCATTTAGTGATTTAAGCGCGCATAGTTTTCATAAATATCTACATGTTCATCACGTTGCGCATGATAAGAATAACAACCAGTACTCGAATCTACAAGCATTGTGTATATATTGCCACGCTAACCAAGCCAAGCATGAACGTATGAAATCACTACCTGACTATCGTCAATATATTAAAATGCGTGGTATAACGGCGTAGTTATAGAAAACAAGATCAGAATACTTAGCTGGACACTCATGATAAGCCTTGGTTAAACAGCTGCTTGGACACCCATCTTACAAAAAGAAGATTATCATTAATAATCAATGGCTTACGCCAATCCAAGAGGCATCAGGTTCAAGCATGAGTAGCATAAAATAAGGCTGCTTAAGTTGGGTGTCCGGTTAAGTTCTTTGTATTAGCCTGATTTCACCTAATACGGTAAAATACGAATTCAGCCCAATACAGTTAGGAGAATAAAAAAGGTGAATATATGAAATGTGTATTTATAAATGATGTTAAATTTAGTAAAGAAAGTATTGAAGCCATCAATGATATTAGAAGAAGAAGTCAGTTCGCAACAGCGCTTTCTATTGCCATGCCAACTGGCGTCATGCTCTCCATATTTTTAGGAAACAATTCGTTTCAGTCGGCTTACAATATCTCTCAAACCAATTTTAAGACATTGTCGAAAGTTATAACATCCATGCCGCTATGCAAGCTTTAACACATTCAGGAAAAGAATCGCAGTTTTGGAGGGGTATTGCTGATGGCTGTGACATTAAATAAAATAATTCTATTGATGTTTTTTTTCTTATTATCTAATATTTCTTTTGGGGGCGAAAAAAACACAGAATTATCGAATATGGCTTTTAATCTTTCCAAAAAAAAATATGAATCAGCTAGATTAAATCTAGAAAATGCCATAAGAAATTGTGAAAAAAATAGATCAATCGTTCCCTCTAAGTTAATTTTACCTTTAAAATTAAAATATGATGAACTTAAAATAGCATTATTTGTACTTAATAATCGTGCTGAAGAAATGTGTGAAGGAGATGCAAGGAACATATTTCATTATATATCAGCAAAACACAGGCAAGTATCTAAATACTATGATTTTAGTTCAGGCGATGCCAAAGATTATACTGAAGAATTAATGTTTTCAAGCGAATGGAAGAAGTTAGAGTTTGAAGCTAAGTATTATTCTATTGATAGAAGCATCCGGGCAAAGCTTGAGTCTATTGAGGAATTGAAAGTACCGTTCCAACTATTTAAAACACTCGATGAACTATCTTCGGCAAAGTAAAAAATATAAGGCGCTACTCAGACACCCATGGA
>JAFLJQ010000057.1 GCA_022712915.1 Gammaproteobacteria bacterium | reverse complement strand
TTTCCATTCTCTCATCATGGCCTCCTTTTAATCTAGCCGGTTATAAAGGAGGCTATTTTCAACTATGCACGACTTGACGGCAGAGCCTTTTCGAGTCTCACCGCCAGAGGCGGTGGTTTACCTAATATTTAATTATTTTTTCACTGCACGCCTTTTCAACCTCAACGGTAAAATGTGTTTCATATCTCATGCACATTTCAAATTCGACACATGTTTAACGAACAGGACAATCATAATTTTCCCTTGTTATTAACAGAACGACAAGGCAGTCGTATTTAAAATACGCAACACATTATTTTCCAAAAATTAATATCAGTATAAACAAGACTTTGGCAAGAAGTCTCAATTTACAAAAATACACATAGCTATTTACGCAGTAAATGCTGCCACACTTGTACAACAACAAATAAAATGACAACACTATTATTAATTTTATTTTTTCTAATCGTTAAGAAAGCAAGCGAATAGACGATAACTAGAGTTGAGAATAAAACAGCTATATCTATATTTAAGTACGTAATAAATAACCAGGGCCGAATATTCAGATGTCTAAGCCGTTATCTAATTCACCCAAATTTAACAAGACCATATCAATCCTGCTCCAGGGTAATATCAGTATAAAAGCCAAATTCACCTTTACCGTTGCCGCTGTTATTTTAGGCATGGGGTTCATGTTCCTCATCCAATACTACTCCACCAACATGATCAGTCATAAGAAAGATTCTATTATTTCAATGCATCGCATTGAAACGGGCATGTTGACATTACGTCGTAATGAAAAAGATTTTCTTGCCCGCAATGATCTTGAATATTACAAAAAATTCAACAACAACTATCAAATACTGCAAAACCAGATTCTTATCTTAAATAAAAATCTCTCTGGCAGCAAAAAAATTCAAATAAAAATCGACCAACTAAACCAGACACTCAGCAGCTATTCCCATAAATTTAATGCTCTGATCAACGAACAAAAACGCATTGGCCTTAACCCAAAAGATGGACTGTATGGTAGCCTGCGAGATGCTGTGCATCGTGCCGAGGATAACATCAAGTCACTTGATGATCAGCGGCTTATGGCTGACATGCTCATGCTACGTCGTCATGAAAAAGATTTCATGCTTCGTCAACAAATGAAATATATTGATAAATTCACAAAGGATATGACCACATTCGAAAGACACCTGGATAAAAGTCGACATTCAACAACCATTAAAATCAATGTGCAAAAAGCCATGAAAGAATATCAAAAAGATTTTATGGCTCTGGTTGACGGTTATCAGCTTAAGGGATTGGACAACAAACAAGGTTTACACGGAGAGTTACGCAATACCGTCCACCAAACAGAATCCCTTCTTATCGAATTACACCAGGAACTCGAAACTGAAATTAACCACTCAAGTAAAATAACAGCTCAAGTGAGTGTCGCTATTTCAGCAAGCTTGATACTTATCCTGGCTATTCTGATGTTTATTACCCGTGCCAGCATCATTAAACCAATCGCTAACTTATCCAATGTCATGTATCTCGCTTGCCTGGATAATGATCTGACTAAACGAGCCCGTATTTTTCATCAAGATGAAGTTGGCCAAATGGCCAGTATCTTTAATAAAATGATGGATGCTTTTCATGAAATTATGCGACAAGTCCTGAACTCCTCAGATCAACTCAGTGCTGCCGCAGAGCAATTATCGGCCATCACATCCCAAACCTCACAAAGTATTACGCGACAAATGTCTGAAAGTGATCAGGTTGCCACGGCAATGAATGAGATGTCGGCCACCGTACAAGAGGTCTCCAAGCACGCCAACAGTGCCGCCGATGCATCTCAAATCGCCAATGAAGAATCACAACAAAGCCGTAAAACCGTTGAATCTAATAGCCAAAGCATCAAACAACTGGCCGATGCCGTTAAACAAACGGCAGAGGTTATTAATGAGCTGGGACACGAAAGTGAAAATATCGGCTCAGTACTCAGTGTTATTCGCAATATTGCCGAGCAAACCAATCTATTGGCATTGAATGCCGCCATTGAAGCCGCCAGAGCCGGTGACCAGGGCAGAGGGTTTGCCGTTGTTGCCGACGAAGTGCGCAACCTGGCGCAACGCAGTCAGACCTCAACTGAAGAGATCGCCATTATCGTACAACGCCTGCAACACACCGCCACAAATGCCGTTCAGTCAATGCAGAACGGACAACAGCAAGCCCTTGAGAGTGTAGAAAAAGCCGAAATGGTGGGACATTCACTGGAAACCATCACCGCTGCCATTGAATCGATTACCCAAATGAACACCCAAATCGCCACTGCCGCCGAACAACAAACCGCCGTGGCCGAAGAAATCAATCGCAACATACACGCCATTAACCAGGTCTCCGGTGAAACCTCGGAGGCCTCCAAACAAACCACGGATACCAGCGAAGAACTTGCCAAACTGGCCAGTGATTTGCACCAAATGATCGCTCAGTTTAAAATCTAGGCCAGTTGTAAGTACATAACTTTTCCACAATCGAGGCATCAGCACTATGTTCACCTATTTCACTAAACACCCTGACGAATGAAAACCCATTTTAATCAAAAGCAAAGTCCGTGATGTCCGATAAACAATGGAATATGGGCACATGCCGGTATACTTGTACCGTTGGCCGGTTCTGAATGGGTTTCCTACCTATACTCACAGAATGAAGCAAACTGCTATGCTTTCGGGCCACCAGTATATTAGTATATAATGACAGACTAATTTTCTCATCAAACGGGGACTCGTGCCAGACCTCCAGTCCTTCCACCGTTCACCCCGTTTCCTTAAGAATTAATGAGTAAAAGGAAATCTAAATGGGAAGTGCAAAACCAACCCGCTCCGTTATAAAACGTCTTATTGCTGCCGGTATATTTACCCTTATGGGCATCTACCTCACCAACATCGTGCCTTCGGCTGAAATTGCCTGGGTCTGTGCCATCCTGTTATTAACCATCTACTTGTTCACCTTTGAGATTGTATCTATCGATGTGGCCGCTGTTTCCATCATGGTTCTACTCGGTTTAACCGGTTTAATCAGCAGTAGCCTTGGCCTCGACAAACCGCTGGTGGATCCCAGGCACCTATTCGATGGTTTCGCCAGTAATGCCGTGATCTCCATTATCGCGATCATGATCATTGGTGCCGGTCTCGACAAAACCGGAATGATGGGCACCGTGGCCAACTTTATTTTGCGCGTTGGTGGTAAAACTGAAGGCCGTATTATCCCCATCATTTCCAGTACCGTCGGCATAATCTCAAGCTTCATGCAAAACGTTGGTGCCGCCGCTCTATTTTTACCCGTGGTCAGCCGTATCTCGGCCCGTACTGGCCTACCCATGTCACGTCTGCTGATGCCGATGGGGTTTTGTGCCATCCTCGGTGGGACCATCACCATGGTGGGATCCAGCCCGCTGATCCTGCTAAATGATTTGATTCTCACCTCCAATCATGCCCTGCCTACCGATCAGCAAATGGCCACCTTTAGTTTGTTTTCAGTCACACCGATCGGCCTCGCACTGGTCAGCACCGGTATTCTCTACTTTGTAGTAGCTGGCCGTTTTATTTTACCAAGTACGAATACCAAGGCCGACGGGGCCTCTGCGACCACAGCCATGGATTACTTCCAAAAGACCTATGGTGTGAAATATGACATGTGTGAAATGCTTGTCCCCGCAGACAGCCCTCTGGTCGGCAAGATGCTTGACGACATTGAAAGCAGTGAAAAAATCCGTGTCATCGCCGCCATGCGCACCCCAGATGACCTGCGTATCGGCCCCGGAGGTCTGGCTCGTGATAGCGGAATCGAGGCAAATACTGTGCTGGGTGTAATTGGTACGCAAAGAGCCCTGGATATGTTTGCTGAAAAATATAACGTAAAAAGACGCCACAGCCTGCAAACTTTTGACGAATTACTGTCCGCCACCAAGGCTGGTGTCGGTGAATTGGTTATTCCGCCAAGCTCCAACCTGATAGGTAAGAGCGCCCGTGATGTATGGATGCGCAAGACCTATGGTATCTCACTGCTGGCCCTGCACCGCGGCGGACAAACATACCGTGAAGGTGAAGGCGTGCGTGATATGCCTCTACAAACAGGTGATGCCCTTGTGGTTCATACCAGTTGGGATGGCTTGGCTCGCCTGGAAAAAGATCGTAACTTTGTGGTGGTCACGACAGAGTACCCGCATGAAGAACTGCGCCCAAACAAACTCAGTCCCGCATTGTTCTTCTTTGCCCTCGCCCTCGTACTAATCCTGTTTTCCGAACTACGTTTATCCATATCGCTATTGGTCGGAGCCATCGGCATGGTTCTCACCGGCGTACTGAGCATGGATGAGGCCTATGAAGCCGTAAGCTGGAAGACCGTGTTCCTGCTGGCCAGTCTGATTCCTCTGGGCGGTGCCGTTGAACATTCCGGCACGGCAGCCTGGATTGCCCAACTGACACTAAGTCTGCTTGGCGACGTGCCCATCTGGGTATTGCAAGCCGCCGTTGCCATACTGGCCACCTTCTTTACCCTGGTGATGTCAAATGTAGGGGCAACCGTCTTGCTGGTGCCGCTTGCGGTTAATATCGCCATCGGCGCTGGTGCCGATCCAGCGGTATTTGCCCTGACCGTGGCCATTGCCACGTCTAATTCATTCTTGATCCCAACTCATCAGGTCAATGCCTTAATCATGGGGCCGGGCGGTTATCGTGTGCCCGACTTCATGAAAGCAGGAAGCATCATGACTATTTTATTCCTGATCGTATCACTCACCATGCTAAATATAATTTTTTAAGGCTCGTCTATAAATGCGCACGACTGCATGGCAAGGATTGTTCCATACAATCCTTTTACATTTCCTCCACCCATGGAGGTCAGAGCAGGAGGTTGAAATGAGCCGGAGATATGAAAATTGTTTATTAAACACACTTTACCGCAAAGGTCACAAAGAGACGCAAAGAAAAAATAAATTCGGTAATTCATAAAAAATGAGCTTGAAGTCTTCGGATAACCTCTAATCTAAAACAAAATAACGTTACGCTCCTTTGTGCCCTTTGCGGTTTAAATCTTTAAAATATATTAAATACTTAACGGGACAGCAGTGATATGACATACATAGAGTCTCCTCAAAAACAAACAGTTCATAATAAACAATAAGATAAGAGGTTAAGTGGTAAGGTAAGTGCACGAGGATTTTCACTACCCCACCAAAAAGCGTGCACCATGATCCGTTATACCAGTGATAAACAACTGCCCTTATCGGGGTTTAAAACGCCGATTGAAGTCTCCCTTGCCGAAAACAATCGTTGGGTAAAACTGG
>JAFLJQ010000101.1 GCA_022712915.1 Gammaproteobacteria bacterium | reverse complement strand
ATTCATAGTTTATTGGTTTGCCGATATAGTAATTTATCTAATTAAAAACGTAGTTGTGTAGTGTCATAAATCATGGTGCTTAAGGCTAGTTAGTATGAGAAAAAATGAATAATGATTTTGTCAGCTGGTTTATTTGTGTTTGTTGTGTCTTGTTTGCTGGTAGGTGCTTTGTATCGTTATGCTCTGGCTAAAAATCTGATAGACAATCCTAACGAGCGCAGCTCACACAATGTACCAACACCACGTGGTGGTGGTCTGGCAATTGTGTTGGCTTTTTTCATGTCACTTTTAATTTTGGCAGGAAAATATAATATTGATTACTTACTATTAGTGTGCTTTATAGGATCTGGAGTTTTGGTGGCCCTGATTGGTTTTATCGATGACCATCAACATATTGCCGCCCGTTGGCGTTTACTAGCCCATTTTATTGCAGCAATCTGGGTTTTATATTGGCTTCGTGGTTTGCCCAGTCTATCAGTGATAGGGGTGCCTCTGGATGTAATGTGGTTGAATAATATTCTAGCCCTATTATATCTGGTGTGGTTACTCAACTTGTATAATTTTATGGATGGCATCAATGGTCTCGCCAGTATTGAGGCCATTACGGTCTGTTTAGGGGCTATAGTACTGTATTGGGTGGTTGAGATATCAGATGTATGGGTTATACCAGCACTATTATCAATTGCTGTTTTGGGTTTTTTATTCTGGAACTTTCCTCGTGCAAAAATATTCATGGGAGATGTCGGCAGCGGCTTTATAGGTATTGTGCTTGGAATTTTGTCGATTCAAGCTGCTTGGGTAGCATCAGAATTATTCTGGAGTTGGATTATTTTGCTGGGTGCATTTATCATTGATGCAACAGTCACTCTCATTCGACGGATAGTTCGTGGAGAGAAATATTTTGAAGCTCATCGAAGTCATGCATATCAATATGCTGCGCGCAAATTTACTTCGCATACGAAGGTAACACTAGCGTTTGCTATTATCAATCTTGTTTGGTTGTTACCTATCGCTATTCTAGTGGGAATGAAGATAGTCGATGGTTTCCTAGGCGTCATAATTGCATATATTCCATTGTTTTTTCTGGCGATTTATTTCAAGGCAGGGGCAAAAGAATTGCAGGAAAACTAGTTTTTGTTGCGTAACAAAAACGGCTGTGGCAAATATAATCGAGACTTATAGTCCCTTGTTCAAGAATTAGTCATTATCGAGATCTGTTGATATACTATTTAATAATAGGTAACCAAATTCATATATGAACTGCTAATTTAGACTTGCTCAGCTGAAAATTATGCATGACTAATTTATGACGGATAAAATGTAAGTGTATTTTTTATGAAACTTGTTACTGTGTTCACTTTACCAAATAACTACAAAAAGCTCATATTAATACTGGGCGATGTGGTTCTGTTGTCTTGTTCTCTTTGGTTAGCATATGCAATTAGACTGGGTGAGTGGTGGCCTCCTGTTTTAGAACAAGCACTGCCCTTATTTGTATTTATTCCACTTATCAGTATTCCCATATTTTTACGCATGGGGCTTTATCGTGCGGTTATACGTTATATTGGCCAAAAGGCTATTATTGCAATAGCTAAAGCAAATACCTTGCTAACGTTTATGTTTGTTGTGTTTGTGATCTTGTTTGAGATCAAAGGGGTGCCTAGGTCTGTATTTATTATTTTTTGGGGGATCAGTTTTTTATTTATAGGTGGAAGTAGATTTTTTTTGAGAGGGATAATACATGCTCGTGAAGTTGATAATCATAAGCAATCAGTTGTCGTATACGGGGCAGGGGCTACTGGTGCTGAGATAACAAAAATATTACAGATTGGAAGTGATTATAAACCTGTAGCTTTTCTTGATGATAACAGCGATTTGTATGGTAATGAAATACATGGCGTTAAGGTATTTTCCCCTGGAAAATTGCAACAGATTATTGATAAACATAATGTTAAGGATATATTACTGGCATTACCATCGGTAACACATAAAAGACGATATGAAATCCTTGAAAAATTAGAGCCTTATCCTGTTCATGTTAAAACTGTTCCTGGCATAATTGAACTATTATCCGGGAAAGCCAATGTTGCTGATATTACAGAAATAAAAATAGAAGATTTATTGGGACGAGATGTAGTATCACCACGTGCACCGTTGTTGGATTCCAGTATACGTGGAAAATCAATTATGGTGAGTGGTGCTGGTGGTTCAATCGGGTCAGAGTTGTGTCGTCAAATCATAAGATTTGCACCGAAAAGGCTGGTGTTGCTTGAATTAAGTGAATATGCGTTGTACAAAATAGATGCTGAGTTAAATTCTGTGCAAGAAAATAATTCGATTGATATCATTCCTATTTTAGGGTCTATCACTAATAAAGAAAAAATAGAAACAATATTAAAATCGTTAAATATACAAGTAATATACCATGCCGCAGCATATAAGCATGTTCCTCTTGTTGAATCTAACCCAATTGAGGGTGTCTGGAATAATATTATTGGTACATGGCGTTGTGCAGAAGCGGCAATATCGGCTAATGTCGAGAAATTTATTTTGATATCGACTGATAAGGCCGTTAGGCCAACGAATGTAATGGGTGCCACTAAGCGGATGGCTGAGTTGGTGTTGCAAGCTTTAGCAAAAAAGCACAGTAAACCGATTTTTTCTATGGTCAGGTTTGGCAACGTACTCGGATCTTCCGGATCTGTTGTCCCTTTGTTTAGAGAACAAATAAGGAAGGGGGGCCCTGTTACTGTTACACACCCAGAAATTACGCGTTATTTTATGACTATCTCAGAGGCTTCCCAGCTTGTCTTACAGGCATCGACCATGGGAGAAGGTGGGGATGTCTTTGTGCTGGATATGGGGGAACCAGTTAAAATTGTGGATCTGGCACGAAGTATGATTCATTTAAGTGGACATGGTGTCCGTGATGACAAAAGTAAAAGTGATGGTGTTGAAATTAAATATACTGGTCTTCGACCGGGTGAGAAACTGTATGAAGAACTTTTGATTGGAGATAATGCATCAGGAACAGAGCATCCCAAAATCATGAGAGCAGAAGAAAGTGAGTTACCTTTCGATGTAGTGATGAAATATTTAAACTCATTCGAGGAAAGTTGTTTGGAGTTTGATGCGCAAAATGTTGTTGATATACTGAAATCGGCTGTTATTGAGTTTAACCCTAAATCACAAGTAACAGATCCTGTTTGGGAAAATTATCAGCAACTTAGGGAGTTAGGAAATGATTCTGGTAAAGAGAGAGGGACTGACCTGCCAAAAACAACAGGTAAGCCTCAGAATATTCGGAAACCACTACACTAATCTGTGTTTGTCAATCAAACTGTTAATCAAGTTCATCTGCGGGGGGGCCTGCGTAAGCAGGTAATATTAATATTGCTTTGAGTTTATTGGCCAAATCTTAGTAACGGGTTTAGATGAAGTTGCCATGGAACTAGGCCCTTAACAGAGGTTCGTGGTCTTAGCTCTGGAATGTATTCAGTTGCAGTTGATGTGGTTCGTATCAATGCTTATGAAGGTATAATGGAATTTAAGTGAGCCTATATATTTGGCGGAGGAGTGTGTATGACCCTGTAATTATGAGGATTAGCGGTGCTTCTTACTTTAATTTATAGCGATAGGCAGAGATTTTAAATGAAAACAATACGTAAGGCAGTATTCCCTGTTGCGGGCATGGGGACGCGTTTTTTACCGGCGACTAAGGCCAGTCCGAAGGAAATGCTCCCCATTGTTGATAAGCCTTTGATTCAGTATGCGGTGGAAGAGGCCGTTGCAGCGGGGATTGATCAGATGATCTTTGTAACAGGAAGGAATAAGCGCTCTATTCCTGATCATTTTGATAAGGCTTATGAGCTGGAAGCTGAATTAGAGGCAAAAAACAAAACAAAACTTCTGGAAATTGTGCGAGGAATTATTCCTAAGCATGTGGCATGTATTTATATTCGGCAGGCAGAGGCATTGGGTTTGGGGCATGCGGTTCTTTGTGCGGAACCGGTTGTGGGTGATGATCCCTTTGCTGTGATTTTAGCGGATGATTTGATTGATGGTGGATTATCGCCCTGTATGAGTCAGATGGTCGCTGAATATGAAAAAACGCACTCAAGTATTTTAGGGGTGGAGGAGGTTGCCCAAGATGAGACGGATAAATACGGTATTGTTAAAATTGAAGATGGTAATACTGGAATGTCTAAGGTTCAGCAAATTGTTGAAAAGCCCAACCCTGATGTTGCCCCCTCCAACCTGGCTGTTGTTGGGCGGTATATTTTGACACCGGCCATTTTTAAACTACTCAAGCTAACCAAGCGCGGCGCCGGTAATGAAATCCAGTTAACAGATGCTATTGCTGCATTGATGGTCGATGAAGATGTATATGCATACCCGTTTACGGGCAAACGCTATGATTGTGGCAGCAAACTGGGTTATTTACAGGCAACGGTGGAATATGGCTTAAAACATCCTGAATTGAGTGATTCCTTCAGTCAATACTTGCAGAAGTTGGTTGTTTCTGAAAAAACCTGAATATGGCATGAATTTAAAACATAAAAGCCGGGTAATTGCCCGGCTTTTATGTTTTTTAGTTTACCTAAAATGGAGGGGGTGACTATATTGTTTATGATAAATTTGGTTGGAATAAATTTTTGATTGCTTTTAGGCGAACTTGTTTAAAGATAATAAAGCATGGATGGTTTTTGATATGTCGTTTGAACTGGATTAACCTCAGGCAATAAAAAACCAGACCGAGGCCTGGTTTTTTATTGTTATTTGGCTCCCCGGGACGGGCTCGAACCGCCGACCCAATGATTAACAGTCATTTGCTCTACCAGCTGAGCTACCGGGGAATTGCGGCGAGTATAATACTGAGCTGTTGTGCTGTGGTCAACATCCTAAACCCAATTACGGGTATAAAATGTTGCCTTGATGCAATTTAGCTGCAATCCAGAGGGGATCCATCCCGCTCGGTGGAACTTTTTCTTAGTCTGCCCACTTTGCTGAGAATCAGTGCTCGGGCCATTTGTGGCTGATTTTTGACACAGAAAGTAAATGTGCCATTCGTTTTGGCGAAGCCACTTGCCACATAGGTGACAAAACGTGCTGAAGGATAGGCTGAGAGTTTGAGTTGTATCTCGTTTGGGAGAGCCGCCTGGATTCTAATTAGGTTTTCTTCCTTCTCGCGTAGTTTATTGCCGTTTTCATCTATAAATACGATCCAGCCTTGTTCCCACCCTCCCTTTTTCGTACAGCTATACCCATCAGCACTTTTACACATTATAACTTTCTGATTACGGGTGATGGCCTGGGAGCGGGCCAGAGCAAGGCTGCCTGACAGGCTGTTACTCGCAGCGGCTAAACGATTGCTGTGTGCAATAGTGGAGATTTTAGGGACGCCAAAACTGATGGTAATGGCGAGCACAGCAAGGGTGATGAGTAGTTCGATCAGGGTCAATCCCTGATAGTTTCTTTGAAAGTACCCATGGCCGATCCTTCGACCATGGGATTTTTTTGCAGTAACATCCATGTTAACCCCACATCCTTAATTTCTTCATCCTTGATGGGGTCTACAATACCGACAAGTAGCGGGGGTGTCTGTAGGATGTTGCCGCGTCTTATTGTAGGAAAATGCTGACGTTTATGATTACAGGTTGGACAGTCGGTGAATGGCTTCTTCGAGATTTTCTGTGCTGGTGGCATAAGACAGGCGCACAAAACCGGGGCAACCGAAGGCTGAGCCGGGAATCAGAGCTAGTCCGGTATGTTCGATCAGGTATTCGGCCAACTGTAAATCGTCTGCGACGCCATCCAGTCGATGGATTAAGCCCTCGACGTTGGGAAAAGCGTAGAAGGTACCACTGGAGGGCAGGCATTCAATGCCGTCGATGTTATTTAAATTTTCAACAAGCATATCGTGCCGCTGTTTAAATATTTTCAACATGGACTGAATACAGCTTTGATCACCTTCTAAGGCGGTTTGAGCCGCGACCTGGGCGATTGAGGTCGGATTGGATGTGCTCTGGGATTGAATCTTTTTCATGGCCTTCATCAAGGGCTCAGGCCCAGCAGCATAACCAATACGCCAGCCGGTCATGGAGTAGGCCTTGGATACCCCGTTTAAGACGATACTGCGTTCGTATAAATCGGGGCAGGCCGTCACAATATTACAGAAGGGCTCATCGGCCCAGAGGATGTGTTCGTACATGTCATCTGTGGCAATCAGTACATCAGGATGTTGACGTAATACCTCAGCTAGAGCGACCAGTTCTGCCTTACTATAGACTTGTCCGGTTGGGTTAGATGGACTGTTAATCACCAGTAAACGGGTTTTGGGGCCGATGGCCACTTCCAGTTGTGCCGGTGTAATCTTGAACTGCTGATCGAGGCTGGTTTCGATAATGATTGGTTTTCCATCGGCCAGTAAGACCATATCCGGGTAGGATACCCAGTAGGGGGCCGGGATAATAACTTCATCACCAGAATTGAGCAGGGCCTGGGCCAGGTTGTAGAAACTATGTTTGCCACCACAAGAGACCAGTATTTGGGAAGCTTGATAACTTAAACCGTTTTCATTCTGGAACTTGTTGATAACGGCCTGCTTCAGTTCAGCTGTACCGTCTACAGCAGTATATTTGGTGAAACCGTTTTGGATGGCCTGGATGGCGGCCTGTTTGATGTGATCGGGTGTATCAAAATCGGGTTCGCCTGCACCCAATCCAATGATATCCTTGCCCGCAGCACGTAATGCAGCGGCTCGGGCCGTAATGGCTAGCGTGGGCGATGGTTTGACTCGCATGACGCGGTCGGCAAGTTTGATTTCCAACAGGGTGTCCTCAACTCTCCAATTAAGTTTTTCACGGCATGTAATATACTTGAAACATCGCTTGGACAGAATGGCATGATGAAAAAATTTATCCTTAAATCAGACTATTTAGCTGCTGGTGATCAACCTCAGGCCATTCAGGGGCTAATTGCGGGCCTGGAAGCCGGAGAAGTCAGCATGACTCTGCTGGGTGTAACCGGTTCGGGTAAGACCTTTACTATCGCCAATGTAATTGAGGCGGTGCAAAGGCCGACATTAATCCTGGCACATAACAAAACCCTGGCTGCCCAGCTCTATGGTGAGATGCGAGAGTTCTTCCCCGATAATTCGGTGGAGTATTTCGTTTCCTATTACGACTATTATCAGCCCGAGGCCTATGTACCGTCCTCAGATACCTACATCGAAAAGGATGCAGCGATCAATCAACACATTGAGCAAATGCGTCTGTCAGCGACCAAAGCCCTGTTGGAGGGGCGTGATACGATCATCGTCGCCACTGTCTCGGCGATTTATGGTTTAGGGGATCCCAAGTCCTATCTCGGTATGGTGTTGCATCTGGATCGGGGTGATCGTATTGATCAGCGTCAGTTGCTGCGTCGTCTGGTTGAGTTGCAATACAAACGTAATGATGTGGAATTGCACCGAGGTACGTATCGAGTGCGAGGTGAAGTCATCGATATATTTCCGGCCGATTCGGAGCGGGATGCGGTCAGGGTGGAATTGTTCGATGATGAGATCGAGGCTATCAGTTACTTCGACCCTCTGACGGGCGAAGTCTTGCGCAAAGTGCCTCGGGCGACCGTTTATCCTAAGACCCACTATGTGACGCCACGCCAGACCCTGCTCGATGCAGCGGAGAAGATCAAGCTCGAGCTGAAAGAGCGTCTGGAGCAACTCTATGGCGCCAACAAGCTGGTTGAGGCGCAACGCCTGGAGCAGCGTACTCGTTTCGATCTGGAGATGATCATCGAACTGGGTTATTGCACCGGCATTGAAAACTATTCCCGTTACCTATCGGGTCGGCAACCGGGAGAGCCGCCACCGACCTTCATGGATTACCTGCCTGATGATGCCTTGCTGGTGATCGATGAATCCCATGTCACCATTCCTCAGGTCGGGGCGATGTACAAGGGTGATCGTTCGCGTAAGGAAAACCTGGTGGAGTATGGTTTTCGATTGCCTTCGGCATTGGATAACCGGCCGCTTAAATTTGAGGAATTTGAACGACTGGCCCCTCAGACTATCTACATGTCAGCTACACCATCAAATTATGAAGCTGAGCATTCTGGGGCGGTTGTCGAACAGGTGGTGCGGCCAACAGGGCTGATTGATCCTGAGATTGAGATTCGGCCAGCGACGACCCAGGTGGATGATCTTATGTCGGAAATTAATCAACGTGCGGAAAAAGGGGAGCGGATCCTGGTGACGACCCTCACCAAGCGTATGGCTGAAGACCTGACAGATTATCTGAACGATCATGGTGTGCGGGTGCGTTACATGCATTCGGATATTGATACCGTGGAACGCATCGAGATCATCCGTGACCTGCGCCTGGGCAAATTCGATGTGTTGGTGGGCATTAACCTGTTACGTGAAGGCCTGGATATCCCCGAGGTTACTCTGGTGGCCATTCTCGATGCCGATAAAGAGGGCTTCCTGCGTTCTGATCGTGCCCTAATCCAGACCATCGGTCGGGCGGCGAGGAATATTAAAGGTAAAGCCATCCTCTATGCCGACAGGATTACTGGCTCTATGCAACGAGCGATAGATGAGACTGATCGCCGTAGGGAAAAACAAGTCGCCCATAATAAAAAACATGGCATTATCCCGCAAAGCATCACCAAGGCGGTGACCGATATTATGGAGGGGGCCTATGCCGCTCGTGGTGGTACAGCGCAGGACTTTGCCAAACTGGCGGAAGCGGCACAGGAATATGCCCATATGACACCAGCCTTGTTGGCAAAGAAAATCAACAAGCTGGAAGAGCAGATGTACCAGCATGCTCAGGATCTGGAGTTTGAAGAAGCGGCCAGGCTGAGAGATGAGCTTGCTCGTTTACGTGAGCAGGGTTTGGCCATGGTGGGGAATGAGGCAAGTAATTGAGTTGTGAGTTACCGGTGGCAAGAATTGTTTTTTCTTGTATAATCCAGCACCTGCTGACGGTGGCCAGGGATATTTTTCGTGAAACTCGGCCTCCGTTACAGATTTCAATAGTCGCGTAGCTCAGTTGGTTAGAGCACTACCTTGACATGGTAGGGGTCGTTGGTTCAAATCCAATCGCGACTACCAAATTTTATGTTGCTGGCATGTCAGGCAACAAATCTTGAAAACGGCCTATTTGTATGGGCCGTTTTTGTTATAAGCCGGGTGACCTTGCGTATGGGTGGCCTGAATTAAACAAGCGACCCTTGGTATGGTGTCGCCACTGAGAGAGAGAACAACATGCCTGTGATTACTCTGCCTGATGGCAGCCAACGTGAATATTCCAATCCCCTGACCGTTGCCGAAGTTGCCGCCGATATCGGTGCCGGACTGGCTAAGGCCGCCCTGGCGGGTAAAATCGATGGTCAATTAGTGGATACCTCCTATCGAATTGAACACGATACCACCCTGGCTATTATCACAGACAAGGATGAAGATGCGCTGGAGGTGATTCGTCACTCCACGGCCCACTTGTTGGCCCAGGCGGTGAAGGAACTCTATCCCCATGTCCAGGTGGTCATTGGCCCGGTGATCGAAGATGGTTTTTATTATGACTTTTCTAACAAAGATGGCTTTTCCGAGGCTGATTTGGAGAAGATCGAAAAGAAGATGACCGAACTGGTCAAAAAAGACCTTCCGATTGTACGTAGTGTCATGCCCCGTGATGAGGCCGTGACGTTTTTCCGTGATAAGGGCGAAGCATACAAGGCTGAAATCATTGAGAGCATTCCGGCTAATGAAGACCTGTCCCTATACAAGCAGGGTGACTTCATTGACCTGTGTCGCGGCCCTCATGTACCGTCTACTGGCAAGCTCAAGGTTTTTAAACTGATGAAGGTGGCTGGAGCTTATTGGCGTGGTGACAGTAAGAATGAAATGCTGCAACGTATTTATGGCACGGCCTGGACTGATAAGAAGGCACTGAAGGATTATCTACATCGTCTGGAAGAGGCTGAAAAACGCGATCATCGTAAACTTGGTCGTAAACTGGATCTGTTTCATATCCAGGAAGAAGCACCGGGCATGGTTTTCTGGCATGACAAGGGTTGGAGCATTTACAAGGCCATCGAACAGTACGTGCGTGACAAGATCCGCGCCCACGGGTATACAGAGGTGAATACTCCTAATCTCGTCGATCGCATACTGTGGGAAAAATCAGGGCACTGGGAGAAATTCCGCGAGGACATGTTCACCACCCATTCGGAGAATCGGGAATACGCCGTCAAGCCCATGAATTGCCCTTGCCACGTGCAGATCTTCAACCAGGGCCTGAAGAGCTACCGCGACCTGCCGCTACGCATGGCTGAGTTTGGTTCCTGCCATCGTAACGAGCCCTCCGGGACCCTGCACGGTTTGATGCGGGTTCGCGCCTTTACCCAGGATGATGCACATATCTTTTGTAGTGAAGAGCAGATCCAGGCTGAGGTGTCGACTTTTATCGATTTGTTGTTCGAGGTTTATAATGACTTCGGTTTTACCGATGTATTGATCAAGCTTTCTACTCGCCCGGAGCAGCGGGTGGGCTCAGATGAGGTGTGGGATAAGGCTGAGGCTGCGTTGGAAACGGCTCTTAACACTAAGAAGCTTGATTGGGAATTGCAGCCCGGTGAAGGGGCCTTTTACGGTCCGAAGATCGAATTTTCCCTCAAGGATTGTTTGGGTCGGGTCTGGCAGTGCGGTACGGTGCAGGTTGATTTTTCCACTCCGGGTCGTTTGGGTGCTGAATACGTTGCTGAGGACGGCAGCCGCAAGACCCCGGTGATGTTGCACCGTGCCATCCTGGGTTCCATGGAACGTTTCATCGGTATTCTCATTGAACATTACGCCGGAGCCTTCCCTGACTGGCTGGCACCGGAGCAGGTTGTGGTGATGAATATCACCGATAAACAGGCCATTTATGTCAAAGAAGTTGAAATAGAGTTGAAAAAACGTGGTATCCGGGCCATGGCTGACTTGAGAAATGAGAAGATAGGCTTTAAAATTCGCGAACATACGCTACAGAAAGTGCCTTATCTGCTGGTAATCGGTGATAGGGAGATGAATAATCGCACTGTGGCCGTGCGTATGCGGGGTGGTGAGGATCTAGGTGTAATGTCAATTGATGACTTTGCCGAGAAACTTACCGAATCTGTCGTGTGCCGCGGCCTTAGTCATTTGGAGGATTAACATATCGCTACTGCGAAAGATACACGAATCAATGATGACATCCGGGTGCCGGAAGTACGCGTCATTGGTGCTGACGGTGAACAGGTAGGTGTTCTAACTACTGATCAGGCAAAAAGCATGGCTCTTGAAGCCGAACTGGATTTGGTGGAGGTCTCGCCAGATGCTAAGCCGCCGGTTTGCCGAATAATGGATTACGGTAAGTATCTGTTTGAACTGAACAAGAAAAAACATGCTGCAAAAAAGAAACAGAAACAGATCCAGGTTAAAGAAGTGAAGTTTCGACCAGGGACGGAAGATGGGGATTATCGGGTAAAACTACGCAACCTGATACGTTTCCTGACTAATGGGGATAGAACTAAAATCACTATGCGTTTTCGCGGACGTGAGATGGCCCACCAGGGACTCGGTTTGGAGTTTCTCAAACGAGTTGCACACGATTTAGACGAATTCGGGACAGTAGAGCAGCACCCGAGAAGTGAAGGTCGTCAAATGGTGATGGTGATTGCCCCGAAAAAGAAGTGAGATGGCCTTTTTTTAAGCCATTAATTATTAACTAACGAATGCGGAGTTACAACAATGCCAAAGATTAAATCAAATAGTGGCGCGGCTAAGCGTTTCCGACGCTCGGCCTCGGGCGGGTTCAAGCGTGCCCAGTCACACCGTCGCCATATCCTTACCAAGAAAAGCACTAAGCGTAAGCGTCAGTTACGTGATGCTGCCCAGGTTCATGGTGCAGACGTACGTGCTGTTAACAGAATGCTACCCTATAGCTGAGTGAGGTAAGGACAAATGCCAAGAGTAAAACGTGGTGTAACGGCTCACGCCAAGCACAAAAAAGTGATGGATCTGGCCAAAGGTTATTATGGTCGACGCAAAAATGTCTACCGTGTTGCTACCCAGGCGGTCACCAAAGCAGGTCAATATGCCTATCGTGATCGTCGTCAGCGTAAGCGTCAATTCCGCGCCCTATGGATTGCCCGTATTAATGCGGCGGCACGTGAGTGTGGTATTAACTATAGCCGTCTGATCAATGGCTTGAAAAAGGCTGAAATCGCCATCGACCGTAAGGTTCTGGCCGATATCGCTGTCTTTGATAAAGGGGCTTTTGCCCAGCTTGCAGAACAGGCCAAGGCCAATCTGACAAGCTAAATACAAAATTGAAGGTCATCGGGCCTGAAGGTTTTGTGATGCATCAGAAAGGGAAGGCCTGTATGCCTTCCCTTTTTTTATTTTCAAAACAGGAAAAATGGATTCAGCGTGTTAGACGAATTACAACAATTGACTGAAAAGGCGCTAGCTGCAATTGACACGGCAGATCAGGCCCAATTATTGGATGATGTGCGTGTCGAATACCTGGGTAAAAAAGGCCTGGTCACGCAATACATGAAATCTTTGGGAAAATTATCTGCCGAAGAGCGTCCTAAGGCTGGGCAGTTAATCAATCAGGTCAAACAGCGTATCCAGAAATCCCTGGAAAGTAAGAAGTCTGCCCTGGCCTCTGCGGCACTGGATGCCCGACTGGCGGCTGAAAAACTAGACGTGACATTACCTGGCCGGGGTCAATCTGTCGGTGGTCTACACCCGGTGACCCGTACCATGGAGCGGATTGAAGACCTGTTTATCCAACTGGGTTTTGATGTGGCTGAAGGCCCCGAGATCGAGAATGACTATTATAATTTTGAGGCCCTCAACATTCCGGAAACCCATCCGGCCCGTGCTATGCACGACACCTTCTATTTCCCTGATGGCAAAGTCCTACGCACTCATACCTCACCGGTGCAGATCCGCATCATGGAGGAACAGCAGCCCCCTCTGCGGGTGATTGCCCCGGGCCGGGTTTATCGCTGTGATTCGGATTTGACCCACACGCCAATGTTTCATCAGGTGGAAGGTTTTATGATCGATGAGCAGGTCACGTTTGCTGATCTGAAAGGCGTTCTGAGTGATTTTTTGTGCCACTTTTTTGAGCGAGATGATCTGGCGGTACGTTTTCGCCCGTCCTATTTTCCCTTTACCGAACCCTCTGCGGAGGCCGATATACAGTGCGTAATGTGTGGTGGCAAGGGGTGTCGGGTTTGTAGTCATACCGGTTGGATTGAAATCCTTGGTTGCGGCATGGTTCACCCTAAGGTGCTTGCTCATGTGAATACTGACAGTGAAAAATACACCGGCTTCGCCTTTGGCATTGGGGTGGAGCGTATGGCCATGCTGCGTTATGGGGTCAATGACCTGCGTCTCTTTTTTGAAAACGATCTGCGTTTTCTTCGTCAATTCAATTAATCAAAAACAACTTGTGTCTTGCGTGGGAGCGAGTGAATGAAATTCAGTGAACAGTGGTTACGTGAATGGGTGAATCCAGCCGTGGACACTCAACAGTTGGCCAGTCAGTTAACTATGGCCGGTCTCGAGGTTGATGCCATCGAACCTGTCGCCGCTGAATTCGAACAGGTGGTCGTGGGCGAAGTCACTGATGTTGCACCACATCCGGATGCCGACAAGTTGCGTATTTGTCAGGTGGATATCGGCCAGGCCGAATGGTTGAACATTGTATGTGGTGCCGCCAATGTGGCTGTTGGCCTTAAGGTGCCGACGGCCTTGATTGGAGCCAAACTACCGGGTGGTTTGAAAATTAAAAAGGGCAAACTGCGCGGTGTTGAGTCCTTTGGTATGTTGTGTTCTGCCAAAGAACTGGGCATGGCAGAACAGGCCGATGGCCTGATGGTTTTGGCTGCGGATGCACCGGTGGGTGAGGATATTCGGCAATACCTAAAACTGGATGATGTCACTATCGAGCTGGGTTTGACCCCTAATCGTGGTGATTGTCTGAGTATTATCGGGATAGCCCGTGAAGTGGGCGTACTGAATTTGACTGAAATATCCACGCCCTGCATGAAAACTGTACCGGTTACGTTACAAGATGAGCTTGAGGTACAACTGGAAGCACCGGAAGCCTGTCCTGTTTATCATGGTCGAATCATCCGTGGTATTGATAATACAGTTGAAACGCCTGTCTGGATGCAGGAACGTTTGCGTCGCTGCGGGGTACGTAGTCTCGGCCCGGTGGTGGACGTTACCAATTATATTTTACTTGAGTTGGGTCAACCCATGCATGCCTTTGATTTGGCTGCATTGGCAAAGGGTATTGTTGTCCGATATGCCAAACCGGGTGAAAAACTCAAGTTGCTCGATGAACAAGAGATCACTTTGGATGCAGACACGCTGGTGATTGCGGATCAGAAAAAGGCTGTTACCCTGGCCGGTGTAATGGGTGGTTTGGATACCGCAGTGCAAAACGAAAGCAACGATATCTTTCTCGAATGTGCCTATTTTAATCCCTTAGCCATTGCTGGCAAGGCCCGTAAGTATGGACTGCATACGGATTCCTCCCATCGCTTTGAACGGGGAGTGTCGCCTGAATTGCAGCAAATGGCCATTGAACGGGCAACAGAGCTGTTGTTAGACATTGTCGGCGGTAAGGCCGGCCCGATTGTCGAAGCACAATCTAATAACCATTTGCCGATAAGACAGCCTGTGCCTTTGCGGCTCAAGAGAATTGAAAAAGTCCTGGGTATGTTTGTTTCTGAGCAGGAAGTTCTTGAGATCCTCCGTCGTTTGGGGATGGATGTACAACAGCAGGGTGAAGCATGGCAAGTTATACCTCCCGCATTTCGCTTTGATATTGAGTTGGAAGAAGATCTTATTGAAGAAGTTGGGAGGATTATTGGTTACGACAAGCTTCCTTATACTCGCCCTCAGGGCCAGCTGGTCATGAAGCCGCGTTCTGAGACAAAACTCAGTCTGCGGCGTATACAGCATTTTCTAGTTGATCGAGGGTATCAGGAGGCCATTACCTACAGTTTTGTCTCTTCCGAGATGCAGTCACTGTTAGCACCTACGGATGAGGTGGTGAGTCTGAGTAACCCCATTTCTTCAGATATGGCAACGATGCGTACAACTTTGTGGCCAGGTTTGATTCAGGTCATGCAACATAACTTGAATCGCCAGCAAAATCGTATAAGCTTATTCGAGTGCGGTCTAAGGTTTATCCAACAAGGTTCTGAATTAAAACAGGAAATGATGGTGGCAGGTTTACGGAGTGGTGCTAGCTTGCCAGAGCAATGGGGAACC
>JAFLJQ010000020.1 GCA_022712915.1 Gammaproteobacteria bacterium | reverse complement strand
GGCAGCTCCACCCTTGTTACGTTTTGCCAATTCTAGAAAAAATCCTCTCACCTCTCTTTTAATCTTAAATTTATGAAACCACTCGCATCCCTGCTCCTTGTTCTTACCCTTTGCCTTAGCTCAGCCATCGCCGACGACTCCGGCTTCATCCCCATCTTTGACGGCAAAACGCTCAAAGGCTGGGACG
Organism: Gammaproteobacteria bacterium; assembly: GCA_022712915.1. GTDB lineage: Bacteria > Pseudomonadota > Gammaproteobacteria > UBA6429 > Thiohalophilaceae > JAHEDB01. The sequence goes on along the minus strand of JAFLJQ010000020.1, from coordinate 40,884 downwards.
GCAACCCCAAACTCTGGAGCCATCGGGCCAAATGCAGTTTAAATGCGTCTGTTAGCGTTTGTTTACCTTTTGTCCAAGGCACCCGTTCAATTTTAATACCACAAGTGGGACAGTTTACTCGGCTGCGACGATAACGAAAGTAAACCTGATAACACCATAATGGAACAAATTGATCATCTCTTGCTTCCGATACACGGTCATATTGGCTTGAGGTCTTCTCGCAACAACTGCATATTGGTCGGCTATTTTTTCGTTCTGCTATTTCGACAATTAGCGCCAATTCACCGCTAATTGTTTCTATGTATTCTCTTTTATAGACAAAAGACTTGAATTTCTGGCAATCGTTAAGTAATGTTCTTATTCGCATTGGGCTTCTTTTTTTGATAGTGATCTGGTAACTACCATCATGGTTCGAAGCTCAATGTGAATCAATTCTTATTAGATCATCAATTATTTACCCACAGGTTTTCCTGAAGAGCCGTTTAGTTTAAATAAAAATGATGATAATTAAAGTTTTTGTAAATAACCTGAGCTGCGCATAAGCAAAGATTAAATGATTATGAGAAAAAAATTAAAATTTCACCATTTTGGTAGTTTTTAAGCCAGGATTTAGTTGCGCAGACTATGGGCTTTGGCCGAAAAACTGCCGGAATGACGTGTGTTTCTTATACGCTGTTCAGGTTAAATACTATTTATGCCTCTTGCTGAGAGGTGGCTCGTACCGGGATTAGCTTCGGTTCGGTACGGCGTTGGCTTTTTTCTGGTGGGCAAATGAATTGATTCTGCGGGCCATATTTCACGGCCTATGAATCAGTCGTCTAGTCAGCTATTTCGACTATGCCTGTCATCACACCGTTATTATCCACCAGTTTGATCTGGTAGCCGACACATTTGTTGTCAACCTGCTCTTCAAGTGTCTGAATTTTGTAGGCATTGACCATGGTTGTTTCATAGCGATAGCGGAGGTAGCTGTTGATGGCGGTTGCACATTTTTTTTCGTTGCTGAGGATGTTGTTGCTGTTGGTGGTGCCTGTATTGATACTGGCCAGGGCCGAGGTTGCGCTAAGCATGCCTGTGAGAATCAAACTGGGTATGTTAATTAGTTTCATTTTCTTCATCTCCGTATGTCCATCTTTGCGGTTTGTTAATAAATTAGTGCATGGTTTATGCCATTATAAAAAATGTAGTTATTTCAGGTTGTTATAGACTGCATATTGTTTGTTGGCGGGTTATGTGTAATATTTTCCGACAAAATGCTATTGAGTTAATGTCGGAGAGTTTTACAGCTTATGGGCCTTACCTGAGCTGGAATGAGCTGCGGTTAACAATATTGGCCAGAAGGTGTTGTGTTATGAGGCTTGTGATGACCAGATCACGACTGGGATCAGGCTAAGATTATGTTTTGAGTGAGGGGATTGGTTGTGTAGCCGATTTTTCCACTTAACTTTTTTTACATTATTGAGGGTGATAATACTGATGAGTATATTGTTAAAGGGTGAACTGAAACTGGATTGGAAACCCTCTTCGTCGAAAGAGGGTGAGTTTATTCGCCAGGATTCCCAGTTTCGTCACTGGGTAACCGTCGATGGTCAGCCAGGCCCGGATGGTGAGGGTGGTTTTAAAGCTGAGGCGGGTCGTTATCACTTGTACATATCTCATGCCTGCCCTTGGGCTCATCGCAGCCTGATCTTTCGAAAACTAAAAAAATTGGAAGATATTATTAGTATCTCGGTGGTCAGCCCTGATATGGGGCCGGAAGGTTGGGGGTTTGGTGGTGTTGAAGGGGCCACCGTAGATCATATTCATGATTTTGATTATATGTATCGTGTCTATCAACAGGTTCAACCGGATTACACTGGGGTTGTGACGGTGCCCGTGTTGTATGACACAAAACAGAAGACCATTGTGAATAATGAATCATCTGAAATTATTCGTATGTTCAACAGTGCGTTTAATGTTCTGACGGATGACAAGACCGATTATTATCCGCAGGCGTTACATCATGACATCGATGAGATCAATGAATTTATTTATCATGCGATCAATAACGGCGTTTACCGCACCGGTTTTGCCACGACTCAAGCCGCTTATGATGTAGCCTTTATAAAACTGTTTTTGGCACTGGATGAGATTGAGTTACGATTATCAAATCAACGCTATCTTGTTGGCTCAATCTTGACGGAGGCCGACTGGCGGTTGTTTACCACCCTGGTACGTTTTGATCCGGTTTATGTTGGACATTTTAAATGTAATTTGCGTCGCATCGCGGATTATCCTCATTTGTCGAACTACCTGCGTGATTTGTATCAACATCCTGGTATCGCCGAAACCCTCAATATGGCGCATATTAAACGTCATTATTACTGGAGCCATTCAACGATCAATCCGACCCGGATCGTGCCAAAGGGGCCGCTCATTGATTATGACTTACCTCATGATCGCGAACGGTTTGAATTAACACATTAAGCATGTTACATCAGACTGAAATCAGACAGGCTCAGGAGACCATGGAAGGGGAGGGAGTTGATGTTAAGCGTTTGATGCCGATCCCTGGTTTTATGAATTACGATCCCTTTGTCTTATGGGATCATTTTAATATTGTTCCTGGTAGCGGTTTTCCTGATCATCCTCACCGGGGGTTTGAGGCGATAACTTATCTCTTTAATGGTTCGATGCAACATACCGATAATCTGGGTAATTGTTCTACGGTGTTGGCTGGTGAGGCGCAACGCTTTACCGCCGGACGGGGACTGGTGCATTCTGAAATGCCGGGGCAAGCGGAGCATACTACGGGTATTCAGTTATGGATCAATCTGCCGCAGCGGCTTAAGACGGTTGAGCCTGCTTATCAACAGGTGAATGCCGAGGCCATGCCACAACAGATTTTTCCCGGAGGAAAAAAACGCATCATTGTGGGGGAGGGCTCACCGCTTAAATTACTTACGCCTGTGACGTATCAGGATATTGAGTTAAGCGCAAAGGCCCGCTTGAGTGAACCGGTGGTTAGCGGTTATCGTGGTCTGGTTTATATTGTTGATGGTGCGCTTGAACTCAATGGTCATGAACTTAAGATGGGACAGGCCTACTTCGGTGAAGCAGAGGGCCTTCTGGACTTTAAAGCCATTCAGAATACGCGTTTCATGCTGTGTTTTGGCCAGGCACATGGTGAGCCCATTCGGCAACATGGCTCGTTTGTCGATTAAGCTTATATCCCCAGCGTTACTTTTTTCTTTATACTTTCGTTATGCTTGATAATATATCTAACCGTCCTGGCACTTATTTGCTGATTTTTTATTCAGCACAGTCATCATCTGTGAGTGTGGGTCGCCTGGGTTCTTTGGAACTTGATACGGGTTATTACTATTATATTGGCAGTGCCTTTGGCCCGGGTGGGGTACGGGCCAGAGTGCGTCATCATCATGCTATCAGTACAAAACCACATTGGCATCTGGATTATCTCCGGCCATCACTATGTTTAAGGGAAGTTTGCTATAGTATTGATGCGTTGCGTTATGAACATGAGTGGGCCAGCATCTTGCACGACGATATGCACATGCCGGTACCCTTCCCCGGATTTGGCGCATCAGACTGTCCGTGTTCTAGCCATTTTTTTTATACAAGTTTGCGACTTGAGCCATTATCACTGTTCAATGCGCTGAAGATGAACAATAAAAATACGAATTTAACCATTTTGGATCAAATATGAAAAGCCTGTGGAATCAGAAAGAAGCAGAACAATGTGAAAATGAACTGGATCTAAGAGTCTACAGTTCACGTTTATTGGGGCAGGATAAAACGCTTGTGTTGCACGGTGGTGGTAATACCTCAGTCAAGATTAATGAAAAGAATATTCTCGGTGAAGATGAGAGTATTTTGTATGTTAAGGGCAGTGGCTGGGATCTGGAGTTTATTGAGCGACCCGGTTTTTCGCCTGTGCGCATGGAACACTTACTCAAACTGGCCGAACTTAAGGTCTTGAGTGATTCGCAGATGGTGAATGAGTTAAAGACACACATGGTACAGGCCTCGGCCCCGACCCCATCGGTCGAGGCTATTCTGCATGCGATACTGCCTTATAAATACGTAGATCATACCCATGCGGATGCCGTGGTGACCATCACTAATTCTAATGATGGGCTGCAGAGAATAAAGGACATCTATGGTGATAAGGTGGTGATTCTGCCCTATTGCATGCCGGGTTTTGACCTGTCCAGGTTGTGTGCCGATGAATTTCGTAAACAAGTGACCGATAAAACTCTCGGTATGGTGTTAATGAATCATGGTATTTTTTCTTTTGCTGGGACGGCTAAAGAATCGTATGAAAGAATGATTAGCCTGGTTGATATGGCTGAAGATTATATTAAGCAGCAAAAGGCCTGGAACCTGTTGCAAGTCAATCATGAAGTTGATGAGCATGTGTCAAAGCATTTGGAAATTGCCCGTTTACGTAAAGATATTTCAGATCGGGCCGAAAAACCGATGATTGTTCATTTTAACGCGGGTATTAAATATCTTGATTATATTCATCGCGAAAATATAGGTGATATATCACAACAAGGCCCGGCGACCCCTGACCATGTTATTCGCACCAAGCGTTTGCCTATGTTGGGCCGTGATGTGGATAATTATATTGAAGATTATAAACAATATTTTAAAAAGCATGCTACAGGCCGTAAGCAGGCTGTTGCCATGCTTGACCCTACGCCAAGGGTCATTATCGATCATGAGTTTGGGATAGGCGCTGTTGGGGCCACGGCAAAGGATGCGGCGATTGTTGCGGATATTTATGACCATACTGTTGATATCATTTTGCGTGCCACCGCTTTGAGTGAGTACAAGGCTTTACCAGCAAGCGATATTTTTGATGTGGAGTACTGGGAACTGGAGCAGGCTAAGTTAAAGAAAAGTGGTGCTGGGCCTGTTTTTTCAGGTGAGGTTGCGATGGTAACTGGTGCGGCATCCGGTATTGGTCTGGCCTGTGTTGAATCTTTATTGGCACGTGGTGCAGCAGTGGTCGGTCTTGATATTGATAATAAGGTGGAGAGCCTATTTCAACGCGCGGATTATCTAGGTCTGACTTGTGATGTCAGTATCCAGCAGCATATTGTGCAGGCTCTGGACAAAGGGATCCGACGATTTGGTGGCCTGGATATGCTGGTGTTGAATGCCGGTATTTTTCCCAAGAGCCGGAATATAAGTGAGTTGAGCAATGAGTTTTGGCGAGAAGTGATGCAAATCAATCTTGATGCCAACCTGATGATCATGCGTGAAGCCTATCCTCTTTTAAAACTGGCTCCAAAAGGTGGCAGGGTGGTGATGATGGGATCGAAAAATGTACCGGCACCGGGCCCTGGTGCGGCAGCCTATTCTGTTTCCAAGGCGGGTATTACTCAGCTGGCGCGGATTGCTGCATTGGAATGGGGGGCGGACAATATTCGTATTAACACTCTGCATCCGGATGCCGTGTTTGATACCGCGATCTGGACAGATGAGGTTCTTAATGCGAGAGCAGAATCTTATGGCCTGACGGTAGATGAATATAAACGTAAGAACATCCTTAAGACGGAAGTCAGTAGTCATGATGTGGCGGAATTGGCGGCGGAGATGTGTGGCCCCTTGTTTTCTAAAACGACCGGTGCACAGTTACCGGTGGATGGTGGCAATGATCGCGTTATTTGAGAAGCGATGCGATGATAAAATTATTTGACCAAAACATGCTGGATACATTAAGTCATGAGGCAGCGAGCCGGCCTCGTCGTCGTACGAACTTGAACTTGCATCATTCGTTAGATGATCCGTTACAAAAACTCTTTATTGCCATGCAGAAGGATAGTTATGTTCGGCCACACCGACATCCAGGAAAGGAGCAAACAGAATTGCTTATGGCCGTGCGGGGGAGTTTTGCTGTTTTTATTTTTGATGATGAAGGTGTCGTGACAGAATGTATTGAATTTTCCCCTGATGGTGAAATATTGGGTACTGAAATCACCCCTGGCATTTGGCATACAATCATGGCGCTTGATGAGAACTCAGTGTTTATTGAAATTAAACAAGGTCCATATTCTCCTTTGTCAGATGACAACTTTGCTGCCTGGGCTCCAGAAGAGAATTCTGTTGCAGTTAAAAAATTTATGCACAGGTTAGAACAAGTCAGATTCGGTGAACAATCAGCCTTTCCCTGAACCTGTCTGGGCAGAAATATCACCTCTTAGCATCGCCTTGCTGATAGCCCCCTGAATATTTTTGCTCTTTAATTTTTCTCGGGCCTTTTTCAGATGGAAAGTAACTGTATGGGGCGAAAGGCCAATTTGGTCGGCTATTTGCTGTGGTGCTGTGCCATCAGATGCCAGCAACAGGCACTCTTTTTCACGAGGGCTTAAATAGGGGGGCTTAGTTTCAAGTTCGCATTCAAGCAGGTGCAGGAGAGAGGTACTTGCTGTCTTTGCAAACAGGTTGCCAGATGCCAGACTTGATAGGACTTTTGCCTCCACATCCTGTTTTTTTATGGGTGTGGAAATATGCAAAAAAGCAAGTTTACCTACGGGGAAGTGTACTGGAAAGCTGATGCTTATTTGTTTTGCCGAAGGCACTAAGCAGGTCTTGAACAGTGAGTTGTTCAGGATAGAATGTTTATCTATGTTGCCCGTGATGATCGGCGTGAATGAATGCATACATGCCAGGGCAATGGTTTCCAGTTGCTGTTTTTTATCTTTGATGGTTTTGTCAGGACTGCCTATGGCATAACCTGGCGGTGAAAGTAGGCTGGTAAAGATTGAACCAAACAATAGGTAGTGTTTAAAATCGACCTGCTGACAAAAGGCTCTACAGTAATATTCAATCTGTTCCTTGTTATCAGATCGTTGCATCTCCTTGAGGATATCATCGAAACTGATTGCATTATTCATTAGATGTTTTTCCAATTTTAACTAAAAGGACAGAAATATTATTATGAGCCACATATGTCAGTAGGTAAATGTTGTTTTAAGCGGCTTGCTGGTTTGGTTCCGGTTTAAATGCAGCTTTTCGATATTGTTCGTTTATCGCTACCTTGCATGCCACTGTTGTAATTTTGCCTATTTTTTGTGATTGCCCATGACCCATTCGTTGCAGGGGAAAGCCAGCATGGAGCAAAATTCGTTCTAGTGCGGCACTTGTTACCGTTACATATTGGGATATATTATTTGTTATTGCAAATTCGTAGCTTAATTGTAACATGTTAAAAGTTAAGTCATTTAGTACTGTCTGTGAAGAACTATTGTCGCTTACTGGTGCAACAGCAAATCGGCTGAGCTCCCATATGTCATCCTGTTGTGGGGGAGGTTCACCACAGAGTAGTTGCGGAAAAGTGTCTTTCAACATGTAGAATCCGGTTGTGGGCAGGAAGCGCCAGCAAGCCTCGACCTGATTCTGTTGATTTGTTCCGATCATGTGATGTGGGTTGAGTGTGTCAAACTCATCATATTCCATACCGTGTAGACTGTTTACTTCCCAATTTAGTCTGTCGTGAAATATCTTGTGGCGAAATCGAAACATATTGTATAGAGTTGCTTCGTCGTATTTGTTTTGACCGACTTTACCAAAATAGATAGTCATGGTGTTTGTCCCTTTTTTATGGTTGTTAGGGGACAGTAAAGCTAGTTTGATTGTAGTTTATAAGCTGTCACATATGACAGGTATGAGGCAGGGACATGCAAAGGTATTCTGAATGGTTGTTTCTGAATAGAATTTTTTTAGTGAGATTTTATGTCTCACTATATTGAGCTGTAGTTTTAAAATTGAGGCGTGATATGGCCAAGTGAAATAGCTCGGGCTACGGCATGTTGTTTGTTAGAGACATTGAGTTTTTTGATTGCATTATTGATATGAAAGACTACAGTCCTTTCTGATATGCTCAATATTTGGGATACCTCCCAAGATGTCTTGCCTTCGGTTGTCCAGAGTAGGCATTCTTTTTCACGTTTTGTTAAATAAAAGTTTGTTTTTGCCAAGAGACTGTTATCTGGTATTCGTTTCATGGCCTCATGCACATAACTGGCAAATAATTGACCTACTGCAAAGGTGGATTGAATATGCGCCCTTGATTTTTTGTTGGCCAGAGAGGTCGTTAGGCTAAACATGGCTGCTTCACCATGAATGCTGTGTATTGGGTAACTAATGCCATTGCAGAGGCCATAGTCATCAGCCTCATAGAATAGCTTGTTGATGGTCTTGTCATGTTTGCAAGTTGTTTTAGTGAATTGTTCCCAAAGTACGGGGGTTATATGTTCCATACAGTGAGACACGGTTGGGTCTATTAATAAATACTCTTGTTCAACGTAGTGATTACGCCATTCTTCAGGGTAACCACTAAGAACGATATAACTCGGATTCACCAGTGAGGTTGGGATACGGGAGCCATAAATGAAATAGTCAAAACCGAGGTGTTGGCAAAAGGTGGTGCAAACTTGCTTGATCTGGTTATAAGTATTTGCCGTATTTAGCTGTGAAATATACTCGAACAGTCGATAATTATCCATTACAACATTCCGGTTAAAATTGCTGAACCTGAGCCTACATTATAGAACGTGCTGTCAATCTTGTTTGATAAATATTGACAGTATCGCGATTTATTTATCCTTGTTATATTAATACGAATAAAATGGGTATAAAGCACTGAAATTTATACTATCTTAAAATGAACCTGACAATAACCGGTAGTATTTGACTATGATAATACCCCCTAAACTGATTGCTCACCGAGGTTATACGCAGCATTATCCTGAAAATACCCTGTTGGGTCTGGAAGCAGCGATTGAGGCCGGGGCCGAATATATTGAGGTGGACATTCAGTTAAGCAAGGATCAGGTTGTCTTTTTATTTCATGACCGCAACCTGCAACGACTGTGCGGCCAAAAAGGTGCACTGCACGATTATAGTGCTGCTGAGTTGTCCAGATTCAAGGCATCAGATCCGGACAGATTTGCCTACAAGTATGTGGATACCCCTATTTTGACCTTGATCGGTTTGGTGGGGCTAATGCAGCGCCATCCGATGGTGATCGTGTTCGTTGAGCTGAAACGCAGTAGTCTGGAAAAATTTGGCCATGAGTTGATGGTCAAAAAGGTACTGTCGATTCTGCAACCGGTACAGTCACAATGTGTCATGATTTCTTATGATATAGCGGCGCTGGCCCATGTACGTGATCACCATAAATGGCCTGTGGGCGCCGTCATTGATGAATGGCAGGAACGAAGCAACAAGGCAATAGAAAGCTTGAATCCGCAATATCTATTTTGTGATCTGGATACCTTGCCGAAAAAAGGCCCGGTAAAGTACTCCTCCAGTCGTATCGCAGTATTTGAATGTACCGATCCGGTCGTTGCGTTGGCCTTGCATAAACGGGGTGTGGAGTTTGTTGAGACCTTTGCTATTGGAGAGATGCATGAACAGTTGCAAATGATGGTCAAAAAATGACCCCGGATTACGATGTCGCCATTATTGGTGGTGGGATCCAGGGGGTCGGTGTTGCACAGGCCGCCGCTGCCGCCGGTTACAAGGTTATTCTGTTTGAGCAGCAGCAGTTGGCATCTGGAACCTCCAGTCGATCTAGTAAATTGATACACGGTGGTTTGCGCTATCTTGAGAGTGGCCAGTTTGGCCTGGTTAGAAAGGCGTTGCTGGAAAGGGCGTTGTTACTTAAATTAGCGCCCGACTTGGTTCGGTTGGTGCCATTTTATATTCCTATTTTTCCTGAGACGATACGCCGAGGCTGGCAAATTCGTGCGGGGCTGTCATTGTATGCGGCATTGGGGAATTTTTCTCGTGATGTCCGTTTTAAAAAAATTTCACCACAGGCATACCCGACATTGGCATTAAAAGGAACGGCATCCCTTCAGGCTGTTTATCAATACCATGATGCCCAGACGGATGACCGCAGCCTGACAATGTCTGTTATGCAGTCGGCTATGCAACTGGGTGCGGAACTGGTTTGCTCTGCTAAAGTATCAAGCTTGGAATCGCAAAAGAAACGCTTTGTAATAGGTTATGAACAACAAGGCAGACAACTTGAATGTCAAAGTCGAGTGGTGATTAATGCTTCCGGCCCCTGGGTCAATGAGATCTTGGCTTTGTTGAATCCTGTGATGCCGCATTTAGAGATGGATTTGGTGCAGGGCACGCATCTGGTTTTGGCAGAAAAGGCACCCGACGGGGTTTATTATGTTGAGGCACCACAGGATCAACGGGCTGTGTTTGTTATGCCATGGCAAGGTAAGACTTTAATTGGCACAACGGAGACCGCCTATTCGGGCGATCCAGAAAAGACACGGCCTCTGCAAGCAGAAAAAGATTATTTGTTGGCCATTTATCGACATTACTTTGCCGGTGACGAAACCGTGGTGAATAGTTTTTCCGGTTTGCGTGTTTTGCCCAAAATGGCTCATAATTTTTTTCATCGGCCCCGTGATACGGTTTTGTATCAGCATCCCGACAATACGAATTTATTAACGCTGTATGGTGGTAAGTTGACAGGGTATCGTGCCACAGCACAACAGGTCATGAATAAGATTCGAGCCGCGTTACCTGATGTACAGCAGAAGGCCGATACTGCAAAATTAATGTTGTCTCCTGTTGAACAGAGTCTGACTTGAATCAGTTACGTATGATATTGAGCATGGTATTTGTCCATTGTTGGTAGCGTTCTTCCAGAGCGAGATTTTTAGTTGGTTTGAACCAGATTCCTTGTTCGACTTCTGGCCAGATATTAGGCTGTTCTGCTAAGAGATAGGCGACCCCTCGGGCGGTGGCTTCACACTCCATGGGTCGATATAACGGTAGTTGACTCAAGTCGGCCAGGTGTTGACAGAGGCCATCCTGGATAGCCAATCCACCTGTGATCTGAAGTTGTTCTGGTGGAGAGGATAGTTTTTTCATTTCGTCAATGTTGGAGCAAAGTAAAAATACAATACTCTCTATAACCGCGACGACTTTTTCTGCATCACTACATGAATCACGATCAAAGTGGCTTGGAAAGTCGGCGATCCAGAAAGGGGATGCCAGACCGGAGATACCATTGAAGAACAAGGGGGGATCTTTGATTTCCAGTAACCAGTTTTCCAGTTCAGATTCGATGTTGGCGATATGGTGTTTTTCCGCCAGCCAGCTTAGTGCACTGCCTGCACCATTGACCGTTCCTTCCAGCACATACAGTGTGTCTTGTTTCGATTGTTCAACCACGCTGGTGAGTAAGCGGCGGCCATAGATTTTTAATCGCCCGGAAGGCCTCGATATGAAGGCTCCGGTGCCGGTATTGATATAGGCCGTGTCGGGTTGTAGATGGCCATAGGCAAACATGGCGGTGGATTGATCGCCTGAAACAAGATTAAGGGGTATGTCATATTTTCCCAGTTTTATATGGCCAAAATGAGCTGAAGTGGGCTGGCATAAGGGTAATGCTTGTAAAGGAATATCAAACAGTTTGAGTAGGGCGGGATCCCAGTCATGGGTATATATGCTCCATAATTGGGTGCGGGAGGCATTGACCACATCGGTCAGAAAATTATGCTCCTGGGTGAGTTTGAAAATAAAATAGCTGGCCATGGGGCCCATGCAAAGCCGGCCTTCATCAAGAGCTTGTTGGGTTTCTGGGTAGTGCTCCAGACACCAGCGCAGTTTGCTAGCTCCGTAATGGGGGGATAAAAAAAGTCCGGTTGTTTTGTGAATATCCTCTGCTTTGGTTTTGAACTGTTTTAACCACTCATAGTTACGTCGATCCTGCCAGCTAATAATGGGTGTGAGAGGGGCGCCTGATTGCCTGTCCCAGCAGATGATATTGGAGCGTTGAGTGGCCAGTCCGGCAGCGACAATATCACCCGCCTTATCGGCCAATTTTTCTAGCATGGTACTGAGTGTCAACTCGATGGATTGCAGCATTTCTTTGGGGTTGTGTTCGACAAAGTCTGCTTTGGGATGTTGGACATGGACAGCTTGAAGGGTTTCCGCGACCAGTTCGCCTTTGCCGTTGAATGCCATGGCTCGCGTGGCATGACCCCCCTGATCAATCGCCAGATAGAGTTGTTTGCTTGATATAAAACCCGGATGCATGAGCTATTATTGTTGCTGTTTGTCCCGCTGTCTATTTTTTGGTGGGTAAAGGATAAACTTTTAGGTGTGGCCTTAGCCTTGCAGATATTTGGCTAGCAGCGCATGTTGATAGTCGGCCGGAGGTAGTGGAATTCTGACCTGATAACCTCCGCCGGGTGCCTCTGACATGTTTTCACCGTGCAGGTTTTCCATACGTTCGAGTTTTATCGGGTAATTACCCTGTGGGGCAATAACTTCAATATGGTCGCCTATGCGCAGTTTGTTTTTTATTAATATCTCGGCCATGCCCTGCTGTGGATCATAAGACGTGATCTCGCCAACAAACTGCTGATGTTGGCTGAGGGAGATACCTTGCAGGTAGTTCTGGTAGTCCTGATTTGGATGACGTTGGTAGAAGCCTTCAGTGTAACCCCGGTTGGCTAGACCTTCCAGCTTGCCATACAACTCTGCGTTGAAGGGTTGGCCGGCCACGGCATCATTGATGGCTTGCCGGTAGAGCTGGGCCGTGCGGGCGACATAATAATGGGATTTGGTTCGCCCTTCGATCTTGAGGGAGTCGATGCCGATTTTAGTGAGCTGTTCGACATGCTGGATGGCTCGCAGGTCTCGGGAGTTCATAATATAGGTGCCATGTTCATCTTCTAAAATGGGCATGTACTCGCCGCTGCGGCCTTGCTCTTCAATCAGATAGACCTCGTCGGCCAGGGGGTGCCGTTGTTGTTCCGTTTCGGCAAAAGGGGGCGGGTTTTTGAGCGCGGCCATTGCATCGAATTCGATTTTGCGAATATCGCCACTTTCTGTCTCCCCGGCTGGATGCAGGTTGTACTCCCAACGGCAGGCATTGGTGCAGCTGCCCTGATTGGGGTCACGGTGGTTAAAGTAACCGGATAACAGACAGCGTCCGGAATAGGCGATACACAGGGCCCCGTGGACAAATACCTCCAGTTCCATGTCCGGGCAGGTTTGACGGATTTCAGCAATCTCATCCAGTGATAGTTCTCGGGACAGGATGACACGTTCCAGGCCGATGGACTGCCAGAACTTCACCCCGGCATAGTTAACTGTATTGGCCTGCACCGAGAGATGAATGGGTACCTCTGGCCATTTTTCCCGTACCAACATAATCAGCCCGGGATCGGCCATGATCAGGGCATCTGGCTTGAGGTCGATCACTGGAGCCATATCGGCCAGATAGGTCTTTAGTTTGGCATTATGGGGCAGGATATTACTGGCGACAAAGAACTTCTTGTTAAGGCGATGGGCCTCGCGGATGCCTATGGCCAGGTTCTCGAGTTTGAAATCGTTATTTCGTACCCGCAGACTATAGCGAGGTTGGCCTGCGTAGACCGCATCGGCACCATATGCAAAGGCATAGTGCATGTTCTTGAGGGTTCCGGCAGGGAGGAGTAGTTCAGGTGTGGCCATGGATAGATGTCTGACTTAAGTAAGGAGTGAGCATGGCGATCTTTATCTTTAATACCGCAGTTGCATTGTAGTCGAAGCAGTGGATGGCCCCAAGTGTTTCTCATTCCTTTGCATTATATCGGTTGTATTGTTAAGTCAGCCTGGTTACAACCATTACTCAGTCATGCTCCTGTTACCATGAATTTTCTGCGTGAGAAGCATTTTGATGCTAGAGGAAATTGCAAGTGAATTTTTTACAAATTGACACGCATGACACAACAAAAAAAATTGTCTGCAAGGGTGGCTTGGTGATGAGGCTGTTAAATAAGTTTTTTCTTATTTAAATTAATTAGTTACAGTGCATTAAACTTCATTTTGGCACATAATATGATCGGATAACTGACTTAAATCATCTGGTAAGTCGTATAAAAGAGTCTTGACAGACCATGGCATACTAAGTGCATAGTAGGGCAGTTATATTTTTAATCATTACTAAAAACAATCAGGGGATATCTTATGACATCAACACAAAACGCTCCTGCCGAAAGACGTGCCGGTTCACTTGATAGACTCAATACCTTGCTGGAGACACGTACAGAGACGCTGACGCTGTTTGGTCAGTTAGCCGGCATGCGACCTTATCACTCTAACAACAAGGAACTGCAATATGTGTTGCAGGGTTTTTGTGAGACGTTGGTGGATTATACGGCCAGCGCTCATTTCCAGCTGTACCGCTTTATGGAAGAAGATACTGAGCGTCGTACTGAGGTGCGAAAAGTAGCTGAGAAGATATATCCCGATATCGCTGTGCTAACCCGCTGTATTCTGGATTTTAATGAGAAATACGATTGCGAGGATCACTGCGATAATTTTTCTACACTTGAGCCGGATTTGTCAAAATTGGGTGAAGTGCTGGCGGATCGTATTACTCTGGAAGATCAGGTTATTTCAATCTTTAATACCCAGCGTATATAGTGGAAGTTTTATATAATTTTTGTTGATGTCCTTTAAACACCGGGAGGGGCTTAGGTTCACCCGGTATATCCTTTATCATTTTTCCTCCTGCAATGAATGCAGATCGGTTAGTACTTTATTGGTGCGGGCTTCGTGTAGTGCTTGTCGAACCGGGGCGGTCTTGCGTAACTGGTGTTTTAAGTGAAATGCCAAGGCAAGTATTAGTGTCAAGGTCATTAGTAGGATCAGATAAGACATACTCGGGTATCCTGAAATGCTATTAGAGCTTTTTTATTATCAGTCTGAAATAAAGGCTTTTTAGGGTTTTCTCATATTGATTGAATAAAGTGTTGTGATGCAGTGTTATCGCAGCGATCAATCTTTTATACATCTGGGATAGATTTCTTCCCCTTTTCATGCTGCGACAAAACGAGGGGCTGTTTGCCAAGGATGGGAACCATACGTTTTAGCAGGGTTTCACTTTCCAGGCCCAGACGTTGCTCATAGATAATGGTATAGACCAGTACCCGTTTCAGGTAATCCTGAGTTTCACTGAAGGGTACCTGCTCCACCCACAGGTCGGCGGGTACAGAGCCGGCCTTTGGTAGCCATCGTTTGACCCGGGAGCCGCCGGCATTATACGCGGCGGTGGCCAGAACTGGATTGCCATTAAATCTATCACGAACCTTTTTTAGATACCGGACACCCAGGCGTACATTGGTCTTGATATTGATAAGATCATGTCGACGAGGTTTGCGAATTTTTAAGCCGCGAGCTACTTGACGGGCGGTACCGGGCATCAACTGCATTAGCCCCATAGCACCGGCATGAGAACGGGCATCGGGGGTGAAGGCGCTCTCCTGACGGATGATGGCAAAGGCCCAGGCTGGATTGATGTTTTGGCGTTTAGCGTGCTTGAGGACTAGATCCTGGTGGGCTAGTGGGAAACGTAGTTCCAGATCATCCCAGTAACGTGCCTGTGCCATTGTGACAATTGCCCGGTCATACCAACCCAGTTGATGGGCTAGTTTTGAAGCTTTGAGTAATTGTTCTTTGTCCATTTGTCGAAGGGCAAAATTCCATTCACGACGACCTTCTACGATCCGTTTCATGAAGAACAGTTCAACAGCGCGCAACAGGGGGGGGACCTTTTTCAGGCCGGCTAAATTCTCACTATTATATTGTACCGGGCGATTTTCCATTTGGTAGGACAGGCCGGAGCGATCCGATGCCAGGAAGCTATAGTAATTTCGATCATTGGCTATTAACAAATATAAACCTCGGGCCTCTTCCAGGTGGCCCATGGCTTCGAGGGCACGGGCTCGCCAGTAACGCCAGCGAGGTATTTGCTGTTCAATGGGATCGAGTTTGCTCATCCAGATCAGGGCTGATTTCCAGTCCTGATCCTGTAGGGCTGACAGGGTGTAGTAGGTATGCATGCGGGCATTGGGGATTTCCGGGGTTAACTCTTTTAGCAGGTACTGCGCCTGTTCGTCTTTGTTATGTGAAAGTCTGTAGATCAGACGGCGTTCCACACGCTGGTGATCCTCTGCTGGAAATGGATAATCATCACGAATATCTATCCAGATGCGTGTGGCTTCCAGTGTATTTCGGCGGGCCAGGCTGCGTATTCCGTCGACGATGATCCAGCGAAACACTTGAGGGCGATAGTTAGGGTCCAGATCATATGCCTTCTCTAACAATTGGGGTTGACGGCGAATCTTGAGCCACATATTCAAGAGTTTGCGATCCCTGGCAGGTAATTTCTTAGCCAGGTAACGGGCCAGGCGGCTCTGGCCAGCATAGATGGTAAGTTGAATACGTTGCCATATCATGTCGTTATTCAGAATGCCGGCTTCATGCAGCCGGTTGAAACTGTAATCACAACTGGAGGGTAGGGATTTGCCTGTTAGCCAGAGTTCCTTGGCGACATTTACGGCCCGCTCATCATTGGTTTCAAATAAGGCTCGGGCGTAGTGACAGTGCAAACGTGTGTCTTTAACTAGATAATAATTTTCGGTGAGGGTTTGCCATTGCTGGCGTCTGGCCAATTTGCGTAGCCAAGCATGACGGAGCTGGGCGGCGATGGGTGAATTATTATTTTCCACCAAAAAGTTCTGAATTTTGTCGTTATCAACGTGATTGATTTGTTTGCGTATCTCTTTATATTTCAAGTAGGGATATAGTGGGTAATTCTCTAATTTGGCAGCGATTTTTTTATATCGTGTTGTTTGGCCCAATTTAAGGGCTTTTTCGGCGGCAATAAAGTCTTTTCGCTGCTGGGCAAAGGTTTGTTTGTCATAGGCCATGGCCATGTTTTGAGTCAGCAGAGAGAGCCCGAGCAGCAAACTGGCAAAAAAACTGTACTTCCTGTCCAGATCTATTTTCTTCATTATTTTCCCATGTTTTACTTGCAAGGGGTTTGAAGCATGCCTAATCAATTGAATTTTCTAGGCTAATTGAATTGTTGCTAGTAACTTAATCAGTTTATCGGCTTTTCGTGAATGAACTTGATACGTTAAAATGTGAAATGCAATATGCTTTTTAGTTGTTCACTCACAAGTTGTTTTATACTTCCCTTCCCTCTCTTTATTTTACATATTACCATAACAAAGAAAAGGTGAAGTATTGTTTGCGCAGTTTTGTTAATTACGTCATGCATATTATTTGTTGTATGACTGACTAAATGTACATTTATGGAGTACCCAGTAAAATGGCTAAGAAGTTAAATAAATTTAGTTCTCGCATTACCGAACCCAAATCCCAAGGGGCCTCCCAGGCCATGTTGTACGGTACAGGTTTATCGCGAGAGGACATGTCGAAAGCGGAGATTGGTATTGCCAGTGTTTGGTGGGAAGGGAATACCTGCAATATGCATCTCAATGATCTGGCGGCCAAGGTTAAAGAAGGGGTAAAAGCCGCTGATCTGGTCGGTATGCGATTCAATACGATTGGTGTCTCCGATGGCATTTCCATGGGAACCGATGGTATGAGTTATTCACTCCAGTCGCGCGATATTATTGCTGACTCGGTGGAAACAGTGATGGGGGGTCAATGGTATGATGGCCTGATTGCTATCCCTGGCTGTGATAAGAACATGCCCGGCGTGCTGATCGCCATGGGTCGTCTTAACCGGCCTGCATTAATGGTTTATGGTGGCACAATCAAACCCGGTCATCTGAAAGATAAACCACTTGATATCGTTTCGGCCTTTCAGAGCTACGGTCAGTTTCTTGCTGGTAAAATTGAAGAAGACGAACGTCAGGGTATCGTTGAGAAGGCCTGCCCCGGTGCGGGCGCTTGCGGTGGTATGTATACCGCTAACACCATGGCCACGGCCATTGAGGCCATGGGCATGAGCCTGCCATATAGTTCATCCACCCCGGCAGTCGATCAGGGTAAGCTTGATGAGTGCATCCGGGCGGGTGCGGCTATTCGTCATTTATTGGAAAATGACATTAAGCCGCGCGACATCATGATCCGTGCGGCATTTGAAAATGCCATGGTGATCATCATGGCTACAGGCGGTTCGACTAATGCAGTGCTGCATCTGCTTGCCATGGCCCGTTCTGTGGATGTGGCGTTGAGTCTTGATGATTTTCAGGCTGTGAGTAATCGTATTCCGTTCATTGCTGATCTTAAACCGAGTGGCCGTTACGTGATGGAAGATTTGCATAATGTTGGTGGTACCCCGGCCGTCATGAAATACCTGTTGCAGGAAGGTCTGATTACGGGTGACTGTATGACCGTTACCGGCAAGACTATTGCCGAAAATCTTGCATCCCTGCCGGGTTTGACTGAAGGGCAGGATGTCATTATGCCCCTGAATAAACCGATTAAGTCATCGGGGCACATTCAGATCCTCAAAGGTAACCTTGCACCTGAAGGGGCTGTGGCCAAGATTACGGGCAAAGAAGGTATGCATTTTGTCGGCCCTGCCAAGGTTTACGATTGTGAAGAAGATATGCTGGCAGCCCTGGAACAGAAGAAAATTGTTAAGGGTGACGTGGTGGTGATTCGCTATGAAGGCCCCAAAGGGGGCCCAGGTATGCCTGAAATGCTGACCCCGACCTCGGCCATTATGGGCGCTGGTTTAGGCGATTATGTGGCTTTGATCACGGATGGGCGCTTTTCTGGTGGTTCACATGGGTTTATCATTGGCCATGTTGTACCGGAGGCACAGGAAGGTGGCCCGATAGGCCTGATTCGGGATGGTGACGAGATTACCATTGACGCGGAACGGCAAAATTTGTCGGTTAACATCAGTAACGAGGAGCTTGCCAGCCGCAAGGCAAGTTGGGAAATGCCAGCTTATAAGGCTAATCGTGGTACGTTGTACAAATACATTAAAAATGTAAAAAACGCTTCGCAAGGTTGTGTAACAGACGAATAAACCTTAGCATTGCACTCGGATATTCGGCCTTATTAACCGTAAAATAATTGTTGTTAATTGACTGAGATCTGGTAGACTAACCTTATGGGGAGTGAGTCTACGGGGCAAAATAAAAATCGGGAGGTTCGATTGAGATGTTTATGAATCACCAGCCAGTCGTAGGTAACTGGTATATGAACAAGACAGGTAAGTTACTCAAGGTGAAAATGCTGATGTATGTGGACACCCAGCCATCAAGTGTGGTGATTGAGTATCTGGATGGCAGTCGACAGATTGTTGATTACATGTCCTGGTCTTGCCTGGAATTGCATCGTCATGCTCAGGAAACAACACAGATTGGTGTACACTGAACCAGTAGTCATTTTAATAGAGTTAAAAAAGCCCGCTCTGCCGGGCTTTTTTATTTTGTGGAGGATGCACACAGGGGCTGCCATTATGAATAAAATTGATCAGTTGCAACAACGCCTCAAACAGTTTGCAGTCGATCGGGATTGGGAACAGTTCCACGCGCCTAAAAATCTGGCTATGGCCCTGATTGTTGAGGCCGCAGAACTGGTGGAGCATTTTCAGTGGTTAACGGAACAGCAGAGCAAGCAATTGGAAGCGGATAAACTACAGCAAGTGGCTTTTGAGCTAGCCGATATTTTTATCTATAGTTTGCGCCTTGCCGAGCGTCTGGATATTGATTTGCTGGATGCGGTAGAAAAAAAGATCGCCATCAATGAACAAAAATATCCCGTTGAAAAAGTCAAAGGCAGTTCAAAGAAATATACAGAATACACTTAGATTTTTTTGCCTATTAACTCGATCTGATAGCCGTCGGGATCTTCGATAAAGGCAATAATGGTTGAACCAGCATTCATCGGACCGGCATCACGAATGACCTTGCCTCCTTGTTGACGTATTTTATCGGTTGCCTGATAAACATCATCAACTTCCAGGGCAAGGTGCCCAAAGGCTGTGCCGATTTCATATTTTTTTGTATCCCAGTTATGGGTCAGTTCAATGACACTGTGATCAGACTCATCACCATAACCGACAAAGGCTAGGGTGAACTTTCCTTCGGGATAGTCCTTCTGGCGTAACAGCCTCATGCCGAGTACTTCAGTATAAAAAGCAATCGATTGCTGTAGATCACCGACTCGAATCATGGTGTGTAATAGTCGCATAAATTATTTCCTGAATACGGGCTTGTCTATTTGATATGAATGAAAACAAATCCTTGTCCTTGACATGGTAATGTGGATGCCATGGATTATACTCAGATTAATAATTTGTGGGGAAAGGGATGAAAAAATACGTTTTTTTTTATTGATCGTTATAACATCTATTGGGCCAGGGCGGCTTCTCGCGCAAGAGGATATGACGTTCACTTTTAATATCTGGGTGAGTCAGGGGCAAACAAAGTGGCGGCATGATACTCAGCACTATCTTTATGGTAGACCAACGTCTGAGCTGGATTATCAGGGGATCGATAGTCAAGTCAGAGAGGTTGTCATATTTACTCATTTACCGACAGGTCATGGCCTGAGATTTACTATGGGTACGGGTGACATTGATGACGGTACGCTGGTTGATGATGATTATTTTAGTGCCAGTGGTGCAATAAATTACGGTGCGACACAAAGTGGCGCGCACCGTTTTTCACGAACGCACAGTGACATTGATGGCAGTGGCCTGTTTTATTTTAAAGGGGAGTTTTCGCCAAAGGATTTTATGATCAATACCTCGCAGGCGGATATTCGTTTTAGCCTGGGTCTGCATCGATGGCAAGAGGAATATATTGCGACAGGTGTAAGGTCTATTGAGTGTACAGTACCATTGGTTCCTGATGTTGGTTGCTTACCGGCAGGATCCTCTGTTTTATCCGGTGTTACTGTTATTACCAATAAAGTTGAATGGACAGGGGTCGGCATTGTGATGGACAGTTTATTTAATTTTAGCGAAAATTTTATCTTGAAGCTTGATGTTACCTATTATCCCATTATGAGGTTGGTCAATGAAGATATACATCATCTACGCAGTGATTTGGCTCAGGATCCCAGTATCAAAATGACGGGTAATGGTACAGGTTATGATTTGGCGGCAACATTGCAATATCATCTTGCTGAAAATATTTCACTCCATTTGGGTTATCGTGTTTGGGAGCGCTCGGTAAAAAACCAGACAATTACCTTTTATGGCGCAAGTGGCGGTTCTTCTTCAGCCGATCTCATGAATTTTAAAACACACCGTGATGGTGTTGTGGCAGGGTTTGACTTTCAATTTTAATAATCGATATGGATTCGGATTCTGAAAATATGAATCGTAAATTTACTGGTCGGGTTATTTCGGTCGATGTTGAGACGGTAACATTACCGAATGGCCATCAGTTCGAATTGGAGATGATTCAACACCCGGGTGGTGCTGCTGTGGTGGTTTTGGATGGGCAGGGTCGTGTCTGTTTATTACGCCAATATCGTCATGTAGCAGAACAGTGGTTGTGGGAGTTGCCTGCTGGGAAAATTGAACAGGATGAAGCCCCTTTAGTGACGGCTCAGCGCGAGTTGGTCGAGGAAGCGGGGGTTAGCGCAAAGCAATGGCATGATCTGGGTAAGATTCTTACCTCTCCCGGTATCTTCAAGGAGGTTATTTATCTTTATCTGGCTCAAGATATTACGCACACAGCGGTCATGCATGAAGAGGAAGAGCAGATAGAAATTGAATGGGTTGATTTTGAACAAGCCTTGAATTGGGCAAAAAATGGAAAAATTGTTGATGCCAAAACCCTGATTGGTTTATTTCGCGCAGCCGGGTCAGTTGATCCAGATCAATGAGCATTATCAGTTTATAGCGATAGTCTTAAAGTGAATTAAAAAGGAGGATCGTATGCAGCAACCAATACAAATCATATTTCGCAACATCCCACCCTCAGAAGCAGTAGAAGCAAAAATCCGAGAGCGGGCTGAAAAACTGGAAAAAATCACCGATAACATTTTGGCCTGTCGAATTACTGTGGATGCACCCCATAAACACCATTACAAGGGTTCAACCTACCAGGTTCGGATTGATTTAACCGTGCCGGGCAGTGAGATTGTTGTTAGTCGTGATCCAGGTCTAAATCATGCTCATGAAGATATTTATGTTACTGTGCGTGATGCCTTTAATGCCGTGCGTCGTCAACTGGGGGATTATGTGGTGCAAAAGCAGGGCATGGACAAACAGCATCAACAAAATTTTCGTACTAGCCTGTCGGTAGTTAACGAAGCAGTGGATATTGCAGATTAATTATTTGTTAGGGTAGATTTAAAAAGTACTAGATTTATCGAAACCTGCCTTGAATGATATTAAGGCAGGTTTTTTAATGTTTTGATAAAATGGGGATCAAAGTAAACGAGAGCGGATTGTCGTATTGAGGTTTGGATTAAACAAACTTTAACCATGGGCGATTTGTATACAGGAGCGGGATGCTTGTTATCAAACTATGCAACAGAATAAATACCTTTTTGCACAAAGTATAGATAATCCAGATCAGTTCAATCTTGAGCAAGTAATAGACAGAATGTCAAATGTGGCAGAAATTAGCATAAACCTCTACGCAAACTATTATGTTAAATAGTTTGAACATATTTTGACTGTTGTTGGTGGCGTATTAGAGGGAACTTTGCCAAGATAGTTAAGAATAGCCCTGAAGGGGAGTGATTTTTATGCCTTTACCAGATTATCAAGGCAATAGCCTTGTCAATTTAATGTCCAGTCTGGGGCGGGCTATGGGGGTGCCGATTAATGATTATCCAGTTTTAACAAGTTTGTCACCTGATGAAGTAAGTCAATATAGAAATATTATACTGTTTGTTATTGATGGCCTGGGTTATGAATACCTGATTAATCAAGGTAAAGGTAGTGTCTTTCATCATCATCTTAAATCACGAATTACGTCCGTTTTTCCTTCTACGACTGCCTCAGCAATAACTACATTTATGACCGGACAGGCACCCCAGCAGCATGCTTTGACGGGTTGGCATGTTTATTTGAAAAAATTGGGTTGTGTCACCGCCGTTTTACCGTTTCGCCCAAGGGTCGGATGCCTTGGTTTTGATAGTGAACGTATTGATGTCCGTCGATTATATGGGCATACGTCTATGTTTGATTTGATTGATCGGCCTGCCTATGTTGTGGTACCCGAGTGGATTATTCACTCTGACTATAATATTGCTCACTCCGGGAGCGCTTTGTTAAAAGGTTACAATACATTATCTCAGTGTTTTAAAAATGTTGAAGATATTGTTAAAAGTTCACAACAGCCAAAATATATCTATGCCTACTGGCCCGATTTTGACCGTCATTCCCATGACTTTGGTTGTAATAGTTCACGGGTTAATGCACATTTTGCTGAACTGGATGAAGCATTCGAGAAACTGCTAACCGCGGTTGATGGCACAAATACCGCCGTGGTTGTGACAGCTGATCATGGTTTTATTGATACTGACAGCGCCAGAGTTCTACAGCTAAGTGATCATCCTGTGATGCAGGATTCTCTGGTATTGCCATTATGTGGAGAACCTCGGGTAGCATATTGTTATGTGCATCCGGACAAGCAGCAGCAGTTCACAGATTATGTTAAGACTGAACTTGCCGATTGTGCTGAATTAAAACTCAGTAGCACACTTGTTGATGAAGAATACTTTGGTATGGGGCTGGCCCATCCGAATTTGTATGAGCGTATTGGTCATTACACGCTGATCATGAAAAAAAATTATGTATTTAAAGACCGGCTACTTGGTGAACAGCCTTTTTCTCATATAGGCGTGCACGGTGGGACAAGCACCAATGAAATGTATGTGCCGTTAATCTTTACTCATTGTTAATTACCAAGTATTAAATAAGTAGCCATGTGTGGTACAGCTGTGTTGACGGTCAAAGCAATATAGTGATTCCAGGACATATAATTGTTAGTCACGTTACAAGATCATGCTGTATAGCTGCACATAATATTTTAGCAAAGATCATTATCAGTCGTGTTGATGAGGATCAATGAGGTTGTATTTTAGTTGAAAAATCAATATCAAACTATGCGAGTCAGGATTTGTTAGACTAGGGTTGCAAAACTGAAAATGCTATCCGAGGTAGTTCATTCCCTGCTTTTGATTGAGCAAAGCCTGTAGTCCCCACCAGTCGAATTGTCGATCTGAAGGTGTTGATGTTGGCATGCTTATACTTGTTATGTTCGATATTTGTGCGCAAGGGTAAAAAATAATCGACCGATGAATTTATGTGCGTATCGTTGGACGGTTAAATGATGAATTATCTCTTTGGATTATTTTTAACCGCGTATGGCTGTGATAGGATATACAAATTTTATAATGGATGTTTGTTATGTCAGAGCAGGATTATAATGAATTTGCCAGGCGCTCGGCCGAGCTAATCACGGCAGGTCAAAGTCTTTATGCTCAGGGCATGGTACCGGCCACCAGCGGTAATTTTTCGGCACGCTTGACGAATGGCGATATTGCTATAACGGTATCCGGCTGTCATAAGGGTCGGATGATTGATGGCGATATTATGCGAGCCAATGCCAAGGGGCAGTCACTCGACGGGCAGTGTGCTTCGGCTGAGACTGCTTTGCATATTCAGATTTACAACCGTTTTTCTTCTGCTACGGTGATTCTGCATCCTCATTCTGTAAATGCTACTCTATTATCACGTCTCAGTGGTGAGTTTTTGGTTTTGCAGGACTATGAACTGCTTAAGGCCTTTCCCGGTGTTGATTCGCATAATGGCTCTGTCACGGTGCCTATTTTTGAAAATGATCAGAACATTGATCGTCTGGCTGCGAGGGTTGAACAATACAGTAAGACAGAGGGGCTTATGCATGGTTACTTGATTAATGGCCATGGTTTTTATACCTGGGGCGAGAGTATCGAGGATGCTCTGCGTCATGTTGAGGCATTTGAGTTTTTGTTTGAATGTGAGTTGAGAATGAGAGGTATCAGATAATAATGAGTACATTAATGATTTGTCCGGATGATAATCCTGAGAATATTGAAACTATCAAAGGACATCAGGCCATAGTGGATTGCCTGGCAAAGCAGGGTGTGCAATTTGAATATTGGCTGACGCATAAGCAACTGAGTCACGATGCTGGACAAGCGGAAGTCATGGCGGCATATCAGAGTTCGATCGATGAACTTAATAACAAATATGATTTTAATTCGGTTGATGTGGTGAGCTTGCAAGCGGATCACCCTGATAAGGTGGCATTACGGCAAAAATTTTTTGCCGAGCATACCCATGATGATTTTGAAGTACGTTTTTTTGTTGATGGTTGCGGCCTGTTTTATCTGCGCCTTGATAATAAGGTTTACATGCTATTATGTGAAAAAGGAAATCTGATCAGTGTACCCGCCAACACGCCCCACTGGTTTGATATGGGTGAGAATCCTTTTTTTAAATGCGTTCGTTTCTTTACCACCCCTAATGGTTGGGAAGGTAATTTTACCGATAGTGATATTGTGACACGTTTCCCGAGTTTTGATGATGTGGTGGCTGAGAAGATATGATCAAGGCCATTGTGACCGACATTGAGGGGACAACCTCCTCATTGTCTTTTGTGCATGACGTGTTGTTCCCCTATGCCAGACAACATATAGCAGAATTTGTCCGACATCATGCACAAGACCCTGCCGTGGGGGCATTACTCAATGATGTGTGTCAGGAGGTGGGTGAAGACCTGAGCCTCGACGGAATGATTGAACAGTTGCAAGACTGGATGAAAGAGGATAAAAAAATTACCCCCTTAAAGGCCCTGCAGGGCATGATCTGGCAAGAAGCATACACGGATGGCGCATTTACCGGCCATGTGTATAAAGATGCTGTTGAGCACTTAAAAAAATGGCATGCACAGGGTATTTTGCTTTATGTCTTTTCCTCCGGAACTGTTAAGGCGCAGCAGTTGTTGTTTGGCTTTAGCGATGCAGGTGATTTAACGTCATTGTTTCAAGGGTACTTTGATACTCGCATGGGTAACAAGCGTGAAAATCTTGCCTATCATGCCATTGCCAAAGAGATTGATTTATCTACCGCGGATATTCTGTTTTTATCAGATATAAAAGAAGAACTGGATGCTGCAAAATCAACTGGGATGCAAACGGTCTGGCTGCTACGTGATGGCGAACCTGATGTCTCTGCCGTGCATCAACAGGTCAGGGACTTTTCAGAGATCATATTTACATGAGTCCGCGTTTGCAGAAGTGTCTCCAGATATATCAAACCCATATCAAGATGTGAAAATAATGAACCTTCATCCTCAGCTTCAAAAAGATTGTTTTTGCCTTGGGACATTTGATTTATGTCAGTTGCTGCTCATGAATGACAGTCAGTATCCGTGGTGTATTTTGGTGCCGGATCGGGATAACATCAAAGAGATCTATGAGTTATCAGACAAAGAGCAATGGCAGTTATGTCATGAATCATCATTACTGGCATCGGGTCTAATGGATATTTACAAGGGCGACAAAATGAATATCGCTGCACTGGGCAACATTGTGCCGCAATTGCACATTCACCATATTGTCCGTTTTCAAACTGATCCTGCTTGGCCAGCCCCGGTCTGGGGCATGTCACCGGCACAGGCATACAGTGAAGCGGTATTGCAGACGGTGCTCCAGCCACTCCGCAAGCAATTTGCAAACAGTGTGACGTGGTCCAATGACATCTGAGGCGGATTTCTGGAAAAAAAAGTCTCTGGCCGAAATGAATGCCGCGGAATGGGAATCCCTGTGTGATGGCTGTGGTTATTGCTGTTTGGTTAAACTGGAAGATGAACAAGATGGTGCTGTGTACACCACCAATGTGTCATGTTCCTTGCTGGATCTCGAAACCTGCCAATGCAAAGACTATCCCAACCGACAAGCCAAGGTGACAAGTTGTCTGGTGCTAGACGTAGAGACTCCGATGGCATTTAGTTTATTGCCTGAGAGCTGTGCTTATCGTCGCCTGCACCAGGGGCAAGGCCTTCCTGATTGGCACCCTCTGTTGAGCCAGGACAAGCAAACTGTCAAGGTGGGGGGTATGTTTGTTTGCGAGTATGCGGTGAGTGAAGACTACATCCATCCTGATCAATTGCAGGATCACGTTATTCATCAGCTAAAATAAGGGCACTTCTATAAATAGTAATTTTTTTGTGAGAGCAAGGAAGCACCGCGCGCAGAACCGCAGTGTATATGCAATACATGAGGACAAAGGTGCCATCCAGGTGTTCGAGCACGGCGCTGATGCCGCTATCGCGGGCTTGTGCCCCTTGAGTGAAAAGTGCATTTATAGAAGTGCCCATAAGTAAGTGGGTACACTACCGCGATGAGTGACTGGGTCGTTTACATGTTGCAGTGCCGAGATGGTACGTTTTATACCGGGATTACAACAGATGTCGAGCGACGCCTGCATGAGCACAATCATACACTCAGGGCTGCCAAATATACACGCTGCCGCAGGCCGGTCGAATTGGTTTACCAGACAGCTTGCAAGACACGCTCAGAAGCGGCTTGTTCGGAGTATCAAATTCGGCACCTTACCCGGCTCAAAAAACTGGAAATGATTAAACATTATCAGCTCAGTGCGAATAGTTAAAATTGAATTACTTGTCGATCACCTGTACCAATACCCAGGGGACGACGACGACTGACCAGAAATCGGTATTGGAGGTGTGCCATGACTTGGCGTCCTTATCCTGAGCCCGCCATAATTGCTTGTTCTTTAACCATTCCTCGAATTGTTGCGTGTCATCTTCAGCAAATTTGACCGCGACCTTAATTAGATCCAGCTGCCCATGAACCACCAATACCACCCCTCGTGCAAAGTGGCGTTGCAGCTCTGACCAAGTGATTCGGGCCGTCTCAAGAGTGAGTTTGTGCGTTAAGTCGCCGTCATCGGGTGCTAAATTGTCGCTATTATCGGTCATTATTCGGTTTAATAAAAATTCTAGTGATGCAATTAAAGTAATGAATTGCGTTTATGTTTAGTGAAGAGGCGGAATGCCGCTACACGGCATATCGAATCATCAAGCAGGATGCGAGTGGGTTTATCATAACAAAAAGAGGGCTGATTCATGAAACTGATTTTATGAGCTGCGTCAGGTTGCGGGTAAGGGAAGCTTACAAACCTTTTCACCTGATAATGATTGCACTAACGGGTGCGAGACGCACCTGTCCGGTTGATGCAGCCGATATAGTGTCCGCAGGCTAGTTTTGATCGAAACCCAGAATGTTATGGCTTTCCTCAAGAATATGATCAAGAAAGGTACGCGCCACCAAAGAGAGCTTTTTACCCTTAACATGCACAGCGTACCAGCGACGTTTGACTGGAAACCCTTCTACATCCAGTACCACCAGTTTATGTGCAGCCTGTTCCAGCCGCAGGCTGTGCAATGACAACACCGCCAACCCAAGCCCGGCCATTACCCCTTGCTTAATTGCCTCACTACTGCCCAACTCCATATAAGGTTCCACCTCCAACCCTTTTTGTTCCAGCAACCGGTCAAATACCAGGCGTGTTCCCGACCCCACTTCACGCTCTAGCAAACGTTCGCTAGCAAAGGCTTTAAGAGGGATTTTCTTTTTTGTTGCTAGCGGATGGTTGGGGTGAGCGACCGGCACTAAAATATTTTCCAGGAAAGGATAAGTCTCCAACTGCTCGTCTTCCGGTACTTGCCCCATCACCACAAAATCATCTTCATTATTGCGCAGACGTTGAATCACCTTGGCTCGATTGGTAAATACCAGTTTGGGGTCAACATCGGGGTATTGCATCAAAAAGGCCCCCAGCAGATGGGGCATGAAATACTTAGACGTGGTTACCACAGAAAGTTGCAACGGGCCTTTTACCTCCCCTTTCAATGCTTCAACTGAATTTTTTAATTCAATAGTTCGGGTAAGGATATCGCGGGAGGCCTCATACATAGTTTTGCCCGCAGCCGTGGGAAAAATCTTCTTACCCACCTGCTCAAACAGAGGCAGCCCCATCTGCTCTTCAAGTCGTTTTATTTGAATAGAAACAGCGGGTTGCGTCAGGTGCAACTCTTCTGCCGCACGGGTATAACTGGCATTTCGAAAGACGGCTTCAAACAGTTTCAATTGTTGTAAAGTAAAGTGCACGGTTTATCTTCCATTAACAAATATAAATGCATTTTATAACAAAAATTAACTTTTATTAATGGTTTTTTGTCACTATAGTCCTCAAACGCTAAGCAATTAGCGAACCTGGGGAACAAGAACCGGGTCAACAAAAAAGTTTTTTGGGGCTGGGGAGATTACTCCATCAGCCAAATTACAAAGCAACAGAAAGAGGATGCTAGCAATGGCAGGAAACAAATACAACGCGGGTGTAAAAGAGTATCGTGAAACTTACTGGATGCCAGAATACACACCTAAAGACACTGATATTTTGGCATGTTTCAAAATCACTCCACAGGACGGTGTGCCTCGTGAAGAAGTCGCAGCTGCGGTTGCGGCCGAATCTTCGACAGGTACATGGACTACGGTATGGACCGATCTGTTAACTGACCTGGACTACTATAAGGGTCGTGCCTACGCTATCGAAGACGTTCCAGGTGATGACACTTGTTTCTACGCTTTTATAGCTTACCCACTCGACCTGTTCGAAGAAGGTTCAATTGTAAACGTACTGACCTCACTCGTTGGTAACGTATTCGGCTTTAAAGCGTTGCGTGCTCTGCGTTTAGAAGATATCCGTTTCCCTATCGCTTACGTAATGACCTGCAATGGACCGCCACAGGGTATTCAGGTTGAACGCGACATCATGAACAAATATGGTCGTCCAATGCTGGGTTGTACTATCAAACCTAAATTGGGTCTGTCTGCGAAGAATTATGGCCGTGCCTGTTATGAAGGTCTGCGTGGTGGTCTTGATTTCACTAAAGATGACGAAAACGTTAACTCTCAGCCATTCATGCGCTGGAGACACCGTTTTGACTTCGTAATGGAAGCGATTCACAAAGCTGAAGCCGAAACGGGTGAACGTAAAGGTCACTACCTGAACGTTACGGCACCAACCGCTGATGAAATGATGAAACGTGCCGAATATGCAAAAGAAATTGGCGCGCCTATCATCATGCACGATTATCTGACCGGTGGTTTCTCTGCTAACACCCAGTTGGCTCAGTGGTGTCAAAATAATGGTATGCTGTTACATATTCACCGTGCAATGCACGCTGTTCTTGATCGTAACCCGCACCACGGTATTCACTTCCGCGTTTTGACCAAGTGTCTGCGTCTGTCTGGTGGTGACCACCTTCATTCTGGTACGGTTGTCGGTAAGCTGGAAGGCGACCGTGAGGCCACGTTAGGCTGGATCGACATCATGCGTGAATCGTTCATCAAAGAAGACCGTTCACGCGGAATCTTCTTCGACCAGGACTGGGGCGCGATGCCAGGTGTAATACCAGTTGCTTCTGGTGGTATCCACGTATGGCACATGCCAGCACTTGTTAACATCTTTGGCGATGACTCAGTATTGCAGTTCGGTGGTGGTACATTAGGTCACCCATGGGGTAATGCTGCAGGTGCTGCTGCTAACCGTGTTGCAGTTGAAGCATGTGTTGAAGCACGTAACATGGGCCGTGAACTTGAGAAAGAAGGTAAAGATATCCTTAATTCTGCGGCTAAACATAGTCCAGAACTTAAAATGGCGATGGAAACCTGGAAAGAAATCAAGTTCGAATTCGATACCGTAGACAAACTGGACGTTGCTCACAAGTAAACGTCTACACGATACAGCCGCAGGGTGGCGAATACCCACCCTGCATTGAATTTGACAATTTAAATTTGGAGTAAAACCCATGAGTGATATGCAAGATTACAAATCAAGCTTAAGTGAAGCATCTAGCCGCAAGTTTGAAACCTTTTCATACCTGCCAGCGATGACGGCAGAACAGACTCGTGTACAGATCGAGTACGTTGTGAGCAAGGGCTGGAACCCGGGTATTGAACACACAGAACCAGAAAATGCAATGAGCAACTACTGGTACATGTGGAAACTGCCTATGTTTGGTGAAACTGACGTTGACGCCATTCTTGCCGAAATTGAAAACTGTCATAAAGCGCACCCGGACAATCATGTTCGTTTGCTCGGTTTTGACAACTTCAAACAATCAGCAGGTGCTTCAATGGTGATTTATCGTGGTAAGACGGTTTAATTACGCAGGGTAGTATCAAAATACGAAGCCCCTGCCTGTGCCATCTGGTCAGGGGCTTTTTAATACATACAATAGTGATAAAATATAGTTATGAATAAGCCAAGCAAATATGTAGGCATTGATAATGATCTCAATGGCGGTATGACGACCATAGGTAAAATTATCCGTGATGCCTGGGTATTTGAATTAATTCCCGAATCAGAAACCTGTGAAGGCTGGAACTTGGCGGGGATTGACGCTCTACTGCAAAAGCTTAACGCCGAGTGGGATAAATATGGCTGCCTGGTTAGCCATTTACCAAAAGAATTGTTTAAACGCCACCAAGACATTCACGGCAAATGGATGGAAAAAGCTCGAGCATCTGGTTGGTCTGGTGAGATCGAAACAGATGATGAGAAGTAAACAACATCAACAATTAAATGAAGGTGTGTTATGTCTAAGAATGAAACATCGGTAGATCCACAACAATACGTCATTAAAACTGAACCTTACTACGAGCCAGTAGCAGATGAAGTTGAGCGTTACGAGGCGGCCTACAATGTTCGTATGCCAATGATGCTAAAAGGCCCAACCGGATGTGGTAAATCACGTTTTGTTGAGTACATGGCGTATAAATTAGGCAAGCCATTAATTACGGTAGCCTGCAATGAAGATATGACCGCATCTGATCTGGTTGGCCGTTTTCTATTAGATAAAGACGGCACCAAATGGCAGGACGGCCCATTAGCAACAGCCGCTCGTATTGGTGCGATATGTTACCTGGATGAAGTTGTTGAAGCACGTCAGGACACCACGGTAGTTATTCATCCACTGACTGACCATCGACGTACTTTGCCATTAGATAAAAAAGGTGAGCTAATTACGGCGCACCCTGATTTCCAACTGGTTATTTCATACAACCCAGGTTATCAAAGTTTGATGAAAGACCTCAAACAATCGACCAAACAACGTTTTGGTGGACTGGATTTTGATTATCCTGCCGAAAGCATAGAAATAGCGATTGTATCTAAAGAATCAGGCGTTGATGAAGCCACGGCAAAGAAACTGGTGCATATTGCCCATCGTGCACGTAACTTGAAAGGTCATGGATTAGATGAAGGTATTTCAACTCGTCTATTGGTCTATGCTGGTCAATTAATCGCAAAAGGTGTCTCAGCCGAGGCGGCCTGTAGCATGACCATGGTGACACCTTTAACGGATGATCCTGATATGCGCGATACACTGGATGCGGCAGTGCAGACATTCTTTGGCTAGTTTTAACAAAAATGATGACGCCAGATCGTAAATATTGTTTTTTTTGCTAGCTTTGCATCAAAGGTCATTAAAATATGAGCATTAAACTCGAAGATTACGAAGAGTTTCTAGACAGTGTCCCGGCCATACGCAATGTAATTGAAGGGACATTTCATGAAGCCGCCCGCATCATGTCTCCCGTCGGCCTGGAAACGTATATGGATGGCGCAAAATCGCTGCATAATCTGGGGCGAGGCAGTGATCTGGTCATCACCTATCTGCAGGAAATGCCGTTAGTCGTTAAAGAGTGCGGTGAAGATATTATTCCGGACTGCATAACGGCCGCCATGAAACTGTCATCCATGACATCAGGTGAAGTCATTTCGTTATTATTTAGCAGCCTGCCTTCGGCAGCTCGTAATCTAGGCGATGCCGAGCTGTTACGTGGCTACCTCACCTTTATTCATCAGTTAGCCTCAACGGCAGCACGAGGCTTACGCCCCATGCTCAACCACATTGATGAATTATTATCAAAATTAACGCTTAGCGGTTTGCGCCGTTGGGCAAATTTTGGTGCACAGGCTTATCGCCGTGACTTTAAAAATTTAACCTCTTATTTCAACCTGGAAGCCGCCGACGCAAAAGCCATGTTGCAAAAAGAACGTCGAGGCATTTTGTTTATTAAAGTGCAGCGTAAACTGAATTTCTATTTACGTGCGTTATGGGGACGTGATTTTTTCCTGAGACCAACCGGTGCAGATTACACCGATTTTCGTCCTTATATTGAACATCGTATTCTGCATATGCCAGATGCAGTTGATAATATCGACTCAAACGGAAACATCATTCCTGGGCTTGAGTTATACCGTGCAACTTCAGCGCACATGGCGGCACACATGAGCTATTCATCGGCCCCCATTTCTGCCGAGCAGCTAAGTCCTGCACAAATGTTTTTTATTGGTTTTATTGAAGATGCTCGGATTGAGTACAAGGCGATTAAAGATTTTCCCGGGTTACAAAAACTATGGGCATCGTTACTGCTTATTGAATACGACACCGATGTAGAGCATGAAACAATGACGGTGCTAGAGCATCTTGCCTTAATGTTGCTCGACAGCTCCGTTAAATCAGAAAGTACCGAACTGACTAATTTTATAGCTAAATTTCACGCCGAAATAGAACTGCGTCAGGATGACAACCAGTTCTCCTGGCATATGGGTATGGAACTGTTCAATCTGTTTTCTACCCGTAAAGCAGTACCCAGTTTACGAATATTGGAACGTATTCGTATTCCATACCGAGATGATAATCGTTATATT
Source organism: Gammaproteobacteria bacterium (assembly GCA_022712915.1). Lineage (GTDB taxonomy): Bacteria > Pseudomonadota > Gammaproteobacteria > UBA6429 > Thiohalophilaceae > JAHEDB01. The sequence goes on along the minus strand of JAFLJQ010000020.1, from coordinate 7,313 downwards.
TGGGAATTCGAAGAGTTCTCCTGGAATGTTGAACATGAATATGTCCCCGCCAGTCAACGCCAGGTACGCAAGATTGTCAGCGTCATCGAAATGGCCAATGAAGTCGATTGTGAACTGGCCGGTGATGATGCACAGGAAATCTGGACCTGTGCCACCGAAATGCGTCCTTATGAAGACGATCTTACCGATAACACCAAAAGCTTCAACGAAATGTGGGGTAAGGAGCCAGTATCCGATCCATTTCGATATCATGAATGGGATTACCAGATTCAATTGCATCGACCTGATTGGGCGACGGTTTATGAACGTCGCCAACCCAGAGGCGATCTGGAAGTGATTAACGATATTCTTCATGAATATAAACCCGTCGCCCATCGCATTAAGCAAATTATTGACCTGTTAACACCGGAAGGTGTACAGCGAGTGCGCAACATGGAGGATGGTGATGAAATCGATATTAATGCCGCGATAGATGCCATGGTCTCCATTCGCATGGGCGAACAACCTAATCCGCGCATTACCATGCGCAATGTATTAAAGAATCGAGATCTCGCCGTTGTCGTGTTGATGGATTTATCAGAATCAACCAATGAAACCATGACCGGTTCAGATAAAACGGTATTACAGTTAACGCGTGAAGCGGCAACACTGGTATCCACGGCCATCAACGGCATTGGCGATCCATTCGCACTGCATGGTTTCTCCTCCGATGGACGTCATGATGTTCAGTATTATCGTTTTAAAGATTTTAACCAGAAATTTGATGACGAAACAAAATCACGCCTGGCAGGAATGAAAGGCGGTTTGTCGACCCGTATGGGTGCTGCACTGCGTCATGCAGGCCATCATCTATTAAAACAGCCAGAACGCCGTAAACTTATTTTACTCGTAACCGATGGTGAACCGGCGGATATTGATGAGCGCGATCCACAACATTTACGACATGACACAAAGAAAACAGTGGAAGAACTGTCAAGTCAGGGTGTCTTAAGTTACTGCCTGACACTGGATCCGGATGCGGATCAATATGTAAAACGAATCTTTGGAGCAAACAACTACACTATCATTGATAACGTAGATCGTCTGCCAGAAAAGCTGCCAACATTATTTGCCAGCTTAACCCGTTAAAGAAAAACGTGAGCAGACTTTCGGATGTCCCCTATTTTGCACAACGAGATGATAAAGTTGATGCAGCACTCTACAATTTGTGGCGGCGGGCAAAACTGCATTTCACCATGCCTATGCGACTGCCATTGGTGGACTATTCAGGGTTTGTCATGATCCTTGATGAACATGAGTGGGTGTGTGCGGATGAAAACCAGAACGACATTCCCATTTTGGCCTGGGTAGAGTTTGAGGACAGGGGACGAGACACACTCCACCTGCCCGTCAAATGTAAATTGAACTACTACCACTTTGCCGCATCCAAAGTGCGATCTCATTCACTGGAGATGATGCAGGACGAACTGGAAAAACGTTTGCATGAAGATGAATCAGCCTTATGATTCCGGGCCAAAAATAACTTAATCCAATTTAATAAGGCGGTAATCCATGCCACAGGTCAATATGCGCGACATGCTTTACCATGCTTATGAAAATAACTATGCTATTGGTGCCTTTGATTTGGTCAGCCTCGACTTTCTGGAAGCCGTCATCGAATCCGCTGAACGATGTCGCGCCCCTGTCATTCTCAGTATTGCCGAACCCCATTTTGCCCACTATGACTTTGCATTAATGTTGCCCGCCGTAGAAGCGGCGGCCAAACGTGCATCTGTGCCCGTTGCAATACAACTTGATCATGGCCAGAGTCTGGCATCAGCCACCAATGCCATCAATCTGGGTTGTAACGGCATCATGCTAGATGCTTCTAGCCGTGATCTGCCAGACAACATTCAGATCACTCGTTCAGTAGTGGAAATGGCGCACGGTTGTGGCGTGCCCGTCATTGGGGAACTGGGCTACGTTGCGGGCGTGGAAGGCGAAGGGGTAAAACAACACCCCGGTGAATCGGCATATACGGTGCCCGCAGAAGCAAAAGTCTATGTGGAGCGTACCGGGGTCGATTGCCTCTCCGTATCGATTGGCACGGTACAAGGGCGCATGAAGGGGCGCGCTAAACTGGATTTTCAACGACTCAAACAGCTTAACCAGGCTGTTAACATACCCTTGGTCATCCATGGCGGCAGCGGATTGAACGAAAACCAGTTCCACCGACTAACAGCATTGGGTGTTGCCAAAATAAATTACTATACTGCTCTCTCTGATGTCGCCGCAAAAATTATGAGCGCACAGATAAAACAAAACCCTAATGGCAGTTTTACTGAATTAAAAGCAGGCGTAAAAGAAGCCATCGGCTCCGAAGTGGAACGCTGCATGCGTCTATGGGGTAGTGCCGGGCGTGCAGCTGAGGTGTTGGCACAATGTGAACCATGGACACCAGTTGAACATCTTATCATTTATAATGTAGAGCGAATAAGTGATCAACAAACTCACGCTATGATGGATGAAGGGCGTAGGGTTCTCTCTACCATTCCCGGTGTTCGTGGCGTATTTACGGGGGAAGCGATAAAAGAAGGTTCAAAATTTCGCTTCTGTTGGCTGGTTCGTTTTTGCCATAAAGCCGTCATCGATACGTATCGTGAACATCCGGATCACATCGCCTTCACCAACAACCTGTTTAGTTCAGTTGCGGGTGACCGAATCAGCATAGACTTCCACGATAGTCAAAATATCCCGCAACAAAAAGTCAAAAAAAATGGTTATCAACCAATATTGCATAAACCCGCAACTAGCCTATAAAAATGAATAATTCTCTGCCAGCTAAAAAATTGATCGTAATGTAGGTCATTAAATTCAGTGCACGGTTTATTTCGCGCTTATCGTATAAGGTTTATGTTATTTCAATTATGAGTTGTTTTAGTATCCAGGGCATCACTCACATAGTTGACTGAATCAATCAGCATCAACTGCACCCAGTACAGACCATTTCCCACTTCCGGCGACACCTCCTCAGATATGTTCAGCTCGGTCAGCATTTGTAGAACGGCGACGACCCTATTCAGAGTATCTCGATGACCGACATTATTGCCCAGGTTATCAGCCACCAATGGGTTAGACGGGATCGGGTGTTTGTGGATAGCCTTTTTCATCTAATATTCATCCTTCTTAGTTAACGCCCATAAATTCGTTAAAGGATGATGGCACTTTCCTTATTTTCAAAACAGGCCATAGATGGAACAACAGATGACAAGCAAAATACTCACGTTAATAACTTCATAAATATTGCGTATTATTAGTATGTTAGTTGTTATAGTCTATTTGAGGTTAGAATGGACGTCCGGTTTTGTTAATAATAAATTAGAGGGATTTTTATGACCGAAATACTACTTTGTAACCAGCCAATCAGCTCGGGTTTTCTGGAAAGCCAGTGTGGTATTACCGATTCTGATATTACAGGCTTTGGCTGTACGGCCAGCCCGACATCACTTCAACCCTACCGGCCTTATTTGGTGGGGCAAAATCCCTCGATTCTTGATCGCAGTCTTTTGGGTCAATTGGGCGTCGGGCCAACAGTACAGAATCTGACCGACCTGAGCCTGTCTTTTGGGGAAGATAACACCCTGGCCCTTGCGGACATTATGGCCAAATTAAAGCAACAACAAATTGGCATGATAGGCGCATCGACCAGCATTTTTGCCCATCGTGTACAGGGCTTCGGTCTGGCGGTGAAAAAATATCAGGACGCCCTGATGGAATACCGCAAGGTCATGAAGACCAACCCGGCAGCCCGTGTTCTGGCCAGGCAAAAAGCACACTCTGCCTTTCAACAAATGCAAAAACGTTTCCAACATGAACTGGCTTCTGTGACCGCGGCATCAAAGGCAAGAAAAGGCACGCCACTGGGTAACCCCACCCGCGCCACGAATATTGCCCGTAGCAGTCGTAATATCGCCAAACTCAATATTACCAGTCAGCTACAGGCTAGCAACTTGGTGAACTACAGTAAATATGCCAAATTTTTGGGAAACGGACTGGCGGTGATCGATTTTGGTTCAAGAGTAGGCCGTGTCCGCAATACCTACAAAGCAGGTGATCATTGGGAACGGGAGTTGTTTATTGAATCGAGTAGTTTTGTTGCGAGTGCTGCAGCGAGTTCTATTGTTGTTAATGCTGGTCTTACCTTACTGCTTGTAGCAACTCCTGCTGGGTGGATTGGATTAATAATTGGAGGGGTTGCGGTGGCAGGTGCCGCTGCCGGAGCTTCTGTTTGGGTAAACAATAAAGCTAAGATCAATAGTGGTTCGATGTATGATGACATAATGAAATCGGTAAACTCATTATGGTGACTGAAGCGGGTGTTTTCGCGGTGGTCATGACAGGGGTTTTTTTTTCGGCAATACTATATGTTGCATTTGGCCAAATTACAGTACGTAAGCTCAGGAAAAACCCCGCAACAAAAAATGAACTCGGTATGGAGTTTGTCAGTGGTTGGGATATTCTCAATGTTGCTCAGGCACTCGCTATGCCAATTTTTTTAATACATAAATTAAAAAATTCAAAGCTGTCATTTCTCTATGCTAATACAGAACTTCTTAGAAAACATACGAATAAATTCGATAGACTGTTGGCATTTTTATTCTATTGGCTACTGACCTCCTCTGGTCTTTTTTTGGCTGGCTGGGCACTTCTGGATGTTACCGGTGTGTTAGGCTAGAAAAGAGAATTGTTTATTGAATCGAGAGTTAAAAATCAAGTGAATCAAGAGTCAGCAGAGTTATTGGTGATTTAGTGGATAAATATAGTTAACCGTCAAAAAATACATGCATATGCAATACTTAATTTCAACAGACAAATCAAAACTAAATGTAGAAGCCATTCACGACTATTTATGTAATAAATCATACTGGGCCAAGGGTCGCAGTTTGGATGATGTTAAAAAATCCATTGATAATTCTATTTGTTTTGGTCTGTATGATTCAGAGGGTAATACTCTAGGCTTTGCCAGGGTTGTAACTGATCAGGTGGTTTATGCCTATTTAATGGATCTCTTTATCTTCGAAGAGTTTCAAGGAACAGGCTTGGGTACGAAGTTAGTTAAGCATATACTTGAGCAGCCAGATTTACAGGTAAGACTATGGTTTCTAGCTACAAATAGTGCACATGGGTTGTACAAGAAATTCGGCTTTTCTAGTATTTCTAACCCAGAAAGATACATGTTAAAGAGAGATGAAAACCACGGCTAATAAAAATGAATAAAACCAAGTGTACTGAACCCTTGATTACAGAGTGACTTTCCGAATAGAGGATGCTTAAAATTAAAGCATGGATAGCACTACTGGCACGGTTACAATAGCGAGTATTGTACTGGCCATAACGGCCGTTGCCGCCTTTTCTGGATGAACCCCCAACTCATTAGCAATTACAACAACATTGCCAGCCATAGGAACGGTGCACATCAATAATATTATTGCTCGTTCAACCATATCTAAGTTCTTCCCAAATACAATAATTAAAAAAACAGCAACAAGTGGCCAGACAATAAATTTCCAGCCCAAGGCGCATAGAAAATATTTCCAGTCCATTTCAAATTTGTGGAATTTGCTCAAAGTAACGCCGATTACCATCATGCCTAAGATGCTGTATGCACCTTTAAAGTTGTTTAGTCCATCAACTAAAATTTTATCTAAATTCAAACTTGAGTCGCGAATTAATAACGCGATTATGAATGAGTAAATGATGGGCAGCTTGATAATTCTATTAAAACTTTCAGAAATAGAATTACGTCCTCTAGATGTTAGAAAATACCCATATGAAAATTCATATAAATTTACTCCAAGTATAATGAATACAGCAACCGCAGCACCAATTTCATCAAATATACCTATTGCTAGAGGCAAGCCAAAGTATCCAGTATTTCCAGTCCCACCTGAAAATGCAAATAGATATTTTGTACTATCCTTCCAAAGTATCTTTCCAATTAAAAGAGCAAATGTTGCTGTTATCGAACATACAAAAAAAGCGCCTATAGTAAAGTTGAAATAATTTCTGCCTGATGGTGCTTCCAATACGGATACAAACATGACTGCTGGAGAAATTATATACACCAGCAATATTGACATTTCTCTTTGATCAAGATTAAATTTTTTTCCTGAAAAAAAACCAAGAAATGCTATAGAAACTAAAAATAACACTCTTAAAAGGACATCAAATAAATCCAAATCAACACCCACCAATGCTTGTTTTATTAACCTTTCTAATATTGCATCTATGTTTATAAAAACAAAGATGGCCCATGTAATGCTAAGGAATAATGCCTGTCATAATAGATCCATAATATAGCCAGGATGAACTCGACTTGAACCATAACACCTTTGCAACCACCGTTTTCCGTTGATATCCCCCCTTCCATGCAAACAGCGAAAATTACTGAATATGACGAGGTCGCCGGGATTCCATCGAATTGAATGTGATTTTTCCTCTGACAATATAGTGAATTTCTCAAATACAGCTTTTGCGCGTTCAGTTTTTGGTTGTGAATTATGTGTGGCAACTTTGACTTCCCAAACACCATTGATTCTATCCAATATAGAACTCTTCTCCGAATATGTTTTTGTACTTAATTCAAATGTTTCAGGTGGTATATGTAAAAATTCTGCCGATGCTAGAATGTTTATCTCATCATGATTAAATTCAGATAATAGACTATCAATTCCAACTATTTTAGTATTCGTTTCAGAATCATTATTAAGACACAATAATGATAAAGTTTCCGGTCTATTCTCTCGTGAGAGAAATGCTCCATCAGCATGTGGTTTGAAATTAACTTGACCATTGCTAGATATTGATTTTTCTTTCCCTAGAATAGGCGTTATTTCGTGCACTAAACGACCTGATTTTTCTTGTCTAAATGAAAATGGACTAAAACCTACTGAGTAAGTCACTCCCAACAACACCAACTCTGAAATCCATGATTTGCGGTCAGGTCTAATTTCACCAATCGGCACATCTTTAAGATCGTTGTCGATTGGACATCCATGCATGGTGATGAAGCCTTCACCTATTCTTATTTCCATCTCTGCCTCTAAGGAGTAGCCTAATACCTCTTTTGCTATGTTTGCTGCATATAATATGGTTTTTTTTGAAATGTGACCCTGTTCTTTCTTTGAAGTAATTTTTGTTAAGGGCACCTCTAAATATCCAATAAATCAGAACAAATTAAAAAAAAATAAAACAGTGATAGTGAATCACTGTTAATTACGATGATTTATTGCATTTTTAGTTGCATTTACCTCGACATCTTAGCGAATTAGGCC
>JAFLJQ010000185.1 GCA_022712915.1 Gammaproteobacteria bacterium | reverse complement strand
TAGTCCTTGCAGGCTTCTTCGTTATCAAATCGTGCTTGCCATTCGAAAAAACTCATCCCCTCTTTTTTCATTTTCTGCACCTAACTTATTGTAAGTAAATGCATTATAATCTCTTGGCTGAGTTTTGTTTAGAGGCATGTATTTTTATAATGTAAATTAAGATACCCTGCGTGTGGATGCCTTGTATCTGTACCTAAAATTCCGCACCGGTCATTTGCGTGTCTTCTTTGATATTCCGGGTAAGCCCAAGTTTAGAAGATAATAATGAATACACCTCAATTAACTGTTAGTGTTAGTTGCAATAGCCTATAGAAAAAATTGAACCATTCTAATCTTCATAGCGACATAATCGTATCTACAAGCCTATATTGTGAGGAGTTATCTGATGAAAAAAGTAGATCCTTTTATATCCATCCTGAGTATTGTGTTATTAGCTATATCCATGAACACCATGGCAGACGGAAAAGGCAACGGCGCTTATTTTGTTAAAGTGGATAATGAAACAACCACTCAGAAAAGTATGCAAGACGATCCCGATAAGAAACAAATTACTCGTCAAGAAAAGAAAATTCCTGGCACACATAAAGCAGGTGATGTTACGCTGAAACATGGGATGACGGAAGGCCACAAATGAGGACTCTAGCTGATGGCAGCCAATTTACGCTATGGCGAAGGGCTGACAATTATATTGTAGACACATGTGCCGGATATATAGAGCCGGACTATACATGATAGCTAAGCTGCAAATCGTTATATTCACGATTTGTTATACTTTGAGGATATTACCACTGGACAAGGGTATAAAAGAATTGGAGAATAAATGCAGAGTGCGTACTAGCTTGTCCTTCGCGAGCAAATGTATATCTGAAGAACCGGATGCTGTAGTTCTAAATGTCCTGATCTGTTTGGGACAGGCTTGGGTAATTGGCTATTTTACCACAAAAATATATAAAATATGAAAATAATCAGTGAACATTATCCTGGCGAGTTGAATATAAGCTTTGGTAATTTTAAGAGATTAATCTCTGGCAAAGGAAGTTTACGGGCTGCATTCTGGGGGATATGGTTTTTTGGCGCAGGTCTATTCGCTATTTTATTTCATTTAATAGTCATGGCATATTCAGAATATACTAATAATTTAGATATTTTAAATTGGCGTGATAAATATGAAGATCTAGCCTTATGTCTTTATTTGACATTAGCTTATCCAGTTGTCTGGAAAAACACTATTTGTTTAAATTGGTGCTGGATACCTATCACACGTATATTTATAACCACTGTGGTTTTGAAATTTTTATATGATGCGTTTACTTTTACATAGTCCGCACTGAAAAAAGCCTGGATATTTGTTTTACCCATATCGACTGACGAGCGAAGTCACAATTGGCTTGTGAAATGCTATCCCCCCTTTTAATATGCGACCAAAATCATTTAATAAACGATTTAATGCGTAAAAAAACAGTACAAAAATGGACTAACCATTTTTTCAAGTTCCAGGCACTCGCAGCCATCAATAAATTTAAAGGGGCTCCCAACTCGCCTTTCAGATAATTTCTCGACAATCTGAAGTCTTGTTTTAAGTGACCAATAATGGGTTCGATGGCGGCACGCCTGCGACACTGTTTTTTTTATCTCGTTGGTATCGGTTGTTTTTTTTGAGTGCTTTCTTTGGTAAAATAATTTCTGTTCCGTTTACTTCGTTTTTGCCACGGTAACCTCGGTCACAAACAGCTTGCTTAACGGATTTGCCGCGTGAAGTTTCGATATGCTCCAGCACTTCAGGTAGTGTGTGACTATCGTGACAATTATTTGGGTGACTCACTACACCAACAATAATATTTGTTTTAGCGGTTGATGCCACAGAGGCTTTGCTGCCATATTCATACTGAACGTGATCTTTTTCTTTGGCCATGCAATACACTTGTGGCTCATGCAAAGAATAGATCTTATTCTTATCCTTGGGTTGTTGTAACAGCACTTTTTTATACATCAAAAAATCAGCCTGATAATGCTCAAATAAAGCATATTGAGGGAGAGTGCGACGTAATTCTCTGATTAATGCATTAGCGATGGTTCTAAGGCGTTTAAGTGCGCACGTTGCTCTTTTTCTTTTTTTAACATGACGGAAGTGCCGAATATCCAGACGTAATCCTTTCACTTTTTTTACAAACGTTCGGCGTTGCTGAATACCCTGTGTTTTGGCAATTTTGTTGAGTCGGTTAATGATCTTGATTGCCAGTTTACTGTCCGTAGGATAGGTGATATTTTTTTCCTGGACTGTTGTATCAATATTTACCGCACTTTCTAAAGCGGCACGGCCATGGAGTGCAATGCTCATTTGAAATATTTTTTCAGCACCTCCCTGACCAATACGTTTTCGAAAATGAACCAAGTCCGTTGAATGACACGGCTGTGTTCGTTGGAATGGCCGTCATGCCACAAAAAGCCTGGTAGTAAGCGTTGCGCTTCCATTGCAGGACAACGACTTCATCACTTACGTTTTCCAAATGTTTGAGTATAAGTAAACCCACCATTAAACGGATGGGTTTACTCGGCGCACCAATATCTTTGCTGTCGTGTTTGGCAAAGGCATCATCGAAACCTTTCCAGGAAATAACCGAGGATAATTGTAGCAACGGATCGTTGGGATCGAGTTGAATCAATAGGTCAGTGCCAAACAGGTTGGTTTGATGAAATTCGGTGCTTTTTGTCAGCATTTTTTTCGCCATTTCGACCAGAAACTGACTATAAAGCTTAACATTTGCGGTCGAAATAATCAGCCTTTATTTGAAGCAATTCGTTAGTTATCAATTGGTTATTATGTTTTTAAGGGCTGACTAAGTAAGATTAATTTCAGCTACGCTAACACACCATTACCACTATCCAAGCTTATAAAAATCGATACGCCATTTTCAATCACGCTCTTAAAAAAGGACAAATACTCCAACCAGTTTACTATCGAATCAATACATAACTTGATTAAGAATCGGTCATTCAGAGTCTGCTTTTTAGTTGTACATGGCCCTATTAACACCCGTTTCTTTTACCTCTGAATTGTAAAGTGGCCAATGAACAACTCACAAGCCTGTTACTTGTGGCCAGGTGACTAACAACTTTGCTAGTCGAGATGATTAATCCAAGAATGGAGAGAAACTATAACTAGATTAAGGTATGTTCTGTAATGAACGGGAATTATTTAGAATAAATCTACATGCCTCTAAACAATACTCAGCCAGTGGGTTTTATTTCCCACTTGACAAATCAAAAGCCACCTATAACGGATAATAATCACCGCCTCTAGATCCAACCGTAGTGGTGATTGCCCTGATAAAACCCACTCATGGAGCACTTGCTGAGTTTCATTTAGAGGCATGTAAATCTAAATCACTAGTTCACCGACCTCACTATTTGTCATATGGTTCCTAACTTGGGAAAAGAGAAGACGTTATATTTTTTAATGATATTGCCGATAGGCATTCTTACTTGATGCCGCAGCCCTGTTCTGACTGAAGCCAAGGACTTGAAAATTTAAAAGATCATTACGGGCACGACATTCCTTGCTGACCATCATACGTTAGTTCTTAAACTGTACAAAAAACAGGCGTCAATCCAAGCTTAGCGCGACCTGACAACCTATCACGTTCAGGGTGAGCGCGTTTTGCATTCGTTGACAAGTATTCTAATGCACGCAGAACCGCTGCCTTAAGC